>NZ_JANSIU010000006.1:0-183627 GCF_047462275.1 Synechococcus sp. H70.2
CGGGGGCTCGGGGGGTTTCAGTTTTTAACAGGCCGCAACACCAATGCCGGCGGCGGCTTCACCGGCTATGTGTGGCTAAGTTACTAAAACTCAACAAAATGTTGCGGGGTATCTGCCGCGGCAACAGGGATCGGCAGAGGCAGATCTAGGATGAGACTTGGCAAACCTTGGCCTGGAGAACAGGTTCCATGCCTCGCTTTGAAAACATCGTTGCCGCCATCGACGGCAGCGGCCCCACCGAGCAAATGGTGCACACGCTGCTATCTTTGCCGGCCTTTGCCCAGTGCCACGTAACCCTGCTGCATGCGGTGCCTTCCCAGACCTCTGCTGAGGACATGCGCGCTGCCTGGCAAAAGGGGCAGGAGCTGTTGGCCCAGACGCTGCAGAGTTTTCCCCCGCGGCCTGGGCTAAAGATCAGTACCCAACTGGTGGAAGGGGATCCCAAGGTGGTGGTGTTGCAGGTGGCCGAGTCCCTGCCCAATCCCCTCATCGTAATGGGATCCCGCGGGCGCAACCGCATCATGGCCATTTTGCAGAACTCGGTCAGCCAATACGTCTTCCAGCTCGCCTCCTGCCCCATGCTGCTGGTTAAAGACGACGCCTACGTCAAATACCCCAGCCACGTCATGGTGGCCCTCAACAACTCCCCTGCCGCCCAGGCTGCCTTTGCCACAGCCCTGGATCTGGTTGCCGGTATCCCGGGAGCCCAGATTTTTCTGGCCTCGGTACAACTGGATGCCGACGCCCAAGGCCGGGACGAGGTTATAGACAAAGCCATTGCCACCCTCAAAAGCCGCCAAATTCCCCACCGGGTGTTTACAGCGGTCGGCGATCCCGGCGCCGAGATCGTCCGCTTGGCGGAAGAGAGCAAGGCCGACCTGTTGGTGATGGGATCCCCGGATCGCCGGCCCAGCATTGCCCGCAGCATCCCCGACTTGGATCGGCTGCTGGGGCGCTCCATCTCCGACTATGTGCGGGTGCACATCGGCTGCCCTGTGCTGATGGTGCGCTCGGCCCAAGACTGAGGGATCCCTAAGGCAGGATAGAACGGCGCTCCGTCACGCGGTCGCTTTGCTGCTGGCGATCCGGACTGACGGCCCAAGCCTCGAAGATGAGTTCAGGGACGCCGGGGGGAATGGTCATACGGGTGAGGGCTTGCCACCGTCCCTGGTCATCGCGAGAGAAGTCCAGCAACCAGCGGGGGCCATCCACCAGCGAGCGGGTGCGGCCGTGCTTGACCCAAAACTTAATCCACAAAGGAGGCTGAGAGGTCGAGCCACTGGCAGAATTGACCGAGGCCGGCAAACGCAGCACTACATCGAAATTGTCACCTGCCCGCAGTTGTTCGGGCACCAGCAGCTGTGGCGCTGGGCACACTCCTAGGGGCAAGGCTTCTGGGTTCTGCTCAGTAACCGGCAAAGGTAGCGCGGGCGGGACTGGCAGGACAGCCTCTTCGCTGGGCAGCTCAGGTGAGGGGGAGGGCGGAAGGGAGGAAGGAGGCACTGCCTCTGCTTCGGCTTGGGCCTCAGCTGGGGGTACGGTGTCGGCAGGCAGCTCTCCCGGCTGAGCCGGGCGGGGAGCTGGGGGGCTGCCCTGCCAGATGCGCAACAACTTCTGCAAAGTTCGCTCGGGAGAAAGCAGGGTTGTGGTCGAGGCAGGAGTGGCAACGTCCGTCAACCTGTCTTCCTCTTGGTGCTGCTGGGGGAGGGGGGTCTCCGAGGCAAGGGATTCTTGGCTGCGGCAGCGGATGGAAAAAGGAATCGTGAGCGGCTCTGAAGCCTGCCCAGAGGAGGGAGTGAGGCGCAGCTCTCCCCGCAGAGGACGCGCCCACGGCTGACTTGGCAGGGTAAGGGGAAGGCTAAACACTGCCGCTCGCGCTTGCCCTGGGAGTTGAATCTGCCGTCGCCCTTGGAAAAGGGGATCCTGGTTCCCTTCCTGCCAAAGCTGCACCTGGAGTTCGCCGCTACAGCCAATTCGCCCGGTTAACACCAGCACTTCCTGGGGGGATCCCTCCAGGTCGCTGTGCAGGAGGGAAAACAGCTCTGGGGGGACGGCAGCCTCTTGGGTCTGAGTGGAAGCTTCGGGCTCCGTTGGCTGGACCACCGAGGGTGCTGCTGGTTCCGACTGAGCTGGGGCGGGTACGACCTGGAAACGCAGACAATTGTTTAGCTCCGTCTCGCCAAACAGCTCAGCTATCAAATCGGCATCGCGGCAGTGCAGCTCCCAGAAACCAGGGGAGAGGTGGGTGGCCGGCAAGATGAGGCTGATCCCCTCCTCGTTGGTGCGCACCGAACGGGTTTGCAGGAGCGAGGTGGCTCTCTTTGAGGCTTTCGCCTCCGCTGGAGCTCCCTCATCTTCTGCTGTCAAAGGGCGGTAGTGAACTTCCACAGTAATGGTGAAGTAGGGTTGGGGACAACGGGCCAGGATGGTGTAAGTGTCCTCCTCCAGAATGGCTCCCTCGGCTGGTACTGGCTGCCATTCTTCTTGTCCATCGCGCCGTACCCAAAAACTCAGCATTGCGCAGTCACCTTTGGGAGAGTAGATACTTCACCAGCTCAGCTTGCAGGAGGGTTTGCTGCTGTCCTGTGGGCAAGTGCTTCAGCTGCACCTCCCCGGCCGCAGCTTCCGCCTCTCCCAGCACCACAGCCCAAGTGGCGCCGCTACGGCTAGCCCGTTTGAACTGTTTGCTAAAGGGGCTGCCGCTTAGATCCAGCTCGGTGCAAAAACCAGCTTGGCGCAGGGCCTGGGCAACGAGAAGGGATTGAGCTTCCGCTTTGGCTCCGCGGGAGATCACGTAGACGTCTAGGGGCCCTGCCACCCCCTCTGGCTGCTTTTTTTGCAGCAGCAACACCAGCCGCTCCAGGCCAATAGCCCAGCCCACCGCTGGGGTTGGCGGCCCGCCCAGCTCTTCCACCAGGCCGTCGTAGCGCCCGCCCCCGCAGACAGTGCTCTGGGCTCCTAGCTCGGGCGAGACAATTTCGAAGGCGGTGTGGGTGTAGTAGTCCAAGCCACGCACCAGGTAGGGATCCAGCTCATAGGGGATGTCTAGGGCCTTGAGATGGGCTTGCACTTGCTCGAAGAAGGCGCGTGAGTCAGCACTGAGGTAATCGGGCAGCTTGGGCGCTTTCTCGGCAAGGGCGCGGGTATGGGGATCCTTGCTGTCAAGGATGCGCAAGGGGTTGCGGCTGAGGCGCTCCTGGGAGTCGGGATCAAGCTGCTCTTTCAAGGGGGTGAAGTAGTCCACTAGGGCTTGGCGGTAGGCCCGCCGATCCTGCCCATCCCCGAGGGAGTTGAGCCGCAGGGTAAGGTTTTCCACCCCCACCGCCCGCAACAGCCCCCAAGCCAGAGCAATGACCTCGGCGTCAGCGCGGGGATCCCGGCTGCCTAGGAGCTCCACCCCCAACTGATGGAACTGGCGTTGCCGCCCCGCTTGGGGACGCTCGTAGCGAAACATGGGCCCGCAATACCACAGGCGCTGCACATCGCCTGCCATCTGCAGCCCGTGCTGGATATAGGCCCGCACCACACCAGCAGTGTTCTCAGGGCGCAGGCTTACCTCCTGCTCGCCGCGAGTGCTAAAGGAAAACATCTCCTTGCCCACCACGTCAGTGGCGCCGCCGAGGCTGCGGGCAAAAAGCTCCGTTAACTCCAAAATGGGGGTGCGGATCTCCTGGTAGTTGGCCCGCCCCAAGATCTCGCGGGCCCTGGCCTCCACCTGTTGCCACAGCCTCACCTCCTGCGGCAGAATGTCGCGGGTGCCCCGCACCGCCTGGATTTTCTCCATGTTGGCTCCTCTTGGGCCCCCAAGGGTTTATGTCAATGCCATCATATCGGCAACCGTGTTCCTGCTGCCGAGGGGTAGAGCGAGCTAGCCTCGGCTCAAACTAGCATAGAAGGCGGCAACTTGGCTGGCAGCGGCCACAGCTGCTGTGGTGGATCGCAGGATTGTCGGGCCCAAGGAGACAGGCACTCCGCCGTAGGCTTCCGCCTGGCGCTGCTCGCTCTCTGTCCAGCCCCCTTCTGGGCCAATAGCCAGTGCCACCACGGGATCCCGCAGTTGCGGTAGGACCTGCAGCAGCAGAGGGGCGTCCTGGCGGGCGACGGCTATACCCCACCAGTTGGCCCTTAGCTCGGCCAGCCAGCGGCTCCAGGAAGTAGGCGGGTCAACTTGGGGCCAGTGCAGCCGCTCACACTGTTCTGCTGCCTCCCGCACAATTTTTTGCCAGCGTTCCTGCCGCCCAGATCCCGGCTCTACCACGGTGCGCTCCGTCAGCAAAGGGGTAATGCGGGCTACCCCCAGCTCAGTAACCTGGCGAAACACCTCATCAAACCCCAGCCCCTTGACCACTGCCAAGCCCAGATGCAGGTAAACGGGCAATTCCCGCGGCAGCGCCTCCACCTCGGTTGCAATCTGGCATTTCTGGGGCTGCCAATGGGCTAGCCACAGCTTGCCGGAGCCATCCAAAACCAAAAAGGGATCCCCTGGCCGGAGGCGGTGCACCCGCTGCAGGTAGTGCCGCTGTGAGCTACTTAAATGGAGCCCGCCCGCGGGATCCCGTTGGGCCGGATCGATGGCTAGGCGGGGCAGAGAACTTAAATTGTGCGTGCGTTCAGACAGCACCATTCCCCCCGTCGCCAAAGGGATGCAACCAACCACTCGTGGGCCTCCAACATCTCCGTAACCAGCTTGGCCTGCTCCAGGAGAATGCCGCTGAGGATGAGCCAGCCCCCTCTTTTCACCACCAGGCCAAACTGCGGGATCATGTCTAGGATCACCTCCGTCAGAATGTTGCACACCAGCCCCTCCACCATCTCGGGAATGTGCTCCAGGCTACCTTTGGCCACCACAATGCGATCCGTCAGGCCGTTGAGATCCCGGTTCTGGAGCGTGGCCTGCACCGCCAGCGGGTCAACATCCACGGCATAAACCCGCTTGGCTCCTAAGAGAGCCGCTGCCACAGACAAAATGCCCGAACCACAGCCCACATCGGCCACTGTGACTCCCCCAGCACCCCCCCCAAGGCGCATCTCCAGGGCCTCCAGGCAAAGCTGGGTGGTCGGATGAGTACCTGTGCCAAAGGCCATGCCCGGATCCAGCCGCAGCAGGAGACGACCGGGGTGGGGAGGTGGATCCAGCCAAGACGGACAAATAAGCAACCTGTCCCCGACCCACTGGGGCTGCCAGTGCTGCTTCCAACTGCTGCTCCAGTCCTCCGCCTCTATGCGTTCCCAGCGCAGTTTGGGAAGGGGCTGACCAGCTACGAGGGCATCTTGCCGCAGGCGCAGGGCCAGAGCTGCCAAGTCCAAGAGGGTGGCGCGGGAGCAGGGCAAGTAGGCATGAATGCTGATTTGGCCTTCGTCATGAGCCTGGCTGGCCATGCCTTGACAGCCAAAGCTCTCCAGCCGCCAAAAGATCTGGTCCTCCTGAACAGGGGAGGCAACGATGTGGAGATCCCACCAGCTTCCGGCGGGATCCAGCAGCTGGGCATCAGTAGCGGTCCTGTTCACGGGAGTTCCTGCCTGGGGAAACGAAAACGGCTGCCCTACCCCTTGGCTTGGGCAAGCCAGTTCTTTTCTAGTCTAGGATCACCCGCTAACGGGCAGCCCCCCTGATGAGGGGTTTGATGCCCCCCTCGATCCCCTGGGATAGAACAGGAGAAGAATTGAACGCGCACTTCGTATCCTTGGCAAAGCTCTGCACGAGGGGAGGGAGCTAAGCTGTGTTCTTTGTCAAGTGGCCATGCAAGGGGTGAGAGGAATGGTAGCCGAGCAGTCACCAGAACAGGGCACCCCACCTTCTCTCGAGCCGGCCGGGGAGCGGAAGGTGGACCAAGGAGGGGGAGCTGGGGATCCCCATCTACTCAAGGTCAACCCTGGCAAGAGCTCCGTCCCCCTGACGCGAACAGCTCTGATGCGGCGCTTTAACCAGAGCTTTCCGCCTTTTTACAGCCAGTTTGTCAGCAGCGAGGTTCAGGTGCAAAACCTGCGTCTGGCCTATGCCCTCTACCAGACTCGCAAGGCAGTGGTGCAGATGCAGGACGAGCGCTGTAAGACACTGGTTTGTCTAGCTTACCGCAATCGCCCCTCTCTGCTCAGCGATCTGTTTGGGGTGCTCACGGCATTCAATCTCTCAGTGCACAGCATCCATCTCTACGGGCAGATCTACGCACCCCACTTGGTATTTATCCGGGTCACTGTCTCGCGGGATGGGCACAGCCTTTCTGCCCAAACCAAACTTAGCCTAGAACGGGCCATTCACGAGTGCTTGGCAGGAGTGTTTCCTGTTCATGAAACCTTGGCGCTGGAGTTTGATCTCAAGGCTGCTCTAAAGGACACTCAGGTTTCTTTTTATCTTGACCCCCTGTTTCACCTGCCCACGCTACTAGTGGAGGTGGACAACCAGCCAGGTGTATTTTACCGGGTAATGACCGCTCTGGCGCAGGAGGATTTGACCGTTGTTAACCTCAATTTGCTGCTCCGCCGCAAACGGGTGCGCTTTATCTTCTACCTGCTAGGCCCGGAGGCAGCCCCAACTTTGCCGGAGTTGCTGGGGCAGAAATTGGCGTTGAGCATCCAACGGCGGCTGCAAGGGGAACCCGTCTAGAAAGGACACCGTCCCCCTGAGGCGAATGGCCCTAGATCTACAGAGGACTGGGGGGCAAGTCAAAAAGGACGGTGCTCATGTAGCGCTCGGCCCAGGCGGGGCCAAAAGCTTTTTCCAAAACGCGGCGGGTGCGGTCGTTTTGCTGTTGTTGACTGCAGTAGCGCTGCTGCCCTTGGTAGTGCGCCATAATCTGGCTGGGATCCGTCTGCGGGGGGATCTGGTGCGCCAGCTGGCAGTGCAGCTCCAGGTAACGGCAGGCAAAGTGCAAAAAGCGCTCGGCCTCGACTTCGTGAGTGGGACGCACAAACAGGCAGTAGGGGGAGAAGATCGTCCCCCAGGAGGGAAGTTGCCGTCGCTGCTGAAAAGGAGCGCGATGGGATCCCAGGGCTTCCAGCTCCTGGATGTAGGGATCTGGCAAAGTGGGAGTAACCGGTGAGAGATCGACAATGGCAGCACTTACCTGGCCGCGGCCGGCCACAATGTCACAGCCAAACAGCGGCAGCGGGTACTGCGGTTGAGGAAACATGACACAGTGGAGAATGTCCAGGCTTTGGCCAGCCTGGGCCAGCTCCAGGTGCAACTTGCGGAAGGGCCCCCCCTGGTAGCAGCGGTTTTCAATCTGCAGTTTCTCGCCTTCTAGGCGGCCCTCCACGTAGCCCAGATCCTCGGGCAGGTCATAGGGGGTCAAGGCGAGGTGGGATCCCCAAGTGCTCAGAATCGCCTCCGCAAGGCGCCCAATGAGGGGATGCAGTTGGGCTTGCAACGTAGGAGGAGTAACCACGGAAGGGGTGGGATTCGAACCCACGGTGGCCTCACGGCCACAACGCTTTTCGAGAGCGCCACAATCAACCACTCTGTCACCCTTCCATCTATCCATCACAACAACATATTAGCGACAAACAGGCTATCCTGTGTGGGCCGAACAGAGAGTGCCGGCTCAAGAACCCCGCCCCGCCGAGGCAAAGGGTAGCCCTGTAGGTAGCAAGCCAGCTACAGTACGCCCAGCCCCCCATCACCCTCGCACCAGGAGGGTCTGCCTCTCCTCCAGCGGCATTGCTGCGGCTTAGGGGAAAGCCAGTCCCGAATACTTTCACTGGACGGTTTCTCTCCTGGCTAAACTAAGCATGAACTTCCTAATAGCGGGGAGGTTGAAGTTTTCTCTGCCCTGTCCCGCTTACCCATTAGAAACCTTGAGTTTGCAAGCAATAGGCAGGACTTGAGTCATATTGGAGTTATGCATTACCACAGCTGCATTCCCGCCGATCCTTGCCCTCCGCCCTGCTACCGCGACCGTCCTACGGACAGAGGGGGGCGCCTGCGGAGTGTAGCTAGTCCAGAAGGCGGCCCCTGCAATGAGATCATGGAGATATGGCTGCCCTTTCCATTCACCACTTTCGCCAGGCTAAGCAGATAGGTCAACCGCTGGTGGCCCTCACGGCTGCCGACTACGCCACAGCCCAGATTTTGGATCAGGCTGGGATTGACCTGATCCTGGTGGGCGACAGCCTGGCCATGACCAGCCTGGGCTACAGTAGCACCCTGCCCTTGACGCTGGAACAGATGATCCACCATGCCCAGGCGGTGCGCCGGGGGGTAGTGCGGGCCTTTCTGGTGGCTGACCTGCCCTTTTTGAGTTACCAAGTCCACAAAGAACAGGCTCTCCTCTCGGCAGGCCGGCTAATCAAGGAAGCGGGAGTCAATGGGGTGAAGCTGGAGGGGGGCTACCCCGCTATGGTGGAAACGGTTGCCTTTTTGGTGCAGCGAGGGATCCCCGTTCTGGGCCACATTGGCCTCACACCCCAGGCTAAACACCAGCTGGGGGGCTACCGCCAGCAGGGAAAAACACCGGAAGAGGCAGAGCGGCTGTGCCAGGAAGCTTTGAACCTAGAGCAAGCGGGAGCTTTTGCCCTAGTCCTGGAACATATGCCGGCGGACTTAGCCGCGCAGATTACCCGGCAACTCCAGATCCCAACTTTGGGAATTGGAGCCGGCCCTGCCTGCGACGGTCAGATCCTCGTCACTCATGACCTCCTGGGCTTAAGTGAGCGAATCCCGCCTTTTGCTAAGGCCTACGCCAATTTAAGACAGGTAATCCGAGAGGCCGTGGAAACTTTTGCTGAGGATGTCCGCCAGAAAGTGTTTCCTCCTCCCTAAGAGCTCCCTGGGAGCAAACTGTGTTATCCAAGTAAGGAAGCAGAACTAATGAGGTAACCGTTGTGGTTCCTGCTGGACTGAAGCGCTATGCCGTTCGGTATGCCTCCATGCCCCTGATGGTTTATCGGGAGCTGGCTGCCCACTTGGCTTGCATTCCCGGCGTAGAAACGCAGCTGGAATGGAGAAAAGATCCCACCTTTGACTACTCTGCTAGCCAAATTGAGGCACTGCACATCTACCAAGCACCAGAGGCTGATAGAGAGCAAATTCAGCGCATTCTTGACCACTATGGGCCATGGCAGTATAGCCCCCTAGAAGATTAGTGTCCTAGGTGGGCGAAACAGGGATCCTAGATAAGGATCCCTGGCCTACTTTTTAGCTGGAAAAGTTTTGGAGCAGAAGCGCCTCGGGAAGTTACTGACTCTGAGCTGGTAGGTGCAGCTTACGGGCCAAGCCTAGCTGCGCCAGCAGCCAAATGACCCAGTAGGTCATGTCAATTTCCCACCAACGCAAGCCTGCTTTTACGCACTTTGGATCAGCGTGATGGTTGTTGTGCCAGCCTTCGCCGTAGGTCAAAAGAGCAGCCCACCAAAGGTTACGGGCATTGTCGTTGCTCTCGAACGTTCGATAGCCCCAGAAGTGGCTGGCTGAATTGATCAACCAGGTGCAGTGCAGCAGCAGCACCGTCCGTACAAAGATGCCGTAGATAACAAACGGCCACCCCCCCACCAGATAGAGCCCAGCAGCTAGCGGCAGTTGCAGCAGTAGCCCATACTTGTCCAGCCAGCGGTAAAAGGGATCCCGAGCCAAGTCTGGCGCAAAGGCAAAATACTTCTCAGGGTTGAAGAACTCTTCTCGCTGGTAGATTAGCCAAAGCATGTGGCTCCACCAAAAGCCTTTGCTGGCTGAGTAGGGATCCTTTTCCTCGTCCTCAGTAAACGCGTGGTGCTGGCGATGGCCACCTACCCAAAAGATTGGCCCTCCTTGAAGAGCCAGGGTACCAAGTGTAGCAAAGACATACTCCAGCCACTTGGGCACCTGGAGACTGCGATGGCTGAGAAGGCGGTGATACCCCAAGCAAATCCCCAAGCTGCCAAAACACCAGTGGAAAAATAGGGCTACTCCCAAGGCAGACCAGGAGAAGAAAAGAATGCCACCCACCAAAGCAACGCTGTGGAGGACTATGAAAAAAAGAACGAACTCCCAAGCAAACCGAAAAGGCTTCCGGGACTCAGGTTGAATCAAGGGAACAGGGTC
Organism: Synechococcus sp. H70.2; assembly: GCF_047462275.1. Lineage (NCBI taxonomy): Bacteria > Bacillati > Cyanobacteriota > Cyanophyceae > Synechococcales > Synechococcaceae > Synechococcus > Synechococcus sp. H70.2. The sequence goes on from NZ_JANSIU010000006.1 coordinate 10,016, forward strand.
GTTAGGATTGCCCAAGGAATTGGGGGAAAGGGAGACAGTCATGAACTAGACAAACCTCAAGGTGGAGAAAAAAGTAGGGCAGAGTTCAATCGCTCCTTGCACGCTTGCTTCTCATGCAAAAGCCGCTTTTCTCCAGCGCTAAGAAATGCGCTGAATCCCTCTTTCCCTTACCGGTGCAAGCCTCAGCAAGGGAGACGGCTAGAAGCAAGAGAGCAAAAGAGTGGCCGATGGTATCTCGCCTGAGGTTAAGCTTAACGATATTTCACCCCAAGTGCAAGTGATACTTGCAGACTGCTTTTCATCTTCAGGATCTTCTCTTGGCTCCTTACCCCATCACCCACCATGGCACGTCCCTCTTCCCGGCAAAGGCTGCTGAAGGCAGCTCGAGAGCTGTTCGTCCGTCAGGGCATTGCCCAGACGACCACTCGGCAAATTGCAGACTTGGCCGGGGTTCATGAAGTAACCCTGTTTCGCCACTTTGGCAGCAAGCAGGGGCTGCTCCTAGCTGTATTCGCTGAGCTGGGAGTTTTCTCCGGTGTTGCCGACTTACCCCTTCCAGCGGATCCCACCACCTTCCAGAGCGCTGAGCTGCAGGCCATTCTCCTCCGCTATGTCCAAACCTGCTTCCAAGCTCTAGCCGATAACCCTGAACTGGTGCGCTCGTTGGTGGGAGAAGCAGGCTCCTACTCCGAGGAGCATCGCCGTGCCTTGAGAGCAGGCTTCCTGCAGGCACAAGAGCAGCTCTACAACTACCTGAAACAGATCCCCAGCCCAGACCTACAGGCAATCGACTCTGAGCGCCTTCATGCAGCTGCTGGGACTCTCCACTTGATGATTCTAGGGGCAGCTCTGCTGGCCGTTACTGCTGGCTTGCCCTGCAGCAACACCGACCAGCCCTCGTCTAACCCAGCGGACAAAGGTATGTCTTGCCCCAGCGTCCCCGCTCTCCTGCAAGCCTGTGTAGAGCTGTGGATGGCAGCCCTGACGGGCATGAAGCAGGCCTCCAGCCCGCCCTGAAAAAAATCTCCTCGGGGCTAAAAAAAGAGAAGAGATGAGGAGGTTGTAAGCCGGGTTCTGTAGTGGGGTGCTCCAAGGAGCAGTCCCCACTGGCGGTCATCTCTCTGGGAGTGATGTTACCATCACCCTCTAGCGGCTCACCACCACCGAGACCACCCTTCCCCAACTGCTTGGTTGAGTACCGTGACCTCGGTGCAGCTGACAGGGGCGAAGAACAGCCATAATCCTGCAGCTGCGGCCTTGCTTTCCACCGGGGTTTACCGAGCCAGCGCCTCACGACGCTGCTGGTGGGCTCTTACCCCACCTTTGCACCCTTACCTGTGCTGGGACCCAGCCATCGGCGGTATGTTTCTGTGGCACTATCCTCGCGGTTTCCCGCACTGGGCTTTCCCCAGCGGTGTGTTCTTCTGAAAGCCCGGACTTTCCTCATCCTGCTGTCTAGTGGCGACAGCGAGGACGCGACCGCCTGCCCCTCCTATCTCTTCACTTTTCAATCTTACCGCATCCCTCTAGCGTAGAAAATCCTCCTCTGTCTGGGCTGGGGCTTCTCCCTGGGGCCACTGGCTGGCTGCCGCGCAGCAGCTGACCAGCTTGCAAAACTGCCGCTGCTAAGTGCCTTCCCACCGTTGGCAAAGAGCCAGCCCCGCCAGGAGTCCGTCCCGTTGAGGCAAACGGTCGGCCTATCCTCCCAGGGGAGTTCTTGGGCGGGGAAAGCGCTGCATCAGCTCTTGGACAGCCTCGGCATGGTAGGAGCTGCGGGTAAGCGGGGAGGACACCACCTGCAAAAAGCCCAGCTCTTCTCCCACCCGTCGCCAGTGGTCAAACTCCTCCGGGGGCACGTAGCGCTCCACTGGCAGGTGCTTGGGACTGGGAGCCAGGTATTGGCCAAGAGTAAGGATGTCGCACCCTACCTGGCGCAGATCTTGCATGACCTGCAAAATCTCTGCGGCGGTTTCCCCCAGACCCAACATTACTCCTGACTTGGTGTAGAGGCCGGGATCCCACTGCCGCGCCAACTCCAGCAGCTTGAGGGAGCGCTCGTAGTTCCCTTGGGGGCGCACCCGCCGGTAGAGGCGGGGCACGGTTTCCGTGTTGTGGTTAAGCACTGTGGGGCGGGCAGCGAGAATCTGCTCCAAGGCCTGCCAGTTGCCGCACAGATCTGGGATCAAGACCTCGATGGTCGTCTGGGGCATGCGGCGGCGGATTTCGGTAATGCAGGCAACAAACTGGCTGGCTCCCCCATCGGGGAGATCGTCCCGGTTGACGGAGGTAATCACGGCATGGCGCAACCCCAGCCGTTGCACGGCTTCCGCCACCCGCAGCGGCTCAGTGGGATCCAAAGGCGGAGGCCGTTTGGTGAAGTCGATGTCGCAGTAGGGGCAGGCGCGCGTGCAGGCTGGACCCATGATTAAAAAGGTGGCAGTGCCGTTGGCAAAGCATTCTCCTAGGTTGGGACAAGAGGCCTCTTCACAGACGGTGTTCAGGCCTAAGTCCCGCAATAGGTGTTTGACGGATCCCACCCGCTGGGGGGCCTTGGCCCGCAGCCAGGGGGGTTTGCCACTAGGGGAAGCAACAGCGCCCAAAGAAAACCCTCCAACCAAGCGCCACTGGCAACTTGCGTATCTCTCAGCTTATTCTCTCATTTGGCTCGGTAGCGAGCCGACCTCGCTGCTCCCAGCGCCTTGCAAGAGCCAAAACCTCTGGAAACGACTTGGTCCTCCTCCTGTCCGCGTCAGGAGAACATACGAGGCGGGGCAGAAAAGCCCCCAAGCAACTTTAGGGGCCAACTTATACTAGACTAGGGTTGTTGCTACCGAACCAAAGACTTCTTCCTGCTGACGCGGCCGCGAAAGCGGCCCAGCTTGCCTAAAGGAAGTCTAGGGGCAGTTTGACAGCCCCTTTACGAGCCTGTTTTGGGTCTGTGCAAGAGTCCCCCGAACCTAGTCAGCAGGAGTGTCAAGGCATACTCATACTGAAAAGCGAATGTTGAGCGATAGGGATCCCACATGGTTGTTGCTGCTCCTCCCTCTCTAGAACAACTTGCCATCAACACCATTCGTTTTTTGGCGGTGGATGCTGTTCAGAAGGCCAACTCCGGCCACCCTGGCCTGCCGATGGGGGCAGCACCCATGGCCTATGTGCTTTGGCAGCATTTCCTCAAGTTCAACCCCCGCAACCCCAAGTGGGTGGATCGGGATCGCTTTGTCCTCTCGGCAGGCCATGGCTGCATGCTGCAGTATGCTCTGCTACACCTGACTGGCTTTGACCTTAGTCTTGAAGACCTCAAGCAGTTTCGCCAGTGGGGGTCCAAAACCCCTGGCCACCCGGAAAACTTTGAAACTCCTGGTGTGGAAGTAACCACTGGCCCCCTAGGGCAGGGAGTGGCCAATGCCGTGGGCCTGGCCATTGCTGAAGCCCACCTAGCCGCCCGCTTCAACAAGCCCGGCCACACAATTGTTGACCACTATACCTACGTAATCTTGGGTGACGGTTGCAACATGGAGGGGGTGGCCTCGGAAGCAGCCTCTCTGGCTGGCCACCTCAAGCTGGGCAAGCTCATCATGCTCTACGACAGCAACCACATCTCCATCGATGGCAAAACGGAAATTACCTTTACCGAAGATGTGGGCAAACGCTACGAGGCCTACGGGTGGCATGTGCAAAAAGTAGAGGATGGCAACCACGACCTGAAGGGGATTGCCGCCGCTATCCAGAAAGCTAAGGAAGTTACCGACAAGCCTTCCTTAATCATTGTCGAGACCACTATTGGCTACGGCTCCCCCAACAAAGCGGGCACCGAGAGCGTCCACGGGGCACCGCTGGGACCGGAAGAGGTGAAGCTCACTAAACAAAATCTGGGTTGGCCGCTGGAGCCGGAGTTCTACATCCCCGACGAAGTGTTGGCCCATTTCCGCCAAGCCATTGAAAAAGGGGCCAAGGCTGAGGCCGAGTGGAACGAGCGCTTTGCTGCCTACGAGAAGGCTTACCCGCAGGAGGCTGCTGAGTTTAAACGGATCATGGCGGGGGAACTGCCTGTGGGTTGGAAAGAAGCTCTCGCCCCAATTGCTGAAACCGGCAGGGAATCCACCCGCAATCTCTCCAAGCTTTGCCTCAACGCTCTAGCCAAGGTGGTGCCTGAGCTACTGGGCGGATCCGCCGATCTAGCCCACTCCAACATGACTTACTTGAAGGGGATCCCAGAGTTTCAAGCCGGCTCCTACCATGGGCGCAACTTCCGCTTTGGAGTCCGGGAACACGCCATGGGGGCCATTGCCAACGGCATGGCTCTGCACGGCGGCCTCATCCCCTACGACGCCACCTTCCTAGTTTTCAGCGACTACATGCGGCCGGCCATCCGGCTGTCGGCCCTCTCGCGGGCACGGGTGTTGCACATCATGACCCACGACTCAGTGGCTCTGGGAGAAGACGGTCCCACCCACCAGCCCATTGAGACGTTGGCCTCCCTGCGAGCTATTCCCAACCTCTACGTCATCCGCCCCGCTGATGCTCGCGAGACGGTGGGAGCTTACCAAGTAGCCCTCGAGTCTACATCCACCCCTTCGGTGCTGGTGTTTACCCGGCAGGCGGTCAACCCCGTGGAAGGCACCTCCATTGAGGGAGTGGCCAAGGGAGCCTATGTGGTGGTGGATGCCCCCAACCCGGAGCTTATCTTGATTGCCACCGGCTCGGAGCTGGAGCTGGCAGTCAAGGCTGCAGCCCAACTGCGCCAGGAAGGTCGGGCGGTACGGGTGGTCTCCATGCCCTGCATGGAGCTGTTTGAGGCCCAGCCCCAGAGCTACCGCGACTCTGTCTTGCCTCCCAACGTTACCAAGCGCATCTCCGTCGAGGCCGGCTCTACCTTTGGCTGGCACAAGTACCTGGGCTTTGAAGGGGTAGCTATTGGCATTGACCGCTTTGGCGCCTCCGCCCCCGGCCCTGTGTGCATGGAGAAGTTTGGCTTCACGGTGGAGAATGTGCTCAATACTGCCCGCCGGCTCCTAAGCTAAGGTTTTGGCTTCTCCGGCCTGAGCCCAGCAGGGATCCCTTCTCTGCTGGGTTTTTTGCTGCCTGGTGGAAAGGCTGACAACTTGAGCAGCAGGACCAGCAAAACAGTGCAGACTCACCCGCAACCCCCTTGTTGAGGCGTACCCTTGAAAAAACAGCGGCCATCTGGTCTGGCCGGCCCTTTTTGGGAACAATACAAGCAGGCGAGGAAGGGCATCCCCCATTCCGAGACAGAAGCATGAGACCCACAAAACAAAGCAAGAGAATTGGCTGGATCATGGCCGCTCTGTCAGTCTGGGTAGGTGGACACCGGGCCGTCGCTCAGCCTGCCTTTCAAACAGTGCCGCTACCGCGCCTGCCAGTGGGGGTGGACCAATCGGTCTTTGACCAGCCGGTGGCCCGCTTCAACCCCAACCTGCCTGCCGAGCTGGTGATCCACAATCGCACTGGTCTGCCTCTGGAATATGGCTTTACGGATCCGCGGCAGAAGGTGTCGGAACTTCCGCCGGGAGAAACGCTGCGCCTAGGCAATCTACCCATCCCCAATTGCATGGCCATCAACACGCCGATGTTGTCTCCCGTGGGCTACCGGGTGAGCGTGGATCCGTTGAATGTCATCACCGTAGAGGTGCGCCGGGTCAACGATGTCTCTGGCGACCATTGCCTAGATCTGCAAAAGACAGGCGCTATTTTCGTGAATTGATGACAGCTTGAACCGGCAAAATGTAGCCTTGGGGCTCTCGCGGCTGCTTTCTCACCTTGGCAAAGTGGCCGCCGCCTTCTACACGTTAGATGGTAGTTAACCTTACTCAAATCTGGCACTGGAATTGGGTCTATAGGAGAGCCAATCAGAGGTGCAGGCGTATCGACAGCAATTGACCCCTGTGACAAGATGCAAACAGGATGTCTAGATCGAGGGTCTCGCAGACTTTGCTCTGCCTCTGGGCGACTCACCTGTAATCCAGCTTAAGTGTCTCATGGGCGATAGCTTGTCTTCTTGGTTTCCCCGTGCCCTGGTGATTGGCGCTGCGGTTGTGGGGCTGTCGGGCCTTCCGGCAAAGGCTCAGCAAATTACGGATCCCAGCCCAGCTCAAGCGGCCACTAATGTGGAGCCCACCTCGCCCATCTCGGCTTCTTTTCGCAGCCAAGATGGGGTCAGCGTGCGCCCAGAAACAGTGCGGGTTTTTCTAGACGGCAAAGATGTAACTGCCGAGTCGGTGATTACCCGGGATTTCTTCACCTACCGTCCCTTGCAACCGCTGCCGCCGGGACGTCGGGAAGTCCTGCTGGAGTTCACCAATACGCAAGGGGTGACCCGCCGCGTTACCTGGAGCTTCACCGTGGGTAGCCCCGTCCGCGCCTCTATTGACCTGGTGGATCACAACGCCGGTAATCGCCCCTTGGCGGCGGGCGAGATCCTGTTGGTAACCGTTAAGGGCACTCCCTCCAGCCGAGTAACCGTTTACCTGGTTCAGGACGGACGGCAGGTGCAAACTCTACAAGCCCAGGAAGTTGCCAGTGGCACCTATGTGGTCAACGCCTTGATCGAGCCAAAAGATGCCACCCGCGAAGGGATCGTCATCGCTCGCCTGGAAAACGGCGGCCAGGTGCGCTTTATGACCGCGGAACAGCCAGTTCGGCTGGTTGAAGGAGCTACCGCTGGCATCCAGCGACTCACCCCCCAAGAGGTTCCCTCCAGCCTGCTGCCCCAGATTACCAACCTGCGGGATGGGGATCGGGTTGCCGGTTCTTCGTTTACGCTGCAGGGTACCACGGCTCCCAATGCTTCGGTGCGGGTAACAGTAACGGCTTCGACTTCGCTGGGGGGCATCCTCACCGCTCAGCAGACTGTGATGAACCAAACTGTCCAGGCAGATGGGCAGGGCCGTTTTACCATCACCGTTCGGCCCCCCATTCCCGCTGCTGGCACGGTGTATCAGGTAAACCTCACGGCTACTTCTGGCAACCAAACCAGCCCAACGGTAACCCTGCGCCTTACCCAGCAGTAGGGAACCAGCCCCCCTCGCTCCCCCAGCTTCTGCCTAAGCTTTCAGCGTGGCCTCAACTGGAGCTCCTAGGGCCGAGGGAGGGCTAGTCTGAGTTTTCAAGCTCTGCAGTTGGCGGCGGCTCCTGAACGTCTTGGGTAGGGGTTAGGGAGAGGGAAGACTGCTGTTGCCAGTGCCACAGGAGGGCAGCCATAACCAAAGCAGGAGAGGCAATCATAGCCACAATCACCGGCATCGTCTTCGGCAAGGCCAGGTAGGGGCCACCGTATTTGATTGCAACACTAATAGCAGCAGCAGCCCCCATCAATTGCAGGGCAAACGCCAGGGTTTTGGGCTGCATAGCTCTGCTGCTCCAGTTAGAGCTTGCCATCCAGAGGCCAATTCTTAAGGATCCAGATTAGCACCCAAGGCAAACTTTGCCCTTGCAGGGCGGGTTTAGAAAGTGGCTCTGGGGGGCATAGGTGAACGGAACAGCGCTAGAGTTGGCTACATAGGCAAAGCTGACTAGCGCTATAGAAAGGGTTTCACTCCGCTGTGCCATGACTCAGCAACTCCCTTTTGAAGGAGGGGGATCCCGTCGAGGGCGGGTGATTGCAACGGATTTGCGGGAGGAGATGCAGCGCTCCTACCTGGAATACGCCATGAGCGTAATCGTGGGGCGGGCCTTGCCGGATGTACGGGATGGCCTCAAGCCAGTCCAGCGCCGCATCCTCTACGCCATGCACGAGCTGGGCCTGACGCCGGATCGCCCCTACCGCAAATGTGCGCGGGTGGTGGGGGACGTGCTGGGGAAGTACCATCCCCACGGGGATCAGGCAGTTTATGATGCGCTGGTGCGCATGGCGCAAGATTTTTCCAGCCGCTATCCTCTGGTGGCGGGACACGGCAACTTCGGCTCGCTAGACGACCCGCCAGCGGCCATGCGCTACACCGAGTGCCGGCTGTCGGCACTGAGCCACAGAGTACTTCTAGAGCAGGTGTCGGAGGAGGTTGTCGATTTTATTGCCAATTTCGACGGATCCCACCTCGAGCCAACTGTTCTGCCAGCTCGCCTGCCTGTCTTGCTCCTCAACGGCGCTTCTGGGATTGCTGTGGGCATGGCTACCAGCATCCCGCCCCATAACCTAGGAGAAGTGGTGGACGGCCTGCTGGCTTTAATTGACCATCCCAATCTCAGCCCAGAGGAGCTGTTGCGCTGGATCCCGGGGCCGGACTTTCCCACTGGTGGCCAGATTGTTGATAGCCAGGGGATCCGAGAAGCCTATCTCACTGGCCGCGGCTCCATTACGCTGCGGGGGGTGGCCCGTTTTGAGGAGATCCAGCAGGGCAAAGGACGCCACCGGCGGCCTGCTCTAGTGGTCACCGAGTTCCCTTACCAGGTGAACAAAGCTGCCTGGATCGAGAAAGTGGCGGAGCTGGTTGCCCAAAACCGTCTCAGCGGCATTGCCGACCTGCGGGATGAATCGGATCGCAGCGGCCTTCGAGTGGTGGTGGAGCTCAAGCGAGAGGCCAATCCTCAGGCGGTTTTGCAGCAGTTGTACAAGCTGACCCCTCTGCAGAGCAACTTCGGGGTAATCCTGCTGGCCCTGGTGGATGGAAAACCGCAGCAGCTGAACCTAAAGCAGCTCTTGCAGCATTTTTTGCACTTCCGCGAAGCTACTCTCAGCCGGATGTTTCGCACCGAACTGCAGCAGCTACAGCGCAAGGCGGAAGAGGTGGCGGGGATGGTGCTGGCCCTAGCTGATCTGGAAGGGGTGATCAACTTGCTGCAGCAAGCCCCCGATGGCCCCACAGCCAAAGCCCAACTGCAGGCCCGCTTGGGTTGCACCCCCCAGCAGGCGGAGACAATCTTAGCCATGCCCCTACGCCGCCTGACAGCCTTGGAGCGGGAACGGCTGCAGCAGGAGCAGGCGCAGTTGCAGGCCCGCATCGAAGAATTGCAGGAGCTACTGAGTGACCGCCGCAAGCTCCTGAAGTACTTGAAGAAAGAGCTGCGCCACTTGAAGAAAACCTTCGGGGATCCGCGGCGGACCCAGATTCTTTCTAAGACGGAGCTGGAGGCAGAACAGGCTTAGTCCGTGGGGGCGAAGCTAGCTGCAAGGCCCCTTGCCTAGCCGTTGCTCCCGTAGCAACCCAGCGCAGGGGAAAGGGGGCGAAGAGGTGCTGGTCACTGCGGCAAAGCTTTCACTCTGCCCCTCGAAGGGATCGCGGGGGGTACCCTTGTTGCCACCTTCCCCTTGGGCCTCGATCCCGAAGAGGCAAGCTTGGCAGGGCTCAGCCAACGGGGATCGACGAGCTGAGCTGGGCAGCCCTTCCGATCCCAAGCTGCAGGACGGTGACGTTGTCCTCGCCAGCAGGCGAGTGCTGCGCTTAGCGGCAGAGCCGATCCTACCCCTGGGTTGAAAGCTATGGGCACACCGGCCCTGCATAACCTCCTGGGGATGGCGCCGCTGCCCCCGCGGGGTCCTGATTTAGGGGCTGCTTCTGGGCCAGATCCCAGCCCTGGAGCAGGGCAAGGCAGGCACCGCAGCCTTTCCCCCTCCCGACAAAGTAGGCCTGGTCCCCAACCTGGCAGGGCACTCCTCTCTGCAAGTTGCTCTGCTTACCGAGCTCTCCTCCGCCGCAATCCCGCTGCCAGAGGGATCCCCTTGGACTTGCGCCTGTTTCGGCCGCAGGGCAAGATTGAATAGCTCCGCAGACAGCTTTGGGGGAAGGCAGCAGTCCGGACGCTAGGACAGCAAGCCATTCCCCAGCGAGGCAGAATCAGCCGGCTTAAGGCCGGGATCCGCTGGCGGCGCCTCGGGGTGGCGGACAGGCTTGGGAAGAGTGCCGCCTGACTTGAGGACCAAGCAGCGCACAGTTTGGTGCAGTTCCTCCAGCAAGATGTTGAGGGCAGAGCGGAAGTCGCGCTGGTCCTCCTGCATTTGTTCCAGAATGGCGCGAATGACTTCTTTGCAATCCTTGAGGATGTGTTGCTGCTGAGCGATGATCTGCACCAGCTCAGCGTGTTCTTTGAGGAGCTCCCGCAAGCAGGCGCGCAGCTCGTCCACCTGGCTTTGCCAAAAGGCCTGCCCCCCCCGCAGCTCCATGACGCTGATGCGCAAGTCAGCTGTTGAGTTACGCAGCGCTTCACTTTGGCGGCGCTCGGCCTCCAGTTGGCGCTGCTGCTCTTCCTGCTGTTGGCGCAACTCGGTGTTGGCCTGCAGGTTGGCTTCAGCTGCCCTAAGCAATCGCTCTAGGCGGGCCTCCACAAGAGCCCAGCGCTCCTGCTCTAGCCAGGACCGACTCCCAGGAACTCGCCGGCCAAAGTATCTCAAAGTCACTTTCCCCTGTCTTTTGGGCAAGGGCATCCTCCAACCTGGGGCTTGCTAACTTTTCCAATCATACTGCTTTTTGGGCCCTCCCTCAGTTTCTCAACCGCTCTGAAAGACTTGGACAACACTGGACAAAAGCAAGCTTTTGCCTGTCTCGCTGCTTTCTTCCTGCTTTAGCGACCCCTCCCTAGCCGGCTGTCTAGCCCTGCCGGAGGAATCTCCGCAGGCGTAATCCTGAGGTCGAGCCTATTAGGTTCTCAATTGCAACCTCGCCAGGGATCCCGGAAGTCCCTCTAGGATGAAGAAAGTTTGCAGAGAGGAGAGCCATGCCTTCACTGGCCAATCAGGTGGTGTTGATTACTGGTGCTTCTGCCGGAATTGGGAAGGCCGTCGCCCTGGAAGCGGCCAAACGCGGCGCTCACCTGGTGCTGGCAGCCCGCCGCGAGCAGCTGCTGCAGGAGGTCAAAGACCTGGCCCAGAAGCAGGGAGTAGAGGTGCTGGCAGTGCCCACCGACATGGCCGACACGGCCCAGGTAGAGGCGCTGGCCCAAAAGGCTCTAGAGCACTTTGGGCGGGTGGACATCCTAGTCAACAATGCCGGCTACGGTCAGATGGGACCGGTGGAAGAGGTGGATGTGGTGGCAATGCGGCGCCAGTTCGAGGTCAACGTGTTTGGCCCGCATGCCCTCACCCGCGCCCTCTTGCCCCAGATGCGGGAACGGGGCAGCGGCCGCATCCTCAACCTTAGCTCCGTAGCTGGCCAGCTCTCGATGCCTTTTAGCGGTGTCTACAACGCCACCAAGTTTGCGGTGGAAGCCCTTAGCGATGCCTTGCGGGTGGAAGTGGCCCCCTTCGGTATTAAGGTTATTGTGATCGAGCCAGGGCCGGTGGCCACTGAGTTTGGCCGCGTGGCCGAAGCAACCTTTGCTGCCGTTGTCAATCCCAACGGCCCCTACAAGGCCATCTTGGACAAGGCGGCCGAGCTGGCTAGCTCATTTAACAAAATGGCCTGGCCGGTGGAAAAAGTGGTAGAGCCAATCCTGCGGGCCATGACCGACCCTCATCCTTCCGACCGCTACACTGCTTTTCCAGGCGGTAAGTTGGCTCTGGGGCTGATGCGGCTAATGCCCGCCGCTCTGGCTGACGCCATGTGGCGGCGTGTCTATGGTCTCCCTAGGTCAGCCTAGGCACTTGCTGGCGGGAAGGAGCGGATCCCTGAACTTCTCCTGCTGCTGCGGGGTTGTGCCTTGCAGGAGCAAGAGGTTAACTTTGTTAAAGGACTTTTAATGAGGGGGTGTTTTTCTTCCCTATGAACAAGCCTCTTTCCCCCCAGCGCTGGTTGATTGCTCTCATGCTGGGCTTCTGTCTCTGGCAGGGATCCAGCCTGGCTCCTGCCCATGCGGCCCTGGCCTCTGCCCTTACCTACGACCGCTTCTTGCGCTACGTCGAGGAGGGGCGCGTTACCGACGTGCGCCTTCTAGACAACAACCTGGTAGCGGAAGTTACGGCTGTTGATCCCCAGACGCAGCGCTCCACCCGCTATCGGGTCAACCTACTGCCCACCACTGTGCCGCAACTGGTAGAGCGCCTCACCGAGCAGGGGGTCGAGGTAACTGTAGTGCCCAGCCGCGATGGCAGCGCCTTCTGGGCCCTTCTCGGCAACTTAGTGATCCCCTTGATGCTTTTGGGGGGCCTGTTCCTGCTCCTACGCCGTGCCAGCGGAGGAGTAGGTGGCCCTGGACAAGCCATCAACTTTGGCAAGTCGCGGGCCCGCTTCCAAATGGAAGCCAAAACTGGTGTCACCTTCGACGACGTAGCCGGGATTGATGAGGCCAAGGAAGAGTTGCAGGAGGTGGTGACCTTCCTGAAGAAGCCAGAGCGCTTCACCGCCGTGGGGGCAAAGATCCCCAAAGGCGTGTTGTTGGTGGGGCCGCCGGGGACGGGCAAAACGCTTCTAGCCAAGGCCATTGCTGGCGAGGCAGGTGTGCCCTTCTTTAGCCTGTCCGGCTCTGAGTTTGTGGAGATGTTTGTGGGTGTGGGGGCTTCGCGGGTGCGGGATCTTTTTCGGAAGGCCAAGGAGAATGCCCCCTGCATTGTCTTTATCGACGAGATTGACGCGGTGGGCCGGCAGCGGGGAGCTGGCATTGGTGGAGGCAACGACGAGCGCGAGCAAACCCTGAACCAGTTGCTTACGGAAATGGATGGGTTTGAGGGTAACTCCGGCGTGATCGTTATTGCTGCAACCAACCGCCCTGATGTCTTGGATGCGGCGCTTTTGCGGCCGGGGCGCTTTGACCGCCAGATTACGGTAGATCGGCCTAGCTTTAAGGGCCGCTACGAGATCCTGCGCGTCCATGCCCGCAACAAAAAGCTAGCCGAGGAGGTTAGCCTGGAGGCCATTGCCCGCCGTACCCCTGGCTTTGCTGGTGCCGATTTGGCCAACCTGCTCAACGAGGCGGCCATCCTGGCAGCCCGCCGCCAACACAAGGCCATTACCAACCAGGACATTGACGATGCCCTTGACCGCATCACTATCGGCTTGACCAAGCCGCCGCTGTTGGATGGCAAGAGCAAGCGCCTGATTGCCTACCACGAGTGCGGCCATGCCCTGTTGATGACCCTCTTGCCCCATGCGGATCCCCTGAACAAGGTAACGATCATCCCCCGTTCCGGGGGTGCTGGCGGCTTTGCGCAGCAACTGCCCAACGAGGAGCAGATTGACTCCGGCATGTACAGCCGTGCCTGGCTGTTGGACCGGGTGGTGGTGGGCTTTGGCGGTCGGGCAGCTGAGGAGATTGTCTTCGGCTACTCCGAAGTAACCACTGGAGCTAGCAACGACCTGCAGCAGAACACCAACCTCGTGCGGCAGATGGTGACCCGCTTTGGCATGTCCGAGTTGGGGCCGCTGATGTGGGATTCCCCCAACAACGAGATCTTTTTGGGCGGCGGCTGGATGAACCGTGTCGAATACTCCGAGGAGGTGGCCGCCAAGATTGACCGGCAGGTGCGGCAGATCCTGGAAAGCTGCTACCAAAAGGCCAAGCAAATCTTGCTGGAGCACCGGGCGCTGCTGGACCGGCTGGCCGACACCTTGGTGGAGCGGGAAACCCTGGATGGGGACGAGTTTCGGGCCATTGTGGCAGAATACGTTCCCATCCCCGAGAAGGTCGGCTTGCCCAGCCCAAAGACGGCCTAGGGAGCCCCTCTTCCTGCCGGATTGATGAGCTTAGAGGAGGGTGGTTGTCGGGGGTGCTACCTGGCAGCTGCCCTTTTGTTTGGCAAGGTTTGGGTTGTCCCATGCGCTCTTTTCTGTCTGCTCTGCCAGCTCGCCTCTACCGCTGCCTAAGCTGCGGTCAGGAAGGGCTAAGCCTACCACCGGCGCGGGAGCCAGGCTCTGGCGCGGATCGGGTTTATTGTCCCCGCTGTGGCCAGGTTTACCCCATTCTGCCTTCCGGGGCGGTGGATTTTCTAGCCACCTCGCCCGAGTTGTCCCTTACTCCCGCCCAAGCTATTGCCCATCTACCCGGCTTTGCCTGGGCCTACGACCGACTCTGGCGACCCTGGGCCCTGTCACTGTTGTCGGGAGAGAGCTTTGGCAGCGAGCGGGAAGGCCAGTTGCTGGCAGAACTGGTGGGCGAGGCGGATCCTATCTTGGATCTCGGCACTGCCGGGGGGTACTGGAGTCGCCTCCTTTTGAGCAGGGATCCGCAGCGGACGGTGATTGGCTTGGACACTGCGGCAGGGGTCCTGGCAGAGGCAGCCCAACAGGCCCAGCCCCACTGGCAACACTACAGCCTGCTGCGGGCGCGGGCGGAACAGCTCCCCCTAGCCTCTGGGGCCTTTGGGGCGGTGATTAGCGGGGCAACCTTGAACGAGGTGCCGCTAGATCCCTGTTTGCAGGAGGTGGCCCGCATTTTGCGGCCTGGCGGGGTGTTTGTCTCAATGCACAGCCAGCAGGTTCAAGGGTGGGGGCAAGTGGTGCAGCGCTGGCTGGAGGCGACTGGACTCCGCTTTTTCTCGGCAGACGAGCTGCGCCGGCACCTGGAAACGGCAGGGCTGCAATTGGAGCGCTACCTCAGCTTTGGTTGGGTGGCTTTTGTGCAGGCAGTGCGGGGCTAAGGGATCCACTCCAGGCCAGCGCCGAAGCTGGATTCCTGCGCCAAGGTGGAGTGGCGCAGGCTGTAGCGGGCAGCCAGGCGAAAGGAAGGGCTGATGGCGTAGGCAGCGGTGATTTCTGCCAAAGTGGCCTGTCCCTCTTCCGACTCCTGGGGGGTCACCCAACTGTAGCTGCCAGTCAGGTCGGCAGCTCCAGGAGCCAGGGCCAAAACGAAAAAAACCCCATAGCTCACCCCCCTGAAGCGCCGGTTCTCCTGCTCCCAAGCCCGGTAGCCCAGCTGGGGAGCCAGATTAAAGCGGGATCCCACAGGGGCAAGAAAGTAACGCACCTCTGAGCCGTACTGGCGGACGACCGGATTTTCCAAAGATTGGCGGTAGTCGCCGCTGAGGGTGAGGCGATCCCCCAAGCGCAGGTCCTGCAAGCCAATTCGCCACTCGGAAGCCGACTCGAAACCCACTTGCAAACGGGTCGGCAAAACGGGAGTATTGCGGATTTCTTCCAAAAGATCGGGGGGGTCTTGCAGCCAGCGGCGCAACACGGGGCTATCTATCTGACCCTCCAGCCCCAACGCAGCTGAGAGGGACGGGAGATCCACCTCCACAGCCCAGGCTGGCCACTTGGGCATCAGGCAAGCTCCAAGGAGCAACACACCCCAACAAAGCTCTCTGCCCACTTCCGTTCCCCCCTGCAAGCCCCGCCTGCCCCGCCTTATAACTGTAGCTGCTTCCGCTTCCAAAGACAGCAAGGCTCTTGGCAGGGCAGCGACAGCACTTCAAGACGGACCAGCGGCGCCAATAACTATCTGTTTCGGCTGTTGGCTATGACCCGCAGCCGCTGGGACAGGTTTTGCAGTTGCCGCTCAAGTTGCAGGTTCTCCCGCTGCAACTGGCTAATTTTTTCGCAGCTATAGAGAACGGTAGTGTGGTCTTTTCCACC
The DNA here is from genome assembly GCF_047462275.1 of Synechococcus sp. H70.2. Taxonomy (NCBI): domain Bacteria; kingdom Bacillati; phylum Cyanobacteriota; class Cyanophyceae; order Synechococcales; family Synechococcaceae; genus Synechococcus; species Synechococcus sp. H70.2. The sequence continues at coordinate 25,411 of NZ_JANSIU010000006.1, forward strand.
AAAGTAATCGCCAATTTTGGGTAAGCTGAGGCGGGTGTGCTGCCGCATCAAAAACATGGCAATTTGCCGCGCATGGCTAATGTCCCGCTTGCGGGAAGATCCCAATAAGCTCTCTCGGTCAATGCCAAATTCCTCACAGACGACATCAACAATCATGTCAGGAGTAATCTCCTTGGGTTCGCTGGGGGGGTTGAGGATGGGCTGAATCGTCTCCACGCTCATCGGCAGACCAGAAATGGAGACGTAAGCAACGGCACGGATGAGGGCACCCTCCAGCTCGCGGATGTTGCTGGTGTAGGTGGTGGCAATATATTCGATGACCTCTGGCGGCAGGCTCATCCCCTCGTACTCAGCTTTTTTCTTGAGAATGGCCATGCGGGTCTCAATATCGGGCGGCTGAATTTCTGCAATTAAGCCCATTGAAAACCGAGAACAAAGCCGCTCCTGGAGCCGCGGGATCAGGTGAGGGGATCGGTCAGCAGCTAGCACAATCTGTTTGCCCGATTCATGCAGAGTATTAAAGGTGTGAAAAAACTCCTCCTGGGTATACTCTTTGCCTTCGATAAATTGGACGTCGTCTACTAACAGAATATCCACATCTCGGTACTGCTCCCGGAAAGACTGCATACTGTCTCGCCGGATGGCATCGATGAGATCATTGGTAAAGCGCTCGGTGGAGACGTAGAAGACCTTAGCCCGTGGATTGGCCTCTAGCTGGTAGTGGCCGATTGCCTGCATCAGGTGAGTTTTGCCTAGCCCTACGCCACCGCAGAGAAACAGAGGGTTATAGGCCCGCCCCGGCTTGTCCGCTACGGCCAGGGCTGCTGCATGGGCCATGCGGTTGTTGGGGCCAACCACAAACTGCGAGAAGGAATACTTGGGATTGAGCTCTGGTGCTCGCATAGGTAGGCTGCTGCTCGCCTCTAGCCCCCGTAGAGCAGAATCAGGGAAGCCTCCAGGGCGGCGGGAGCTGGGCTTCTCAACTGTCGAAGGAGGCTCTTCCTCAACCAAAGCTTGGGGAGCAACGGAAAACTCTACCTGCAAAGGGATCCCCGCCACCCGCTGCACCACTTCGGTGATGGTGGAGGCATAGTGCTTCTGCAGCCAGCCCCGTGCCCATTCGCTGGGAGTGGAGATGGTGAGGCGGTTGCCCACCAACGACTCAGGCCGTGCTGTCTTGATCCAAGCTTCAAAGGTTGGCCGGCTGAGCTGCACTTGTAGATGGCCCAGAGCCTGATCCCAGAGCTGCTCTAGAGAGATGTCCACGCCACACGCCCAGAGCGACACACCACAACCCCCGAGAGAACAAAGCACTCAGCAGGGCTTCCACTCTCGGGATTCCCAATTTAACTGCTTGGCGTGGGGTGTCCAATCTACCCATTTTCCCCTGAGTTTGCTAGAATGGCCCTTCGCTGACTGTATGTAAGTGGACTCAATTGCCCCCTGCCCGCTGCGGCAGGCTGTGTTGAAGTTGGGAGTTGGTTTTTCACCATGCCTCAGCGTACCCTTCGTGGCACTAACCGCAGACGCATTCGGGTTTCTGGGTTTCGAGCCAGAATGCGCACGCCGGGTGGGCGGCGAGTCCTGAAGCGGCGGCGGGCCAAGGGGCGTTATCGTCTGGCTGCTTCCTGAGGCGTCCAATTCCCCTGCCAGAGGCGCAAGCAAAAGTTGGGGCTGGGATCCGCCACCATGCTACCTGCTCCTTATCGCTTGCGGGATCGGCGGGCGTTTCAGGCGCTTTACCAGTCGGGCCAGCGGCGTTCCACTGCTGGATTGATCCTGCTGTTTCAACCAATGCCGGCAGGAGGTGAAGGGATCCCTAGCCAGGTGGGACTGGCGGTCAGCAAAAAGGTGGACAAATCGGCGGTACGGCGAAATCGGCTGCGGCGCCGGCTGCGGGAAGCTCTGCGGCCTCTCTGTCCCCACCTCAAGCCCGGCTATCACCTGCTATTTATCCCCAAGCCCAATTTGCTTACCTACAAGTGGCCAGAGCTGCAAGCAGAGGTGCGCTACCTTCTCCAGAAGGCTGATTTACTCGTTAGCCCAGAGGAGGGGCTTGGGTAGGTAGGCGGGGCTAACTCCTTTGCTACTCTACTGGCCTGTACTAGGGGAGTGAGGTGACGCAGGTATCTTGGGGCTAGCAGAGGGAATCAAGAAGCTCTACGGAAGGGGAATCCCGCCAATACCCTGTGCGAGACCTCTATCGGGATGCAGAGGGATCCTCTGCCGAAGCGGCGCTGGCCTCTTTAACGAGCCTGCCCTCAACTGGTTTAAGGCTTTGAAAATGGCGCTTGGCAGGTACACGGAGGAGGTGCAGGGATCCCTCCCCAACTCCAGGCCAACTTTGAGAGCGAGACTCCTCCCCCTATCCTCAAAACCTGGAAAGCGTTGAATCAAACTAAGGAGCTTAGACCTCAGCAGGGGGTCATCCTGGAAATCCAGTTTTGCCTACGCATCTCCAGTTCCCACCATGACGGCCTTGACGCTCAATCTCGGCCCTTTGATGACTCTGACGCGAGAGGGTTTTGTCCTGCTTTGTGCAGCCAATCCGGAACTGAAACTGGAGCGCCCTGCCCAGAGAGAGCTAGGGGTCGTGTCCCCGACCAGCGGTGAAATGGGCAACCTCAACTTAATTTGTCTGGAACCGCGAGTTAGGCCGGGGCAAAGCCTTGGATTTTTCTCTGCCTTCGGGCAGCGACCGCTCTCCTGACCTGGCCTGGATCCCGCTGGAAAAGGGGCAGAGGCGCGCCGGAGATTCCTGCCCTTGTGCCCCGACTTTCTCTTGCCCGCCGGTTCCTGGCTCCAAGTCCAAGCCAAGATGCCGGAGTACCTGGACAACGGCTGCCGCCTGGGGTGGCTTTTAGACAAGCGAGTGATGATCTACCGGGCAGGACAGGTGCCGGAACTGGTGGAAAACCCAGAAACCTTGTCGGGAGAAGAGGTGCTGCCCGGCTTTACCCTGCCCATCCGCAAAATCTGGTCTGCCGGGAGCTAGAACTGCCAGGGTTGCCCTTACCTCCAGACCTACAACCGCTAGGGTTTTGAGAGGCAAAAAATAGGCACCCCCCACTGCCCACAGTGGCAGGAGGAAGGGCGGGGGGTTTATTCTATTCGCAGCATCTGCAAAAAGGCAGGTTGCCATGAGGAGATGGGCGCAGGCAGGGAGAGTGTGGGCAATGGCCGTGGCAATCGGCGGGATCCTTCCAGCCAGCGTGAGAGGCCAGGCAGCTCTGCCACCCGTTCCGGTCGTCCCCTCAATTGAGGAGCCAACTGTTGCGCCAGCCTCGCCCTCCCAAGGGGCGCCAGCCAATCCCGCGCTTCGGCCCCCTTCTTCTGCGCCAGCGCTGGGCCAGGATCTGCGCTATCTGGTAGGGCTGTTCATCAACGAGTCTTGGCAGGCGGGCAACCAGGCTGCTGCGGTCAACTACAGCGACCTCTACACCCGCCTGTTGGCCCGCACCTACAGGGATCCCCGCCCGCCCATCGAAGTTGAGTATGAGCTAATTCGAGAGATCCTGCGCGAATATGGGGATCCCGCCGATCGCTTCTGGGATCCGCAAAGCTTTAGGGACTTGCTCAACCGTCCTCGCCCGCCCCTCCAGGCGCGTCAGATTGGGCCGCGCCAGGTTTACCTGGCAGTGCCGGAGCTTACCCCTGCCACCGCCCAGCAGATTCGCCAAGCCCTCTACACCCAGGATTACAGCCAAGGCATTGTCCTCGACCTGCGGGGGTCGGTGGGCTATGACCCGCAAGTGATAGCGGATGTGGCGCGCTTATTTTTGCCCCGTTCCGTGCAGCCGCTGCTGGTTACGGAAGACCGCTTTGGTCAATCTACCTCCTGGAACAGTGAAAACTTGCCCCTCGCCGCGGGGATCCCGTTGGCTGTCCTTGTCGATGGCAACACCCGCCAGGGGGCGACCCTCTTGGCAGCCCAGCTGGGAGCTAGCGGCAGCACCGTTATTGTGGGACAGACCACCCAAGGCAGCGAGCGCCAGACCCGCTTCTTCGCCCTGCCTTCTGGCGCGGCAGTGGAACTGGCCGTAGCCACTTGGAAAACAGGCGATGGACGTTCCCTAGCCCAGGGTTTGGTGCCCTTGCAAAGGGTAGAGGGAGATGAGAATGCCTGGCTCAAGGCTGCCCTAGAAGCCCTGGCCCTGCCTCCCCGCCGCCCCAGCCCCCCGCCCCGCCCCACCGTCCTGGTTCAAGAGGGCCGTGTCGGTCGCTTTGTCCTGGGCATGGATACCCGCAACGTCGATACCCACCTCTTGGGCAACGTGGAGCTAATCCCGGCCGAATCTCGGGCAAATGTATTTCAGCCCAACAGCGACCTGAAGATCTTCTACTTGCCAGACTACATCCTCTTTGCCTACCGCCCTCCGGGCGTTCTCAATAGCTTTTTTGCCGACCGCATCTATACCACCCACCCCGAAGCCATGACTGGCGAAGGGATCCGCATTGGCTCCACCTACTCGGAAGTAGTTGCTGTTTACGGCGGCCCCGGCGAAAACGGCTACAACGAGGTGGTGCCCTACCCCAAAGGAAGTCGGGAATACCTGCGGGAGGATCGCTACTACGTCAACTACGATGCCCTGGGCCTGTCCTTTGTCTTTGCGGTGGGCTCCAACCAAGTGACCGCCATCGGCCTGTTCAAGCCGGGGAGTTGAGGACGGAAAAGTTAATCGATTGTTAACCTTTTTGTCAAAAACCCTCAACACCCCCCCGAGCCATGGGGTAAATTAGTGCAGCGACCCCGGGAAAGGGGTTTTTGTGCTGTTTACGGACTGGGGGAGAAGCCTTTGGCAAACGTTGTGGTTGTCGGTGCCCAGTGGGGCGACGAAGGAAAAGGTAAGATCACCGACCTCCTCAGTGAGAAAGCCCATGTAGTCGTTCGCTACCAGGGTGGGGTTAATGCCGGCCACACGGTGGTGGTGGGGGGCAAGACCTTTAAGTTGCACCTTATCCCCTCCGGCATCCTCTACCCCGATAAGCGCTGCGTCATCGCCAGTGGTACGGTGATCGATCCCGAAGTTTTGCTGGCCGAGATCGACCAACTGCACCAACTGGGGATCTCCACCCACAACCTCTACATTGCCGAAACGGCCCACGTAACCTTGCCCTACCACCGCGTCATCGACGTGGCCGAAGAAGAGCGGCGCGGCATCTACCGGCTGGGCACCACTGGCCGGGGCATTGGACCCACCTACGCCGACAAGGCCGAGCGCATGGGCATCCGCGTCGTGGACTTGATGTACCCTGACCAACTGCGGGAGCGCCTCAGTTGGGCTATCCCCTACAAGAATGTTTTGCTGGAGAAGATCTACAACTTGCCTCCCCTAGATCCAGAGCCGATTATCGAGCAATACCTGGCCTACGCGGAGCGGCTGCGCCCCTATGTCACTGATGCCGCCCTGCTTCTCACGCAAGCCATTGAGGAGCGGCAGAACATTCTCTTTGAGGGAGCGCAGGGTACGCTGTTAGACATTGACTATGGCACCTACCCCTACGTCACCTCTTCCCATCCCATTGCTGGCGGCGCCTGCGTGGGGGCTGGGATTGGCCCCACCAGCATCGACCGGGTAATTGGGGTAGCTAAGGCCTACACCACCCGCGTTGGCGAGGGCCCGTTCCCTACCGAACTTAAAGACGAAATCGGTGCCTATTTGCAGTCTGCTGGCGGCGAATTCGGCACCACCACGGGGCGGCAGCGGCGCTGCGGCTGGTTTGATGGTGTCATTGGGCGTTATGCCGTGCGGATCAACGGCCTCGACTGCCTGGCCATCACCAAGTTGGATGTTCTAGATGGCCTGGATGAGATCAAGGTGTGCGTGGCCTACGAGTACCAGGGTCGCGAGATCCATCACTTTCCCAGTGATGCCCGCGTCTTTGCCCAGTGCAAACCCATCTACAAAACCCTGCCCGGCTGGAAGTGCTCCACCAAAGGCTGCCGCTCCCTTGAGGACCTGCCTCCCGAAGCCTACGACTACCTGAAGTTTTTGGCCCAGTTGATGCAGGTGCCGATTGCCATTGTCTCCCTAGGAGCCAGCCGCGACGAGACCATCATTGTCGAGGATCCCATCCACGGCCCCAAGCGTGCTCTCCTTTACCCCAATGGCAGCAAGCAGGTTCACGCCCTCATGCCGGACTAACTTGGCACTCCCCCGACTTTAGTCGGGGGATTGACGGACTTGCAAAGGCGCTGTCAAGACGCCCCTAGACAGTTCCTTCAAAGCCCAAGGGTCTTCACCGGCGTGGGCGCTTGCTTATTTTCCGCCCCGCACGAATCACGCTAGCGGGACGGAGAGTTACCAAGCTACTGTATTCCACCTCCGCTAAGGGGTAGCGCCTAAGCCCGCCTCAGCGAGGGCTGCGCAGAGGGCAAAGGGCAACCCTGGAGGGGGCTGCTACTGCCCCCTGAGGATCCGCTAAGCTCATAAGGTAAGGATTGCTGTCCCTGTCTTCTGGTCTTGCCATGGCTGCTCCCACCTACTCCATCATCACCTTTGGCTGTCAAATGAACCGAGCCGACAGCGAGCGCATGGCCGGGATCCTGGAGTCGCTGGGGTATGTGCCCGCCGCAAACGAACTGCAGGCAGACTTGGTTCTCTTCAATACCTGTACCATCCGCGACAACGCTGAGCAAAAGGTGTATTCCTACCTAGGCATCCAGGCGCAGCGCAAGCGGAAAAACCCCGCCATCAAGCTGATCGTGGCCGGCTGCGTGGCCCAGCAGGAGGGAGAGCGGCTGCTGCGCCGCGTCCCGGAGCTCGACCTGGTCATGGGCCCCCAGTACGTCAATCGCCTGGGAGATCTGCTGGCCCAGGTGGAGGCTGGCAACCAGGTGGTGGCCACTGAGCCTGTCGAGATCCCGGAAGACATCACCAAGCCCCGCCGGGATAGCCGGGTGACAGCCTGGATCAACGTCATCTACGGCTGCAACGAGCGCTGCACCTACTGCATTGTGCCGTTGGTGCGGGGACGGGAGCAGTCGCGCCAGCCGCAGGCCATCCGCGCCGAGATTGAGGACGTGGCCCGGGCCGGCTACCGCGAGGTCACCTTGCTAGGGCAAAACATCGACGCCTACGGGCGGGATCTGGATCCCAAAACCAACCTGGCCAGCTTGCTGCGCTTTGTCCACTCGGTGGAAGGGATCGAGCGGATTCGCTTTGCCACCAGCCACCCGCGCTACTTCACTGAAGAGCTCATTGCCACCTGTGCCGAGCTGCCCAAGGTGTGCGAGCACTTCCACATCCCCTTCCAGGCGGGCAGTGACGAAGTCCTCAAGCGGATGCGGCGCGGCTACACCCAGGAGCGCTACCGCCAGCTCATCCAGCTCATCCGCCAGTACATGCCCGAGGCCACCATCAGCGCCGATGCCATCGTTGGCTTCCCCGGTGAAACGGAAGCCCAGTTTCAAGAAACCCTGCAACTGGTGCAGGATATCGGCTTTGATTTCCTCAATACTGCCGCCTACTCTCCCCGCCCGGGCACGCCAGCAGCGGAGTGGCCCGACCAAGTGCCAGAAGAAGAAAAAAGCGACCGCCTGCAACGGCTCAACCGCTTGGTAGCGGAGGTGGCTGCCGCCCGCAGCGCCCGCCTGCTGGGCCAGGTGCAGGAGGTGCTGGTGGAAGGCCCCAACCCCAAAAACCCCCGCCAAGCGATGGGACGTACCCGCGGTAACCGCATCGTCTTCTTCGACGGCGATCCCGAGCAATTGCAGGGATCCCTGGTGCCAGTGCGCATCACTGCTACGCGGGCTTTCTCTCTTAGCGGCGAGATGGTCAAAGCAGGGGAAGGGAAACCCCACCCTGCAGAGCTGGAAGTTTGTGCCTAAGCCCACGACGAGGATTGAACTCGTGACCTCCCCCTTACCAAGGGGGTGCTCTGCCACTGAGCTACGTGGGCAGCGTGGTGGGCCGAGTTGGATTCGAACCAACGTAGGCGTAAGCCAGCGGATTTACAGTCCGCCCCCTTTAACCACTCGGGCATCGACCCATAGACGCTGGTCCTCTATAGTAGCAGAAAAAAGGGTGCCCAGGAGCAACTTAGGCCCAGGTAGAAGCTGAGGGAGCTTTCCCCAGCCCAATTGGCGAGAAAACTTGGTAGGGTGGAAAACAGGCCTCTAGCTTGCAACTATGGTCTCAAGGCTCAGCACTCCGCCTTCTGTCGAGTCCGTTTCTCCTAACCAGTCCCTGCAGCCGTTAACTAGCCGCGTCAACCGCCAGGGCCACCTGGAAATTGGTGGCTGTGACGTGGTGGAGCTGGTGCGCCAGTTTGGCTCCCCCCTCTACATCCTGGACGAATGGACCCTGCGGCAGGCCTGCCGCCTCTATCGCGACACCTGGGCCCGCTGCTACCCTGGGCAATCCCAAGTCTTGTATGCTACGAAAGCCTGGAACTGCTTGGCCATCTGTGCTTTGGCGCTGCAGGAAGGGCTGGGGCTGGATGTTGCCTCTGGCGGCGAGCTGTACACTGCCCTGCAAGCAGGAGCTAGAGGCAAAGATCTCTACCTGCACGGCAACGCCAAGTCAGCAGAGGAGCTGGCCATGGCCCTGGAGGTGGGCTGCACCCTGGTCGTAGATAGCCTCTACGAGCTGCAGCAGGTGGCGGCCCTGGCCACCCCTGAACGACCCGCCCGCTTATTGGTGCGGGTCAACCCCGGCATTGACGTCCACACCCATGAGTACATCCGCACCGGCCAAACCGACAGCAAATTTGGCATTGGCCAGTGGCAACTGCCGGAGGTGTTTGATTTTCTGGCAGCCCATCCGCAACTGCACTGCGTCGGGCTCCACGCCCACATTGGATCCCAGATTTTTGATCTGCAAGGACACCGCGACCTGGCGGGGGTACTGGCTCAGATCTGGCGGCAAGGGTTAGACAAAGGCCTGCCCCTCCAGGAGCTCAATGTGGGCGGCGGCCTGGGGATCCGCTATGTCGAATCCGACGATCCCCCGTCCATCCCAGAGTGGGTGGAAGCCGTGGCCACTGCAGTGGAGCAGAGTTTCACTGCCGCTGGGATCCCCCTGCCCAAGGTGCTCTGCGAGCCTGGACGGTCTGTGGTTGGGCCAGCGGCTGTAACTGCCTACACCTTGGGGGGCAAGAAGTGGATCCCGCCCAGCGAAGACCTTCCCGAGGGGCGTCTCTACGTCACCATTGACGGTGGCATGTCCGATAACCCCCGCCCTATCACCTATGGGGCCCGCTACACCGCCCTTCTGGCCAACCGCCCCGAGGCTGAGGCCACCCAGAGGGTAACAGTGGCCGGAAAACACTGCGAGTCGGGGGATGTGCTCTTGAAAGATGTGCTTTTGCCCAACCCAGCGCCCGGCGAAGTCCTAGTTGTGTTGGCCACCGGCGCCTACAACTACAGCATGGCCTCCAACTACAACCGCTTCCCGCGGCCGGCAGCAGTGCTGGTCAACCAAGGGAAGGCCCAGTTAATCCTGCGGCGGGAAACTTATGCCGATTTAATCCGTCAGGATATCCTACCAGAGCAGTTGCGGCCCTAGAGGCAAAAAGCGCCAGCAGGGAGCTGCCCAAGTTGCCAGGGAGGATCTAGCCTACTGGGCTCAACTGGGAAGACCTGGAAGCCAGGGAGGAGGTAAATGGTAGGCTGGTCAGGGAACCGCAGTCCGGCAAGATTCTCGCGGCGGGACGGCGCAGGCGAAAGGTCTGCAGCACGAGGGGAGTGTGGACGGGGTTTTTCGGCATGCTGGCGGCCTTATGGGCTTGGCTACAGCAATTTACCTTTCTCAGCCTCTTGGATTGGGCACTGGCTGTCCTGCTATTGGCTTTGGCCCTCTATTCCACCCGCAAGAGCCGGGCCGGGGTGCTGGTGCGAGGATTTACGGTGCTGTTGGTGCTCTACCTGGCCACAGCGGCGCTGCCGCTGGTGCACCTTATTTTAGATCGCTTGCTCCTGGCTGCGGCCGTGGCCATGGGGGTGCTCTTTCAGCCAGAGCTGCGGCAGCTCTTGGAGCAGTTGGCCAAGATCATCCGCATGGAAGGGTCAGATCCTCCAAACGGGGATGAGGAAGATTATGAGGAGGGCTTGGTGGAGGAAGTGGTGCAAGCCGTGCGGGAGCTCTCCCAAAGTCGGACAGGGGCTCTAATTGTAATTGAGCCGGATCAGCCCATTGACTCACGGGTGTTTACTGACAAGGGGGTCTCTCTTCAAGCACGGGTATCGCGGGAGCTTTTGCAGACGATTTTCCAGACCTCGACCTTGCTCCACGATGGGGCAGTTCTTATCCATCGAGATCGCATTCGCGCAGCAGGAGTCATCCTACCAGTTTCAGAGCGAGCTGCTTCCCGTCAACTGGGAACCAGGCACCGGGCGGCAATGGGGATTACCGAGCAAGCCAATTGCTTGTGTATTGTGGTTTCAGAAGAAACCGGGTCCATCTCTCTAGCAGAGGGTGGACGCATCGAGCGTCCCCTAACCAGTGCCAGGTTACATGAGCTGCTGCTAGAGCGGTTGCGCCATTCCCGCCAGTCCAAAAAACGAGAGGCTCCTCTGAGGAGACTGGGGATCCACTCGTGGGTTTGCAACGGACCGTTGCGCTGGTGGGGATCCCTGCTTGATTCAGCCAAACGCTCTCGCAAACCTGAGAAAACGCTTCCTAAAGAATAACCTCCATGACTCTTTCTCCTGCTTATCTTCAGTTACCTGCCGATCTCGATCCGCAGTTGTTACCCCGCCACGTGGCCGTGGTGATGGATGGCAACGGGCGGTGGGCACAAAAACGGGGGCTCCCTCGTAGCGTCGGCCACCAGCGGGGGGTAGCGGCCTTGAAGGAGCTCGTCCGCTGCTGCCACGATTGGGGGATCCCGCTCCTTACTGCCTATGCCTTCTCCACCGAAAACTGGGGTCGAGCCCGCGAAGAAGTCGATTTCCTCATGACTTTATTTGAGCGGGTGCTGTGGCAAGAGTTGGAGGAAATGGTGGAGCAGGGGGTGCGCATTCAGTTTGCCGGCCAGTTGTCGGCCCTGCCCCCCTCTCTACAGGAGGCCATTGGGCAAGCAGTGGAGTGTACCCAGCACAACGAGGGTCTTTGCCTGACGGTGGCTCTCAACTATGGAGGAAGACAAGAGATCCTGCAGGCTTGCCGCTCCATTGCCACCCTGGTACAGCAAGGACTGCTGCAGCCGGATCAAATTGACGAGGCCCTTTTCTCCCAGTTTCTCTACACCAACGGCCTCTCGGATCCCGACTTGCTAATCCGCACCAGCGGCGAGATGCGCCTTAGTAACTTTTTGCTCTGGCAGATGGCTTACACTGAGCAGTACTTCACCCCCATCCTTTGGCCCGATTTTGACCGCGCTGCTTTTCACCAGGCTCTGCTCAGCTACCAGTCGCGCCAGCGACGGTTTGGCAAGTGAGGAGGTTCTCTACCCCCCTCTAGGAAAACCGAGGAGCGAGGGCTCTTAGGCAGGTGCTAGCGCAAAAAGGTGGTTACTAGCCACATCAACCCAAAGGTAATTCCCACCCACAGGAGGCCAGGGGCATCGCCACCGGTAAGGGGCAAAGCAAGACTATAGGCCAACACCAGCCCCAGGATCAAGGCCGCCAGCGCCAAGAAGAAAGAGCGGAGGAAGCGGCGTTCCTTGCGGTACAGGAAATAGATGGAGGTCATCAGCCCCAGCGCCAGTTGTAAGGAGGGATACTCTTCGGGGGAGAGGACAACCCAACCTAGCAACCCTCCCAAAATCCCTGCTGACCAGAGGGCGGTGGCCACCGAAGGGGTGTCCAGCCAGCGGTTTAACCCAAAAGAGATCTTCTTGACCGGGCGGGGTAAACCCACCTCTGGCGCAGGAGAGCCAGGGCGCTGTTCTGCGTAGCGAATGCGATCCGGGACGGGGATCTTGCCCTCTTTGCGCAGGCGCAGGCGCTGCATCAGGATAGCGTCGTAGGCTTGCTCCACCCGTTCCTGCTGCGCTTCATCTGCAGCCAAGCTGGCTAGGAGTCGTGCCCGCGCCGACTGGATCTCCTCAAAAGAGGCTTCTTCACTGACCCCCAGCACTTGATAGGGACTCATCTCAGCCATGACGACCAGCCTGCTTGTAACTCTCTATCACCCTAGCCTAGCCGCCAATTGAAGAACCGCCTGGGAGGGTTGAGGGTCTAGCCTCGCCGCCGCCAGGAGCAACGCCCGCAGCGATTGGGCCACCTGCTCAACGGCTGCTGGAGTGGTAGCCCTGCCCAGGCTAAGGCGGATAGATCCCAGGGCCTCAGCCTCAGAATAGCCCATGGCCAGGAGAATGCGGCTAGGGATCTGTTGTCCACTACTACAGGCAGAGCCGGCGCTGATGGCGATTCCCTGGCGGCTCATCTCCCTCACCAGCACGTGCCCCGGGATCGCGGTGGTGCAGTAGCTGAGGTGGTGGGGCAGGCGTTGCTCCAGATCTGCAGGGCCAGTTAGCCGCAAACCGGGCACGGAAGCCAGCAACTGGGCCAAGTGCCGCTGCAGCTGCCGTAGGCGGGCCGTCTCCCGCTCCAGCTCTTGGGCAGCCAAAGCTGCCGCCACCCCCAGGCCAACGATCCCTGGGATCCCTTGGGTGCCGGCTCGCAGCCGCCGTTCTTGGCCGCCCCCCCGCAGTAGCGGTTGCAGCTCCACCCCTGGGCGCACGTACAGCGCCCCCACCCCCTGTGGCCCGTAGAGCTTGTGCCCAGACAAGGAGAGCAGATCCACAGGCAGCTGCGCCAGATCCAAGGGGATCCGCCCTACCGTCTGCACTGCGTCAGTGTGGAAGAGCACTCCCGCCTGGCGGCAGATGTAGCCCAGCTCAGCAATGGGCTGCAGGGATCCCACCTCATTCTGGCCGTGGATGATGGAGACCAGAGCGGTGTTGGGCCGCAACGCCTGGATCAGGGTTTGGGGATCCACCTGGCCAGCGGAGTTCACTGCCAGGCGGGTTACCTCCCAGCCCTGGGCCTGCAGCTGGCGGGCGGCGTTTTCCACCGAGGCGTGCTCGACACTGGAGATGATGAGGTGTTGGGGAGTGGAGTAGCGCTGAGCCACCCCAAATAGGGCCAGGTTGTTCGACTCCGTCCCGCCAGAGGTAAACACCAGCGCCTCCGGCTCACAGTTAAGCAGCTCAGCCACCTGCTGCCGCGCCCGTTCCATGGCCATGGCCGCCCGTTCCCCCCACCTATGCAAGCTGGAGGGGTTGCCCCAACTTTCCTGCATCACCAGCCGCATGGCCTCGATGACCTCCGGCCGAGGCGGCGTGGTGGCGCTGTGGTCAAAGTAAAGCGCGGGATCCAGCATGAGCAGCTCACACCTTAGGTCTCTATGTCCCCATCTTAGGGCCGGCTTGCTGACAAGTCCTGCCCAAGGGGGCACTAGTAGTACCCCTCCTGCGGCCAGCAGGGCAATGGCCTCCGCTTGGCGGGGGCTGCCTACTTGAAAAGGCTAGGGCGTTGGCGGTGCATGGCCACCGATTCCACCAGACCAATGGCCAGAAAGTTGGTCAACAGAGCGGAGCGGCCGTAACTCAAAAAAGGCAAGGGCAGGCCGGTAATGGGAGCCAAGCCAATTGTCATACCAATATTGACAACCGCCTGAAAGAGGATCATGGCCAGCACCCCAATGGTAATTAGGGAGCCAAAATTGTCCTTGGCCCCCTGGGCAATCCAGATTAGCCGCGCGCACAGAATCCAAAACAGGAGCAGCACCGTCAGGGTGCCGACAAAGCCCATCTCTTCCCCAATGGCCGAGAAGATAAAATCGGTGTGCTGCTCGGGAATGAAGTCCAGTTGGGTTTGGGTGCCCTGCTGGAGGCCCCGGCCCCAGAGCCCGCCGGCGCCGATGGCAATGCGGGACTGAATCAGGTGGTAGCCGGATCCCCAGGGCTCTTGCATGGGATCAATGAAGATCTCCAGCCGCCGCCGCTGGTAGGGCTTGAGGATGTGCCAGGCCAGCTGGCCCAGATGTCCGGAGAGCAGGTTGAGCACTCCAAAGCTTAGCGCCCCCGACCACCGCCAAGGCAGCCGCCAAGCGGCTAGGCTCACCATGCCCAGGCACCAGATTAGCCAAACCCAGAGCATCCAGCTCAATCCTGGGCGGGTGTGCAGGCCATAGAGAATGGCTCCCACCGCCGGCGACACCAGCAAGAGGATCCAACTGCCCTTGGCTCCAGCCCAGTAGAGCATGACCAGCAAAATGGCCACAAACACCAGGGCCGTACCCAAATTGGGCTGAAGAAAGATCAAAATCCAAGGAGGAGCAATGACGGCAACAGCCACCCAAATCTGGCTGAAGTACCGGATGGGCCAGTGGTGCAAAATAGCTGCCAGGGTAATAATGACCCCCAACTTGGCAAACTCGGAAGGCTGGAGCTGGAAGCCGGCAATGGAGATCCACCGCTCTGCCCCCCCTGCTGCCGTGCCGAGGAAGAGCACCGCAATCAAGCTTGCCAAGGTTAGGAAGTAGGTCAACCAATGCCAGCGCAACAGTCGTTCATAGGGGATCCGCGCCACCATTCCCAAAAACCCTAGGCCAATGCCAGCCATCACCAACTGCTGCAGCCAGTAATGGCTGATGGGCCGCTCCCAGACCACGCTGCGGATGGCAATAATGCCGATGCCTGTCAAGGCCAGCACCGTGGCCAGCAAAATGCTGTCGAACTCGCGCCAGGGGGTGACAACTTGCCTCAAAAACCGTTGCCAGACGGGCAAGGAGGCTGCCTTGGGATCAGGATTACCTAGCAGGAGAGCCATAGCCGCCGGAGCAACATCGGCACTAGCTTACTGGAAAACTGGCTCTCAAGCCCTGCCCTGCCGCTAAAACAGGGCTGCTCCGTATGCGCACCGCCAAGACCTTGCCACGGGTTACCCCTGCAGGGGCTCTTCCCCCACTGCAAAGGCAGCAGCCGCAACTCCAGAGCCGGCCGATCCCCAGCAACCCAACTAGAAGCGGTGCAAACACCAAGTAGACCCAAACCCCAGCGCTCCTAGGCCAAGCCCAGTCTGGCTGGGATCCCCTCGCCGCTAGAGGTAACCCCTGGCACTCATTCCTGTGGCAGCTGCTCACCCCCCCAGACCTGCTGCCGGGATCTCCGCAGACGTTATCTCGGGCCTTAAGAAAGCCGAGATTGCTAGGTAAAGACACAGTTGCTGGGGCGGGAAAAGCTAATGCTACGATAGCAGGGCGTGCCTTTGGGCGCTAGCTACGGACGAGTTCAACACCGATCTGTGGTTCGCTCTGCCCCCTTTCTTCGTCCTTCTCCGCTGCCGCCTGTTTCTGAGAGCAATCGGCTTAAGATATTTTCCGGGAGTGCCAATCCAGCTTTAGCCCAAGAGGTAGCCCGGTATTTGGGCTTAGACCTGGGCCCGATACTGCGCAAGCGCTTTGCCGATGGCGAGCTGTACATTCAAATCCAGGAGTCGATTCGCGGCGCCGATGTTTACCTCATCCAGCCCACCTGCCGCCCAGTCAATGATCACCTCATGGAGCTGTTGGTGATCATTGACGCCTGCCGCCGCGCCTCTGCTCGCCAGATCACGGCCGTTTTGCCCTACTACGGCTATGCCCGTGCCGACCGCAAAACGGCGGGACGGGAGGCCATCACGGCCAAACTGGTGGCCAATATGATTACTCAGGCGGGAGCCCACCGGGTGCTGGCCATGGATCTGCATTCGGCCCAGATCCAGGGCTACTTCGACATCCCCCTCGACCACGTCTATGCCCAGCCGGTTCTTCAGGCCTACCTCAAAGAAAAAGGCCTCCTCGAGGAAGACATTGTCGTTGTGTCTCCCGATGTGGGGGGGGTGGCGCGGGCCCGTGCTTTTGCCAAAAAACTTAAGGAAGCTCCGCTGGCCATCATTGACAAGCGTCGCCAGGCCCACAATGATGTGGAGGTCATGAACCTCATTGGCGACGTGCGGGGAAAGATTGCCATCCTCGTGGATGATATGATTGACACGGCGGGCACCATCTCCGAAGGGGCAAAGTTGCTGCGCAAGGCGGGAGCCAAGGCAGTTTATGCCTGTGCCATTCATCCTGTCTTTTCCGATCCCGCCATTGAACGCCTGCAAGGCGGCTTGTTTGAAGAGGTGATTGTTACCAACACCATTCCTGTCCCGCCAGAGAAGCAGTTTCCTGGGCTGACCATCCTCTCGGTGGCCAATGTGCTAGGGGAAGCTATCTGGCGTATCCACGAAGATAGCTCCGTCAGCAGCATGTTCCACTAACGGAGCCGCCTTTGCCCCTGCTCTAGCGCCTGGGGAGCACCTCCACGCGCACCGGGGCAAGGCCTGCCTGCACCATACCCAGAGCTTCTGCCGCCCTTAGGGAGAGGTCGATAATTCGATTGGGGATAAAGGGGCCGCGATCATTGATGCGCACCACAACCTGGCGGCCATTCCTCAGGTTGGTTACCCGCACTACCGTCCCGAAGGGCAGCGTAGGGTGGGCTGCCGTCATCTCGTTGCGAGTGGGGTGTAGGTCGTACCAAGAGGCGATCCCTTCCTGCACTAGACTAGCCTTGATAAGGGGAACTCCCTGCTGCTGGACCGGAACTGGCGGCGGCGGAGCGGCAGTCTTGGCTTTTAGAGTAGCCAGCTGCGGCAAGACAGGAGCAGGGAGAGGAGGGGCACCCAGCAGCAGCCGGCGCAGCCGATTGGTGGCCAGAAGGGCTGTATCCACTGGGCGTTGGTTATCCACCAGGAGTACGCCTTCATCAACACGCAACAATTCCTTGCCGTTAACCCGAACGGCATAGAGAGGATCCCCGGATTTGGGCTCGGTCCAAGCCAGGGTGATGGTGGTGTCTTCTAGAGATCCCTGGGCCATTTGGTTGAGCTGGGCCACTAGAGAACTGGCCCGCAGCAACGGCGGCTCCAAGCGAGGGTGCTCGACAAAGGTAACGATGGGCAAGTCCCGCACATAGACGGTAACCGCCTGCCGCCCGTCGATTAGGTAGGCGTAGAGGGTGGCAATGGGCTGAGGAGCAGACTGCTTTTGTTCGCCAATCTTGAGGATGGGCTCTTCGAGGAGCCGAGGGAGGCTTGCCTGGGGGGAGGGGAGGAGAGACGACAAGTCCTGCACGTTCAAGGTGCCAGGTTTTGCAGGCAGGGAAGGATTGGGCTGGGGAGCAAAGACAAGCTTGGCTGCGGGAGAAAGCGAAGGGCCTTCCAGGGGTAACTCTGCGGCTTGGGTGGTGGTAGAGCCACTGCGGGCTGACGCTTGGGCCCTGGCATTACTGAGCAGACCCATGGGCCAGCTTAAAGCTGTGACACAGAGACAGCTAACCAAGCCCAACTTGGGGGCAGGAGCCAGTCCCTGTCCAAGCCATTTTTGAGTTTGCATGAGGCCGCGCTCCTCTTCAACTCGTCCAACTTCCAACGCGATGGCTAAAACAGAAGTTAATGTACCATGGGTTTCTGGATTGACTGGTTTGCCTGCCCAGGCGCAAAAGCCCAAGTCCAGTTATCGTAAGGGTATTTGGCATCTTGGACTACCGCTCAGCAGGGGTTGACATCGATCGCGGACGCGCTTTTGTCCAAGGGATCCGGGAGCGCGTTGAACGGAGTTCTACAGGTTCCCCAGGAGTCTTGGGTAGCATTGGCGGCTTTGCCGGCTTGTTCGAGCTGCCAGCAGGCTACCGTGCCCCGGTTCTGGTGGCCGGGGCCGATGGAGTGGGGACCAAGCTGGAGATTGCCCAGCAGTGGGGGCAGCACCGCAGCGTCGGTATTGATCTAGTGGCCATGTGTGTCAACGACGTGCTGACGGTGGGAGCCAAGCCGCTGTTTTTCCTGGACTACATTGCCACCGGCAAGCTGCAGCCAGAGGCCCTCTGGCAAGTCATCGAGGGCATTTTAGCGGGCTGCCAGGAGGCCGGCTGCCAACTGCTGGGGGGAGAAACGGCGGAGATGCCGGGATTCTACCCGCCTGGAAAGTACGACTTGGCGGGATTTTGCGTTGGGGTTGTGGACAAGGCAGACATTCTAGACGGCTCTCAGGTGCAGCTGGGGGATCGGCTGTGGGCTCTGCCCAGCAGCGGCCTGCACAGCAACGGCTTCAGCCTGGTGCGGCGCATTGTGGCCGAGCGAGGCTGGCGCTGGGACCACCAACCCTCCGGCTGGGATCGGCCTTTGGCGGAGGTGTTTCTCACCCCCACCCGCATCTACGTGCAGGCGGTGCAGCGGCTGCAAGCGGCAGGGATCCCCATCCACGGCATGGCTCACATCACCGGCGGCGGCATCCCGGAAAACTTGCCCCGCTGTTTGGCTCCTAGCCAGGCGGCGCGGCTAGAGCCCCACAGTTGGCCCGTTCCGCCGGAGTTTCTCTGGCTGCAGGAGCAAGGCCAAGTGGAGACCCTGGAGATGTTCAACACCTTCAACCTGGGGGTGGGCTATGTGCTGGTGGTGCCCCCTGCGGCGGAAGATTCGCTGAGATCGCTGCTGCCGGAAGCCTTCCCTATTGGCGAGGTGGTGGCCGCCCGCCCTGGGGAGAGCCGGGTCTTGGGGCTGGAGGAGTGGGGATCCCTAGGACCTTGAGTCCCCACCAAAAGGGGGATGGGGATCCCGTCTGCCGAGGCCGGGCGCCGCTATGCTAAGTTTGCAAATGGCCTTGGCGTCGTTTGTCCCCGGCTTAACAGGCCTTCTGGGTCCACAACTGCCGCTAACCCTCTAAGCGAGGAAGCGTCGATGACAGGTTTATCCACTGCTTCGGCAACCACGGCTGCCATTGAGGTAGAGCATCTGAGCAAAACCTACGGCAGCTTTACCGCCATCCGCGATATTTCTTTCCAGGTGAATGCCGGCGAGATCATGGGGTTTCTAGGGCCCAATGGCGCCGGCAAGACCACCTCGATGCGCATTCTGGCGGGGTACTTGCCGGCTACGGAAGGAACGGCGCGGGTGGCCGGGTTTGATGTGCACGAAAACCCGATGGCAGTGCGGCAGCGCATTGGCTATTTGCCAGAAAACCCGCCCCTCTACCCCGATATGACGGTGGAGGCCTACCTGCACTTTGTTGCCCAGATTAAGCGGGTCAGCGCTGGTGACCGACCTAGGCGGGTAGACGAGGTAATTCGCCGCTGCAGCCTGGAAGACAAGCGCCACACCCTCATCCGCAAGCTCTCCAAGGGGTACAAGCAGCGGGTGGGCCTGGCCCAAGCTTTAGTGCACGACCCGCCCGTGATTATCCTCGACGAGCCCACAATTGGGCTGGATCCCAAGCAGATCATCGAGGTGCGCAACCTCATCAAAAGTCTGGCAGGGGAGCACACCATCATCCTCTCCACCCACATCCTGCCGGAGGTAAGCATGACCTGCGACCGGGTGGTGATCATCAACCGCGGCCAGGTGGCAGCCATCGGCACGCCCGCCGAGCTGACGGCACAGGTGCAGGATCGGCAGCAGGCAAAGCTGGTGGTGGGCGCCCCTGAGGAAACGGCTATCCGGGCGGCCCTGCAAAACTTGCCCCAGGTGGAGGTGGTGAGTTTGCAGCCCCTGGGATCCGATCCCCCTCGCTGGCAGGTGCAGCTTAAAAGCAACGTTGCTGCCGTTCGCGACAAAGGGACAGAGTCCTTAGGCTGGATCCCGGAGGTGGCCAGGGCCCTGGTGCAGGCAGGGATCGACCTCTACGAGATCGGTCGTCCCCAGGCTTCTTTGGAAGAGATTTTCCTGCAGCTCACCACCCAAGAGGGATCCGCAGGCACATTGGAGGAAGCAGCATGAACGGAGCAGTGGCCATTTTTCGCAAAGAACTGCGCGGCTATTTCACCTCCCCCATTGCCTACGTGGTGGCGGCGGTGTTCTGGGGCCTGGCGGGGTTTTTCTTTGTCAACATCTTGGTGCGGGTCATTAACTTCTCCCAGCAGGTGGATCTCTTTGCCCAGTTTGGCCAAGAGAACCCCTTTGATGCCGCCACCATCCTGTCGCAGCAGTTTCTCAATTTGCTGAGCACCCTTTCCCTATTTTTATTGCCTATCTTCACCATGAGCTCCTACGCCGAGGAGCGGCGGCGGGGCACGATGGAGCTGTTGGCTACCTCCCCCATTACCAACCTAGAGGTGGCCCTGGGCAAGTGGCTGGCGGTCTGGGTGTTCTTCATTACCTTATTGCTGCCGCCTCTGGTTTACCACGTGCTGGTGCTAAGTAGCGCCAGGCCAGCGGTTGATTACCGCTTAACTCTGATGGGCTATGTGGGACTTGCCCTGCTGGCGGGTAGTGTCATGGCTTTGGGGTTATTTGTCTCTTCTCTAACAGACAGTACCCTCATTGCTGCGGTGGCTACCTTTGGGTTGATCCTGCTGCTCTGGGTCATCGACGCTGCTGCCGGCCAGGAGAACACGTGGATTGCCGCTACCCTGCGGCACATCTCCCTGCTGCAGCAATACAGCAACTGGGTGCAAGGGATCCTCAGCAGCAGTAGCGTCGTCCTTTTCCTCAGCATCATTGTGCTGGGGCTGTTTGCCACGGTGCAGTCGGTGGAAAGCTTGCGCTGGCAGCAGGGCTAGGGTTGTCTTGGGAGGTGTGCGGTGATGAAAGACTGGCGGGCACTGGCAGATTGGACGGGGATCCTCGGCCTTGGTGTCATAGCCATTGGGTTGCTGGTGGGAGCTGCCCTCACTGGCTGGACAGCTGTGCCGCTAAGTCTGCTGGCAGCAGGCCTAGTCCTAGTAGTGGTGTGGGGTCTCACCCACCAGCGCGAAGTCAGCGTCTTCCTTGGCCTGCGCTCCACTCAGACCAACGCCAACATCCTGGTGGCGGTGGCGGCGATGGCCGTCATTCTGGTGTTGCTCAATGTCGTGGCCGTGCGCTACGACCTGCGCCTGGATCTCACGGAGGGAGGCCTGTTTACCCTCTCGCCTCAAACCCGGCAACTGGTGCAGGGATTGGCGCAACCCGTCAAAGTCTGGGTGGTTACCACGGCGCCGGATCCCAACCTGCGGGAGCAACTGGAGCGCTACCGCCGCCTCAACCCTGAGCGCTTCCAATTTGAATTTGTGGATCCCAACCGCGATCCCCTAACGGTGCAGCGGCTCCAGGTAACGCAAAACAACACCCTCGTGGTGGAAGCCGGAGAAAGCCGGCAGCAACTGCCGCAGCCCCCTGCCCCTGAGCTGGAGAGCAAACTGACCCCCGTCTTGTCTAAAGTGGTCAACCGCGGGGAGTTGCTGGCCTATTTCGTGCAAGGGCATGGGGAAGTGGGCCTAGAGGCACGGGAAGGTACCCCAACGCTGGCCCAGGCGGTGGCAGCCCTCGGCCAGGAAGGCTATCGGGTGGAGCCTTTGAACCTGGTGCAGTCGGAGATCCCGGACAAGGCCGATGTGCTGGTGTTGGCAGGGCCGCAGCGGGCTCTCTTCCCGGGGGAGGTGGAGAAGCTGCAGGAGTACCTGGCCAGGGGAGGGCGCCTGCTGCTGCTCATTGGGCCACGGGTGGATGCTGGCTTGGATCCCTTGCTGGAAGAGTGGGGCGTGGTTTTGGGAGATGACATCCTTATCGAGGTGAGCAGCGTCAGCCAACTCTTGGGCACAGGACCGGCAGTTGCCCTAGTCACCACCTACGGGGATCACCCTATTACCGCCCCCTTGGCCGAGCAGCGGCTGATGACCCTCTTTCCTCTGGCTCGTTCTGTAGAAACCCAAGCCCGCGAAGGGATCCAGGCTACACCTCTGCTGCGCACCAGCCCCCAGAGCTGGGGAGAGACCAGCCCCAACCTGGAGGCTGGCCCCGTGCAATTTGACCTGGCTCAAGACAAGCCTGGCCCGCTAACCCTAGGTGTCGCCTTGAGCCGCCGGCTGGAAAGCGAGAAGCAGGATTCCCAGCAGAGTTCAGCACCTGAGGCCCGCCTGGTGGTCATTGGCAATGTCAACTTTGCTCTTGACGGCAACCTGCGGCAGCAGGGCAACCGGGATCTCTTCCTCAACGCGGTTAACTGGCTAACCGAACAGACCGAGCAGATCTCCATCCGCCCCAAATCTATTACCGACCGCCGTCTCACCCTAACCGACCAGAACTTCCGCTGGTTGGTGCTGGGATCGACGGTACTCCTGCCGCTGGTGGCGTTGGGGGTGGGGGCCGTGCTTTGGTGGCAAAGGCGGTAGAGCTGGGGGAGGACAAGCATGTTTAAGCGCAGCACCTGGATTCTCTTGGGTTTGGCGGTGGCCGCTTTGCTGGGGTATTTCCTCCTCGACAGTTTCCAGCAGCTGCGCCAGCAGCAGCAGGCGGAGCGGGCGCGGCTTTTCCACTTTGCCCCCGACACCATTGCCCGCATCGAGATCCGCCAGCAAAAAGAGGGGAAACCCGAAGCAATTGTTTTGGAGCGCACTCCTGAAGGAGAAGAAGGCTCTCGCTGGCGCATCCTCCAGCCCATCCAGTCAGCAGCCCTGGACTTTCCGGTGGAGCAGCTCCTCAACACCTTCTCCCGCCTCACGCCCCAGGTAAGCTTGGAGGAAGCCAGCGATCTAGCTGCTTTTGGTCTAGACCAGCCGCGCTACCAGCTTGCTCTTTTCCCCAAGGAAGGGGATCCTTATCGCCTAGCCATCGGCAATGACAACTTCGACGGCTCCGGCTTCTACGCCCAACCCGAAGGAGGCAAGGTAGTGCTCTTGGCCAGCAGTCAGAAGGGATCCCTGCTTCCTTCCCTTTTGACGTTGCGGGACAAAACCCTGCTGCGCTTTGATAGGGCGGCGGTGAAGTCTCTCCAAGTGCAATTGGCCGAGGCAGAGCCAGAGGTTGTCCGCTTGCAGCGGCAGGAGGAGACTTGGCAGATTGTCGAGCCCAGAGAGCTGCCTGCCGATGACCTCAACGTTGACCGCCTGCTCAACACCCTGTCTCGTCTGCAGGCGGTGGAGTTTCCCGCTGAAACCAAGGCAGAGCTGGCTCCCTATGGGCTGGAGAAGCCCTCTGCCCAGCTAAGCGTTGAGCTTAAGGACGGCAAAACCCTGAGCGTGGCCTTAGGAGCGGAGAAAGAGGGCCAGGTGTACGTCATTACCTCTGAACACCCGGCGGTGGCTACCCTCCTCACCAGTACTGCCGACATCCTCCGCGCCGACCTGGAGGAGCTGCGGGATCACCGCCTTGCCCGCCTCAACCCCAACCAAGTCGGCCAAGTTACCCTAGAGTCGCTAGGGGAGCGGGTTACCCTCAACCCCCTGCCCCAGGAGAAGGGATCGCTGGAGCTGCGCTGGGAAAACCCAGAACGACCCGGCCAGCCAGTTAACCTCAGCTCTCTCTTTGCCAGCCTCAATGCTGCCCGTGCCAAGGAGTTTGTGCCAGAAACCGATCCCGACGCCCAGAAGGCCCTAGCCACGCCAGACCTCCAGCTTGACATTGCACCCAAGCCTGAGACAGAGCAGGAGCCCCTGACCCTGAGCCTCAGTGCCGCTGGCCTACGCGCCTATGCCCGCAGTAGCCGCCAACCCGATATAGCTGTGCTCGACCTTAGCACCTTCAACAGCATTGAAACAGAGGTCAAGCAACTGCTAGGGGAGAAAGAAGCAGAGGAAAAGGCTTCGCCCTAGGACGGCGGGGTGGCCATTTGGTTTTCCTGCTGCTGGGATCCCTTTCTCAGCTTCTCTCCCTGGAGGGTTAGAACTGAGCAGGGGGCGTGGTGGAGCACATAGTTGCTGACGCTACCTAAGAACAGCTCGCTCAGCCCAGAGTAACCGCGGCGACCCACAACGATTAGGTCGGCTTGCCAAGAGCGGGCCAAGTCACAGATGACCCGACCGGGACTGCCATAGCTGAGGTTGTACTCGGCGCAAACTCCCTCCTCGGCCGCCCTCTCCACCAGGGAGCGCAGGTAGTTCATCTGGTTTTGCTCGAAAATGGCGCACTGCTCCCGGTAGGATTGCCACAGCTCGGCGCTGAGAGTAGAGTTGTAGTCCATGCCCAAGATCATCGGCGGCTCGGGAGCGCCAGGCTCTTCCTGCGACAAAACGTGGAGGAGCATCATCTGAGCCCCTAGGGCCTTTGCCACCTGGAGGGCACCTTGAAATACCCCTTCACTCAACTCCGACCGATCCACTGCCACCAGAATCCTGCTGAACATACCGACTTCCTTAACTGCATTGACCTCTCTAGGCAAAAGGGGCAACCTTCCGCTTGCTCCTCAACCCACCCCCTCCTTGGGGGAGGTGGGTGAAGCTTGCCAAGTAGGAGCTCTCCAGGGCTGAGCAGCAGTTGGAGTCCCACCGCCTCTAGAACGGGATCTCGTCTTGGTCAGGCAGAGGGGCGACCTCTTCTTCAACAGTCTCCCTGCTGGAGTCGCCCATCCCCGTTAGGGAGAGAACCCGAGCAGAGCTAAGTTGATGGATGCGGCGGGCGGTGATCTCCGCCAGCTTCTCCTTGCGTCCATCCCGCTCTACCACATTCATGTGCAGCTGACCCTCTACTGTGATCTGATCCCCCACGTGACAGGTATCCACCACCCGCTGGGCCAGCTCTCCAAAAGAGGCAACCCGCACCTGGTAGGGCGGCTCCTCTGGGCGCAAGCTGGGGAAGCGCAGGAGCAAAGATGCAACCGCTAGGTTATCGGGTGTGTAGCGCAGCTCTGGCTCACTCGCTACCTCCCCCATCAAAACAATCGAGTTCATGACTAAGCCCCAGGAAGTTCACTAGTAGGTGGAAACAAGGCCCCTTGACATTGTAGTCTGGGCTCAGGATGGGATTCTGTTGACTCAATCCCGGCGCAGGGTCATGTAGCGCAGCACGTTCTCGTTGATGCGCAGATTTTTCTCCCAGGTGGCCACCGCCTTTGGCTCGGCCTTGTAGTTGAACTGGATGTACAGTCCTTCCTTAAACTTTTTCATCTCAAACCCAGCGAAGCGGCGCTTGCCACGGTTGGTAATTTCCAGGTCGGTTGCCCCGTTTTCTCGTAGGAGTGACTCCTGTTCGCTGAGAAGTTGGGCTAGGGGTTCCTGCGAGAGGTCGGGGCGCACAATCAGCATCGTTTCATAGGCGCGGGGCATGGAAGCAGGTTCTCCTCGAGACTCTAAGATGCAATTGACTATCCTAGCTACTCTTTCTGGAACCAGAAAAGCCATTTCCCCCCTCTGCGGTCAAAAAAGTAGGCATGCCTCTCGCAAGAGGAGATCCCTTGTTCGATACAATAGGGGGGTACTTTGATAGCTATAGCCAAGAGACTGCAGGGTTCCAAGCATGAGTGCCGAGGAAGTCTACCAGCGGGTTCGCAAGATTGTGTCCGAACAACTGGGTGTTGAGGACGACAAAGTAACCCTGGAGGCCAATTTCCAGAACGACCTAGGGGCCGACAGTCTTGATACCGTAGAGCTGGTCATGGCATTCGAGGAGGAATTCGATCTAGAAATCCCCGATGAGGATGCCCAGGGCATTGCCACGGTGCAGGATGCCGTCAACTACATCCTCTCCAAGAAGGCTGCCTAAGCTGGGAGAGGGGGTAGGCCTCCCCCTTCCCCCTCGAGGGGGAGTGCTAAGGAAGAGGACTCACGGTTGTCTATGGATCCTGCCGCCGCTCCTATGTCCGTCCCAACCAACTCCCACCGTCGCGTTGTCATCACGGGCCTGGGGGCGATAACCCCCCTTGGCAACTCTCCTGCCGAGTTTTGGCAGGGTCTGCTGGCAGGGCGCTCTGGCATTGGGCCAATTACCCACTTTGACGCCTCTCGCCACGAGTGCCGCATTGCTGGGGAGGTGAAGGGCTTTGATCCCCTCGACTACCTGGACCGCAAGGACGTCAAGCGCACCGACCGCTTCGTCCATCTGGCATTGGCTGCCACCCAGCAAGCGCTGGAGGACGCCCAGTTTCGCATTACCGATCTCAACGCCGAGCAGGTGGGAGTAATCTTGGGTACTGGCATTGGCGGCATCCGGGTCTTGGAAGAGCAGCAGACCATCTACTTGCAAAAAGGGCCGGATCGCTGCAGCCCCTTTATGGTACCGATGATGATTGCCAATATGGCGGCGGGCCATGTGGCCATTCACTTTGGCGCCAAGGGGCCCAATTCCTGCACGGTGACGGCCTGTGCTTCCGGCTCCAACGCCATTGGCGATGCCTTTCGGCTTATCCAGCGGGGGGAAGTGCAGGTGGCCATTACAGGGGGCACAGAAGCGGCAGTGACTCCCCTGTCGGTGGCTGGCTTCAGCGCCATGAAGGCCCTTTCCACCCGCAATGAGGCTCCTGAGCAGGCCTGCCGGCCCTTTGACCGGGATCGGGATGGCTTTGTGATGGGGGAGGGAGCTGGGATCCTCCTGCTGGAGGAGCTGGAACATGCCCGCGCCCGCGGTGCCAAGATCTACGCCGAGATCGTCGGCTACGGCCTTACCTGTGATGCCCACCACATCACCAACCCTGCTCCCGGCGGCGAAGGCGCTGCCCGCGCAATGCGGCTAGCCCTCAAAGATGCAGGGATCCGGCCAGAAGAGGTGCAGCACATCAACGCCCATGCCACCAGCACGCCTGTGGGGGATGTTGCCGAGGTGCAGGCCATCAAGGCAGTTTTCGGCGAGCATGCCCCTCGCCTGGCTATTAGCGCCACCAAATCCATGACCGGTCACCTGTTGGGGGGGGCAGGCGGCATTGCTACCGTGGCGACGGCCCTGGCCATCTACCACGGCTGGGTTCCCCCCACCCTTAATCTGGATAACCCTGACCCCGAGTGCGAAGGGCTGGACTTTGTGCCCCACAAGGCGCGGCAGATGGCCATTGACGTGGCCCTGGTCAATGCCTTTGGGTTTGGGGGGCATAACGTGACCTTGGCCCTGCGCCGCTACTCTGCTGATTGAGGGATCCCGCCTATGTCCATCCCGGAAGGCTCCGCCCCCTCTGTTCGCCAGCAGGCTCTGGCCGCCTTGACGGCGGAGCTGACCCAGCAGGGCCATCCCCCCGAATACGCCCAGCACATGGCAGCGGCAGTGATTTTTCAGGCCGATCTGGATCTCTGCGCCGCCCAGTTGGCGCGGCTCTTGAGTTGGCTTAAGCAAAACCACCCGCACCTCTACCCAGAGGCGGTGCAACTGGTGGATGCCACCCGCGAGGAGTTTGAGCGGCGGGTTCAAAGGGGATAGGTAAGGGCCTGAGATGCCAACGCTAGGATAGGGGGGATCTCCTTACCCCCAGGCTCACTACTCATGGCTGCGGAACTGCTTCCCTCTCCCAAGAGGAGAGAGGCGGGGGGGTGAGGGAAAAGTTTCGTTGACCCGCTAGAGATGGCTACTACAGATGCGAAGTTCCCCAAGCGGATAGCTCAGCCGCCAGACCTAGAGAAGTCCCACGGGCCCTTTCAGGAACAGGCTGGGCAGGGATCCCTGCTGCTTCATGTTGGAGGCATGAGCTGCGCCGGCTGTGTTCGGGCCGTCGAGCAAGTCTTGCTCAACCAGCCGGGGGTGGTCAAAGCCAGCGTTAACCTAGTTACCGAATCGGCCCTTGTGGAATTTGCCCCTGGCAGCCGGCCTGATCCAGAACATCTGGCCCGGATCTTGACAGAGGCAGGGTTTCCCAGCTCCTGTGCCGCCGGCAGGGGCGATTCTCCCCCAGATCCCTCCCCAGCCGGAGGGAAGAGGGCCCTGGAGGCGCCTGCGGATCCCCTCTCCCAGCAGCGGCGGCAGACCCAAGCCCACATTCGCCAGGCCCTCACCGCCGCTTTTTTACTGCTCATCTCTGCCGCTGGCCACCTGGATCTGTTCACTCGTCTAGGCTTGCCCGTCCTCAACGAGGTCTGGCTGCACTGGGGGTTGGCGACGTTGACCTTCGTCGGCCCAGCCCGTGGCCTTGTCCTGGACGGCTGGCGGGCGGCGCGGCGGCTGGCTCCCAACATGAACACCCTAGTCACTCTGGGATCCGGATCCGCCTACCTGGCCAGTTTGGTGGGGCTGTTGGCCCCGCAGGTGGGCTGGGAGTGCTTCTTTGACGAGCCGGTGATGCTGCTTAGCTTCATCCTGCTGGGGCGGGCCCTGGAGCAGCAGAGCCGTCTGCGGGCCGCCAGCAGCTTGCAGGCCTTGCTGAGCCTGCGCCCCAGCTTGGCTCGCCGAGTGCCACCCCAAGAGGCGGGGGGATCCCTGAGCTCAGAGGGAGAGTGGTGCCCCATCGAACAAGTGCAGGTGGGGGACTGGCTGCAGGTGCGGGCCGGGGAGCAGATCCCGGTGGATGGAGAAGTGATTGCCGGCCAGGCCACGGTGGACGAGGGCATGCTCACCGGCGAATCCCTACCTGTATTCAAACAGCCAGGGGATCCGGTCGTGGCCGGGACGGTCAACCAATCAGGGCTGCTGCTGTGCCGGGCTACGCGCACTGGGAAAGACACGACCCTGGCCCAGATCATCCGTCTGGTGGAAGAAGCCCAAGCCCGCAAGGCCCCTATCCAAGGCGTGGCCGACCGGGTGGCCGGTTACTTCACCTACGGCGTGATGGCGCTGGCCCTTCTCACCTTTGCCTTCTGGTACTGGATCGGGATCCCGCTCTGGGGAAGCGAGCTCCTGATGGGGGTTGGTCTCCACTCCTCTCTGCACCTAGGGGATCACCCCCCCCATCCTACCCCTCTGCTCCTCAGCCTTAAGCTGGCCATCTCGGTGCTGGTGGTGGCCTGCCCCTGCGCCCTGGGATTGGCTACACCCGTAGCCATTTTGGTGGGCACCGGCTTAGGTGCGGAGCGGGGACTGCTCATCCGCGGCGGCGATGTCCTGGAGAAAACCCACCGCCTGCAAACAGTTGTCTTCGACAAAACCGGCACCCTCACCCAGGGGGATCCGCACCTAACCGATTGCCTTGCCCTCGACCCTGCCCTGGATCCGGCTCGGCTGCTGCAACTGGCGGCGACAGTAGAAAGCGGCACCCGCCATCCTCTGGCCCAAGCCATTTTGGGGGCCGCCCGCGAGCAGGGACTGCCCTTGCTTTCTGCCGACGAGTTTCACACCCAGCCGGGAGTGGGGGCCTCGGCGCGGGTGGAAGGGCAAGAGATCCTCTTGGCCTCCCTCGAAGGGCTCTCCGATCTGGGGATCCCGCTTTCTCCTGAAGCGCAGGCCAAAGCCAAGGCGCTGCTGGAAGCTGGCAAAACGGTGGTGGGCGTGGCCCTGAACAGATCCCTGGTGGGGTTGTTGGCGGTGCAGGATCCCTTGCGGCCTGATGCCCAGGCAACCCTGCAACAGCTCCAGAAAATGGGCCTGCAGGTGGTCTTACTGACTGGGGATCGGGCCGAGGTGGCCCAGCAGGTGGCCCAAGCTTTGCAGGTGCCAGGGATCCGCGTCATTGCCGAGGTGCAGCCGGCAGATAAAGCCCAGGTTATCCGAGATCTGCAGGCCCAGGGCCAGAGAGTTGCCATGGTGGGCGATGGCATCAACGACGCTCCTGCCTTGGCCCAAGCCGATGTGGGCATGGCCCTGCACTCTGCCACCGCTGCCGCTCTGGAGACTGCCGATATCATCCTCATGCGCAACCGCCTCTGGGACGTGGTAGAAGCCATCCGCCTTAGCCGCGCCACCTTCCGCAAGATCCAGCAAAACCTCCTCTGGGCCTTCGCCTACAACCTGGTCGGGATCCCGGTGGCTGCCGGCGCGCTCCTGCCCGGATTCGGCCTCGGCCTCAGCCCCGCTCTAGCAGGCGGCCTCATGGCCTTTAGCTCCCTCAGTGTAGTCCTCAATTCGCTCCTTCTCAAGCGAACTTTTACATCCAGTGGATCTTCTGATGGTCAGAGTTAAAAAGTATTAAAAACTACAAATATCTCAACTGCTACCTGTTGCTGTTTCCGAAGTTTTGCTGGACTTTTGCCACAACTCCCGCTCCATTGAGGCCTAGAGAGTGGGGACTCTGGTTAAGTTTGATTGAAAAGATGAATTAGCTGTAACTTTTGAGCATCTAAGTGTAGAATCGAGCTTAAGCTTGCCCGGAGTTGCCCTTTTTTGTAACTTGCTTAGCAAGGGAAAAACCGGGAAAATACTGAAAAGGCCGGATCCAATAGGTAGAGGGAGCGCGGAAACATGGCAATGCTCGGAGATCTTCAGGAATTTTCCCTAGCCGACCTGTTGCATTTGATGGAAAAAGGAAAGAAAACAGGCCAACTGTCGGTTTGGGCACCTACTGGCATTTATCGAGTTTGGCTGTATCAGGGGCGCGTGGTGGCGGCCTTATCTCCCAAAGAAGAGCATCGGTTGGAGCGCTTGCTGGTACGCTTAAACCTGGTCAACGAGCAGGTGGTGGCGGAGTTGGCCTTCCTCTGCAGCTTGCAGGAGCCCCTGGGCCTTTGCCTGCAGCGGCAAGGGTTGATTTCGCCAGCAGCTCTGGCCAAGCTCTTCCGCCATCAACTGCAAGTGGGGCTCTACAGCCTCTTTGCCCTAGAAGCTGGCCAGTTTAGCTTTTTGCCCAACGTGCCCCTGCCCTACCGCGAGATGACCGGCCTAAGCAAAGGGGCCAGCGCCGTGGTTCTGGAAGCGCTGCAGCAACTTCGGTTGGAGCAGCGCCCGGAAGAAAACCTGCCGCAGCCGGATAGCTACTTCTGGCGCACCAGCACCGAGCTGCCTTTGTACAAACTCTCGCCGCTGGAGTGGGCCATCCTAGAGCAGATTTCCCCCGCTCGTAACCTAGTTGAGTTGGCCCAATCCCTGAAGGCAGATCTCTTGGAAGTGCGCTATGCCTGTGCCCGCCTGGCCAAGTTGGGGCTCATCAGCCCCTGCGACAGCTCGGCCGCTACGCCTCAACCTGCGCTCGCGGCGGCTTCTAAGCTTCTTTCCACCCTTCGGGAAGAGAAGGAGCCGGTTAAGCCTTCTTTGGTCAGCCGCCTCTCTAGCCTCCTCAAAACCATTCGCGAAAAATAAGCCGGTAGGGTAAGATCTTATGGCATTTCCCCATGCCGGCTTTACGAAGTTAACTTAGGTAAAAATGAGCTGAATGGCTGTAACAGATCTAGATCAAAGCGACACAATAGTGATAGGAATTGATGACAAAATCCTAAGCAGCTGAATGCCTAGGCTCTATCTCTCCAATGAAATCGTTCGTCAGTAGAATTGCTGCCAGCTCGAGTACTTGAGCAAAGGTGGCTTTGCCGTTGCTACACGGTTGTTGACAGGGAATCAGCGAATGAGAATGGTGGTGTCTTTGAGGATCCCTGAAACTAATGGAGGCTAAAGAATTGCTATGGCCATCGTTGGAGACCTCCAGGAATTTTCTTTGCCCGATCTGTTGCAGCTCATCGAAAAAGGCGGCAAAACAGGGCAACTTTCCATCTGGGCCCCAAACGGTATCTACAGAATCTGGTTTTACCAAGGTCGGGTGATTGCAGCTCTGCCCCCCGAAGAGGAGCACTGCTTGGAGAGTTTGTTGGCCCGTTCCGGCTTGGTTAGCAAGCGGGTGGTGGAAAAGCTGGCTTCTTTCTGCGGCCTAGAAGAGCCGCTGGGGCGGTGTTTGCAGCGGCAAGGGTTGATCTCGCCAGCAGCTTTGGCCAAGCTCTTCCGCCATCAACTGCAGGTGGGTCTCTACAGCTTGTTTGCTCTGGAAGCGGGTCAGTTCAGCTTCCTACCTAACGCACCCATGCCTTATCGGGAGATGACTGGCCTAAGCAAGGGGGCCAGTGCTGTGGTTCTGGAAGCGCTGCAGCAGCTTAAGCTCGATCAGTTTCCTGAGGAGAACCTGCCGCAGCCGGACAGCTATTTCTGGCGCACCAGCACTGAGCTGCCCTTGTACAAGCTCTCTGCCTTAGAGTGGGGGATCCTGGAGCAGGTTTCGCCTTCGCGCCGGCTGACCGACCTAGCCCGGGCGCTGGGGGCAGATCTTCTGGAAGTTCGCTATGCCTGCGCCCGCCTGGCCAAGCTGGGGCTCATCAGCCCCTGTGACGGCCCAACAACTATTGCTTCTGCTTCTCTCCCGGCTTTCTTGGACAAGTCGGCACCAGCAGCAGACAACCTAGAAACCGCAAAGGAGAAGCTGAACACCAAGCTGCCTCCCTCCCAAGAAGGGAATGAGCAGGTTAAGCCCTCCCTCGTCGCGCGACTTGCCACTTTACTGAGGGGAGTTCGTGATAGATGATTTTTTGGGTAGATCTCTGCGCTACTATCTTCTGCAGCAGGTATAGGAACAGATGGAAAAATGACAAGAAGGACTGAGAGCGGGGAGAGAAAGGATGGCTAACTTATCCTCTTTGCAGGCAATTCTGCAGAACTACGTTTCCAGCACGCCAGGAATTCAAGGAGCGGCTGTGGTTACTCCTGATGGGCTGCCATTGGCATCCGCCTTGCCCGTAGGCATGGACGAGGAGAGAACCTCGGCTATGTCTGCTGCCATGCTTTCTTTGGGGGAGCGGATTGGGAAAGAGTTGGGTCGTGGAACCATAGAGAGGGTCCTTGTGCAGGGAGAAAAGGGATATGGAGTTTTAACCAGTTGCGGCCCCGATGCTGTACTGTTGACAATTGCTAGTGATGAAGTAAAGCAGGGTTTGCTGTTTTTGGAGATGAAGCGAGCCGCAGCAAGCATTGCGGAAGCCATGAAGTAGAGAGCAGGGAAGCTGAGCTTGATTTTGACCTGATTCTGAGGGAACTATGGCTATCAAACCTTTGGAGCTGCTGCAAGTCTTAATCTCGCGTACCCAATTTACAGACGAAGACAGAAAGGTTTTGCAGCAAAATGCCGACTGGGGCAGCAGCATTGCCGCAGAAATGTCGGATACCTTTTACAGCTATTTGGATCGCGATGCCGAGATGGCGGCCATCATTGCCAAGCATAACCGGCAGCGGCTGGGTCAGACTTTTGCCGACTGGTTTAAGGAAATGTTCACAGGCATGGACAACTGGGGTCCCCAGTATGCCGATCGCCGCTGGAAAATTGGCCTAGTTCATGTGCGCGTTGGCATTGGCCCTCAACACGTGGTGCCGGCCATGGCGACGGTTGTCCAGGAGGTGAGTCGTCGGCTGGTCAAAGAGGGCAAGCCCGAACAACTGCGGATGAGCCTAAGCAAAGTTTGTATGATCGACCTTTCCTTTATTGAGCAGGCCTATCTTGAGGTGGCCTATAATGCTGTACAGCAAGAAACAGGCATGAGCGAGGCTTTGTTTAAGCGCTTGATCGCTACCGGGGCTAACAGCTTAGCTTCCTCTTGATTAATCTTAATTAATTGGGTTGGGATAGGTGGGCCTGCACTGGGGGCTTGGAGCTGAGAGCTATGGACAATATTCTCCGCATTGTTGTAACCGGGCCGGTGGGAGCTGGAAAGTCCACTTTTATTCGCACCATTAGCGAGATCGAAGTGGTCGATACGGATCGCAAGGCCACCGATGAGGTGGCAGAACTTAAGAAGAGCACAACGGTCAGCATGGACTTTGGCCGCCTGAGAATTGGCGAAGAGGAAGAAGAGATGTGGCTACATCTCTACGGCACCCCCGGCCAGGCCCGTTTTAGCTTTATGTGGGATATTTTGATTAGGCGTGCCCACGGATATATTCTTTTGGTACCCGCCCACCTGCCCGGCCAGTTTCGCAATGCCCAGGCCATTCAAGCCTTTATGAGAGCTAGGACAAGTGCTCCCTCAGTTATCGGGATCACCCATGTCGATCACCCGAATGCCTGGGATCCGGAAGACATTCTGCTGATCTTGAACAACCAAGATGGCTCGATTCCCCACACGACCTTAAATGCCCAAGAGCCGGCCTCTGTGGCTAATACGCTGCTCCTATTGGTTGAGCAACTGATGCCCCAAGTGGTCGCCTAAGAGAAGGTGGCCGCGATGGCTCGGCCCCTTCCGGCTTCTTGTAGGTACTGCCTCGGAAGCAGAAGATGCTAAGGAATGTTAAGCTAGGGGAGACTTGGATCAGGTAAGCCTCATGGAGTCCCTCTACGTCAGCAGCGAGTTTTCCCGTAGCTTTGTCAACCCCCCTATCTACTCGGCCATTGCCCTGTTTAGCTTCTTTGCTGTTATTTTCGGCCTCATCTTTAAGGACAAGTTGGAATACCAGGTAGCCCTCTGGCAGCGGAACCGAGAGCGCCAAGGCCAGATTCGCTACCGCACAGCAGGGGTGATCCTTACCTATATCCTCTGCTGTGGGTTTACTTTTGGCTTTGTGGCTGCCTGTTTGCACGTGTTTGGCTTATCCCTGGCTTTGGCTGCCTTGGTCGGCGGGATCCTTGTCTTCAGTACGGCAGGATTGATCTGGTGGCGGCTGGGATCCCTGATGGATCTGTTGGCGACGGGGGGATCCCAAGCCATTGATCTCGACTTTTACGGGGCAGGGGCTGTTTTGGATCCTGAGGCAGCGGCGCCTACGGAAGGAGAATAGCGTACTGATGCAGCATTTTTGGCAGGCTATTGCCCAGCACCTTTCTGAAATTACAGGGGATCCCTTACGTCCCCTCCACTTCCGTCCTGTGGGCGGGGGCAGCATCAACGCCGCCTATCGGTTTTCCTGTGCGCTCCAGACTCCTTCTGCCCAGGCAACAAGGGACTACTTTGTTAAAGTGGCGCGCGGGGGAGGGGGGGCACTGGAGATGTTTGCAGCAGAGGCGGCGGGCCTGCAAGCCTTGGCAGCAGCCAACGCCGTGCGGGTGCCGCAGCCGATTGCCTGGGGATCCCTAGATGGGCAGGCTTACCTGGTGCTGGAATACCTGGAGCTGACCTCGCCCCGCCCTCAAACGGGAAGTCTGCTGGGATCCCAGTTGGCCCAGTTGCACCGCACGCTCTCCCCCAACGGCAGCTACGGCTGGGATCGCGACAACACCATCGGCTCGACGCCGCAGATCAACAGTTGGCGGCAGAACTGGCTGGACTTCTACCGGGAACAGCGACTGCTCTACCAGGTCAAGCTGGCCTGCCAGCGGGGTTACCGCGGCGCGTGGGTAGCCCAAGCCGAGCGGGTCATGGCAGAGCTGGAGACTTTCTTTCGGGACTACCGGCCCGTCCCGTCTCTGCTCCATGGGGATCTCTGGGGTGGCAACTACGGCGCCTTGCCCGATGGCTCGCCGGTGATTTTCGACCCGGCCACCTACTACGGGGATCGGGAGACGGATCTGGCGATGACCGAGCTTTTTGGCGGCTTTCCACCGGAGTTCTACCAGGCCTATCAAGAAGCCTATCCGCTGGATGAGGGGTATTCCCGGCGCAAGCCTCTTTACCAGCTCTACCACTGGCTTAACCATCTCAACCTGTTCGGAGAGGGCTACCTGGGCTCGGTGCAGCGGGCCTTGCAGCAATGCTTGTGCTTTCTTGGATAATTCCACTCTCCCGCAAAGGGAAGAGCCAGCCGGCAGCTAGCGGCTCTTTTCTGGCGCAGCTTCCCCTGCCATGACTACAGCCCCCATATCTCCCAGCAGGCGGGACTGGTTGCGCAATATCCCCAATAGGTTTAGCCGGTTGGTCCGCAGGCTGGGATCCGGATCCATGACCAAAACCGCCTCGAAAAAGCGATCCACTGCAGGGGCTGCTGCCTGCAGACCCTCCACCAGCGGGGTAAAGTCTCCCTGTAAGGCTGGCTCCACCCCCAGCCGGTAAACCCTTTGACAGGCCTCGTACAGCTCCCGTTCTGCCGCCTCCTGAAACAGGCTGGGATCCACGGCAGCCGCCGGATCCAGCACGGCGTAGTCCAAGTCCCCTTGGGCGGCCAGGCGGGCGCAGCGGTTGAGGGTGGGGTAGAGATCCACCAATTCTTCAGTAGCTCGCAGATGTTGTAAGTACTCGGCCCGCAGCAGGGTGAGGGGCAGGTTGCTCAAAGCCCGCAAGGTCAGTTCCGCTTTCTGGGGATCCTCGCTGTGGACAGACTCTGGATCCCCGACCACCGCTCTGACCAAGTCGTAGTCGATTTGCTTTTCCTCCTGCAGAAGGATTTGCAGCCGCTGGGCAAGAAACTCCTGCAAGGCCTTTAAGGTCTTTTCATTTCCCGCCGCATACTCCTGCACCAGCTGGCGCAGGAGCTGATTGACATCCAACCTCCAGCCGGCCTCCCAGGCAATCAACACCAGGCTGTTGGCAGCCCGCCGCAGGGCAAAGCGATCCGAAGAACCCGTGGGGATCTGCCCCAGGTGGAACATGCCCACCAAGGTGTCCAGGCGATCTGCCCAGCCCACCACCCGCCCAGTCAAAGAGGTGGGCAGAGCCTCCCCTGCCCCCAGGGGCCAGTAGTGCTGCTCGATCCCCTCTGCCACGGCTTCCGGCTCGCCGTCATGGCGGGCGTACTCGGCGCCCATGATCCCCTGCAGCTCCGGGAACTCGTACACCATTTGGGTAACCAGATCCGCCTTGCACAGGTAAGCCGTGCGATCTACTAAGGCTTGTTCTTGGGGATCCAGATTTAAGGCAGTGGCGATGAGGCGGCTGATGCGGCGGATGCGCTCCACTTTATTGCGCATGGATCCCAGCCCTTCGGCAAAGGTAACCGCCTGCAGCCGCTCCACCCGCTGGGCCAAGGGGATGCGGCGATCCTCCTCGTAGAAAAAGCGGGCATCGGCTAGGCGCGCCCGCACCACGCGGCTGTTGCCTGCCGCAATCCGCTCCGCTTGCCGGGGGTCGCCGTTGGAGATGGTGATGAAGTAGGGTAGCAATTTCTCGGGATCCCGGCCATCCCGCACCGGGAAGTAGCGCTGGTGGGTGATCATCACCGTCTCGATGACCGCAGGGGGCAATTGCAAAAACTCCGGCTCAAAGCGCCCCAGAACGGCCGTTGGCCACTCCACCAACTGCACCACCTCCTGTAGCAGAACAGGGGGGATCTGGGCTCGCCCGTTCACCTGCTTGGCCAGCTTGGTCACCTCCGCCTGGATCTGGGCCGCTCGTGCCGCCGGGTCAGGGTTGACGCCAGCTGCTTGCATTTGCTGAACATAGCTCTCGGCCCGCTCCAGGACAACCTGCTGGGATCCCAAAACGCGGTGGCCACGGCTAACTCGACCCGCCACCACGCCCGGCAGAGGATTGCCCTCAGGGGTGGGCCAGAGCAAAGGCAGCACTTGATCGTCCCAGAGGGAGACCAGCCAGCGGATGGGGCGGGGAAACTTGAACCCTCCATGGCCCCAGCGCATTAGCCGCTTGCCGCTCAAGGTGGTGATCCAGGTGGGCACCAATTCCTGGAGCACCGCTGCCGTCGGCCGCCCCCGCACCCGCTGCACGGCAAAGACAAAGGATCCCTTGCCCACCTGTCGGATTTCTAGGCTGGCGGGATCCACCCCCTGCTTCTGGGCAAATTTTTCCCCGGCAGGGGTGAGCCGGCCATCTTGGTAGGCCACCTGAGCCGGTGGCCCCTTCACCTCCAGGGTGCGATCCGGCTGCTGGGTGGGCAGGCCCCGCAACAGAACTGCCAAGCGGCGCGGTGTGCCGAAAAGCTGCATCTCCTCGACCTGCAGATGGGCTTCTGCCAAAGAGGCCGGGATCCCCTTCCTCCACTGCTCTAGGGCCGAATCGACAAAACTGGCCGGCAGCTCTTCACAGCCGACTTCCAGCAAATAGGCAACCATACCCCTCTGCTCTTAGCGACATCCCCCCTGGGGATCCCAGTTTATCAGGGGAGCCGGGGCGGCGTTCACACAAGGGCTGCAACCCGCCATCAGGACCAAGGGGGATCCCGCCCTCCTGCGGCCGTGCCGGGGAGGCAGCAGGCCAATGCACCACAAGGATGGGAAGGTTAGGCCGGTTACGGGCGATGATCTCCGGCTCGCGGCCCAGACGGGAGCGGCTGCGGGTTTACCAATGCATCCCCCGGCTGCAGCGCCTTCAGCACCTCGGCCACCAGCCCTCCTTGCACCCGTTGGAGCGGCAGATGGGCATAGCTTGCCGCCACCAGGGCTGGAGAGCGCTCCCGTGGCGGTCGGGTTTGCACCAGGAGAATCTGCAGCGCCGCCTTCAATTCCTCGGCCAGCGTCTGCGCCAGCCCGATCGTCTGCTGCAGGGATCTGGGAGACACTTCCAACTCTGGGGCTGCCAAAAGGATGCGCTGTGTTGTCTCGATGGGGACGGGGAAGCGCGTAATCAGCACCGGGATCCCCACCTGCCGCACCACTGCGTCGATGATGCTGCCAAAGAAATTTTCCGCGTAGGTGGAGTAGCCCTTCCAGCCCAGGATCACCAAGGTTGCCTGCCGTTCCGTTGCCGAGCGAATGATCATCATCCACCCGCCGAATGGCTTCCACTCGAGCAGCGGCGCTGTGGGCCAGGGCCTCTGCAAAGGTCAACAACTGCTCCTGTCGGGCCAGAGCTCCCGGCACGGTCAGACAAAACGTGCAGCGGCAGCAGCGTCCCCCCTTCTTTCTTGGCCAGAATCAAAGCCAACCGCAGCAGGTTGCTCTCGGTGTCAGGGTTGGCCACCGGCACCAGGACGCGGGATCCCCAGGCTGGCTGGGGCAGGTTACCAGCTTCTGCCGCCACCTCTACAGGCTGGAGTCGCTCACCCCAGCGGGCCACGATCCAAGGCGAGGCAATGCAGGTAATCAGGATCATGGCGATGGTGCCGTTCACCGTCAGCTCATCCACCAATTTCACGTTGAAAGCCACCGTGATTGCCGCCAAAGTAGCCGCCGCCTGCGCTACCGACAGGCCGAACATGACCATAGCGCTGGCCAAGCGCCAGCCAAACAGTTGGGCCGGGATCCAAGCCGCCAAAAACTTGCTCACCACCTCCGCGGCAATCATCACTCCGCCCACCAGCAGCGTGCGTGGCTCGCCCAAGAGAATGCTGGGGTTGATCAGCATCCCCACCGAGATCAAGAAAAACGGTATAAACCAAGGTGTTGCCGAGGAACTGAATCCGGTTCATGAGGGGGCTGAGCTGGGGAATGAGGGGGGTGATGGCCGTCCCAGCCAAAAAGGCGCCCACCACCGACTCAATGCCAATCAACCCCGCCCCGTAGGCCACCACGAACAAGGTGGCAATCACAAAAGTAAACTCCGCCCCCTCATCGTGGCCAAAGCGCCGGAAAAACCAACCGCCCAGCTGGGGCACCCCCCAGAGGGTGGCAAACATGTAGAGGGCAATCGAGGGGATGAGCGTCAGCCAGAATTGCAGTGTCAGCTCCCCTTGATGGGCGCGCGCCACCACCGCCAGCACCAGCAGCGCCAAGACATTGGTAATCAACGTCGCCCCCAGGGTGGCTGTTACCGCCTGCAGGCGCATCAGGCCCAACTTGGAGACAATCGGCAGGGCAATGAGGGTGTGGGAGGCAAAACACGAGGCCACCAGCACTGCCGCCAGAAAGTCATACCCCAAGGCCAGCATGGCCGCCGTGCCGATCACCATTGGCAACAGAAAGGTGAGCACCCCGAAGACACTGGCCTTGCCGGCGTTGAGCTTCAAATCCTCCAGGCTGGTCTCCAAGCCGGCCATGAACATGAGAAACAACAGCCCCACCGTGCCCAACAAGACGATGGTTCCGTCCCGCTGCAAGATGCCCAAGCCGTAGGGCCCTACCACCAACCCGGCCAGGATCAGGCCGATGATCCCGGGCAGGTGCAGCCGCTCAAACAGCAGCGGGGCCACCAGCATGATCGTCAGGAGGATCAGAAACACCAGCACTGGGTCTTTCACCGGGCCGAGCAGGGCCAGAGGGATCCTTGAAATTGGCAGCCAGTTAGCCATCGTCACTACCCAACAGACAGCAACCCTCCGACTCGGCCAAGCGCCCGCCTGAGTCTATCAGATTCCTCCAGCTTCGAGGTACCTCGAAAACTAGGCCCCATTGCCCAAACAGCAGAGAGAGCTGGAGCCCTAGGAAAAAGACCGAAGGGATCCCCAACAACTAGGGATCCCTCAAATCCGTTTAAAAGAGTCCTACTGGCTTGCTTAGCTGGCCAAGGCGGAGCTAGTCTTCCAGGGGATCCCCTGTCAAGGGATCCCAGAACAGGTAGAGTCAGGCCGCCGCCAGCCGGGCGTTGGCAGCATCCCAGTTCACCAGATGCTCGAGGTAGGCACTGATGTAGTCAGGCCGCCGGTTTTGGTAGTCCAGGTAGTAGGCGTGCTCCCACACATCCAGGGTGAGCAAGGGCACTTGGCCGTGCACCAGGGGGTTTTCGGCATTGGGGGTTTTGGTGACCTTGAGAGTGCCGTTGTCCAGCACCAGCCAAGCCCAGCCACT
This sequence comes from Synechococcus sp. H70.2, assembly GCF_047462275.1. Classification (NCBI taxonomy): domain Bacteria; kingdom Bacillati; phylum Cyanobacteriota; class Cyanophyceae; order Synechococcales; family Synechococcaceae; genus Synechococcus; species Synechococcus sp. H70.2. The sequence continues at coordinate 65,370 of NZ_JANSIU010000006.1, forward strand.
GCCAAACTGGGTGGCCGCCGCCGTTTTGAAGGCCTCGACAAACTTGTCGTAGCCGCCCAGATCAGCGTTGATCTTGTCGGCAATGGGCCCTGTCGGTGCGCCGCCCCCACCTGGCTTCATGGATTCCCAGAAAAAGGTGTGGTTCCAGACCTGGGCGGCATTGTTGAAGATGCCCACTTTGTCGGGATCCCCAAACGTGGTCTTGATAATTTCTTCTAGGGACTTATTGGCCAGCTCAGTGCCTTCGATCAGCTTGTTTAGGTTGGCCACGTAGGCAGCGTGATGCTTGCCGTGGTGGTAGGAGAAGGTTTCTGCCGACATGTAGGGCTGAAGCGCGTCGGCAGGGTAGGGCAGAGGTGGGAGTTCAAAAGCCATAATCGTCTGTCCTCTGTGTCTTGGGCAAAAAATGCAAGAAAGGACGCCAGGAAGGCCGCGCTACACCCGACAAAGGCGTTACCTTTCTTTCCAGTCTTAGTGTAACTCAGAATCACTACGCTTTGATCCTGCGCCCCAGCGCGGGAGGGGCCCAATAGTCCCTTCCCCCGGCAAGAGCTATGGAACTAACGGGATCCCTGCTGCAGCAGTTCAATCAGCAGGGGGGCGACATCCCGCAGCAGCGGGATTAAAACCGCTGTGATGGCGGCAATGGTAACCACATTGCGGGTGAAGTTGAGGGTGTCACGGCTGAGCTGGAAAAACCGCTCGTCCCAGCGTTTGACCTCAGCTTCCAGACGTTCTTCTGCCCTGGCAATGCGCTCCTCGGCGTTGGCGATGCGCTCCTCAGCTCTGGCAATGCGCTCTTCGGTGCCGGCAATGGTCTGCAGCACCTCTTGGTTTTGCCGAGCCAGCTGGGCAATGGCCTGGGCATTGGCCTCAACGGTGCGCTCGATGCGCGCCAGCCGCTCCTCGCTATTGCTCATGGCTGGGGAGGGGGAAATTGGTCGGGGCTGGGAAAGTCTTCGGGGGGGATCCCTTGCAGGGCCTCGGTCATGAAGCGCTTCCAGGTGGGGGCGACAAAAGCCCCCCCTGCTGTGCCGGGCAGCATGGGAGAGTTGTCATCGTTGCCCATCCAAATGGCAGTGGACAGTTGCGGCACATAGCCAATGAACCAAGCATCGCGGAAATCCGAGGTGGTGCCGGTTTTGCCCGCTACCGGCCTTCCGTCATCCAAGCGAGCTGCTGTCCCAGTGCCCCGGGTCACCACCCCTTTGAGGATCTGGTTGAGAGTGGCCACTGCCCAGGGATCCAACACCCGCTTTGGTTTCGGTCGGGCCTCGAAGAGGATTTGGCCGTTGCGATCCACCACCTGGGCCAAGAGAGTTGGCTCCACCCGGTAGCCGCCATTGGCAAACACCGCATAGCTGGCCGCCATCTCCAGGGGGCTGACGCTGGCCGAGCCCAGAGCTGTGGCCAGGTTGGGGAACATCTCGGCGCTGATGCCCGTGGCCCGGGCCGCTGCAATGACGTTGCGGATCCCAACCTCATCCGCCAGCTTGACGGTGGGCACGTTGCGGGAAAGCTCCAAGGCGCGGGCAAAGGTGAGGGGGCCGTAAAAGGTGTTGTCGTAGTTTTTGGGGCTGTAGGGGGGTGAGCCGGGATAGGTGACGGGAGTGTCGTAGAGGATGCTGTAGGGTGTGTAGCGGCCGGTAGCCAGGGCCGCGTAGTACACGTAGGGCTTGAAGGTGGATCCCGTTTGGCGGAAGGCTTGGGTGGCGCGGTTAAATTGGCCCCGCTGGGCGTTGATGCCGCCCACCAGGGCTTTGACATAGCCGGTACGGGGATCCACCGCCGCTAGGGCCATCTGATTGGCACGGCGAGCGGCGGCAATGCGGGGCCCATCTTCGTTGACAATGCGCTCTGCCAGGCGTTGCAGCCGCAGGTCAATGGTGGCCTGCACCCGCAGTCCTCCCTGGAAAATTGCCTGCTCGCCGTAGCGACGCCGCAGCTCGGCCTCGATGGCGTCGGTGACGGCCGGGGCGTTGCTCTGAAAGGAGGTGATGCGGCCCAAGGTCAGTTTCTGCTCGCGGGCTGCCTGGGCTTCTTCTGGGGTAATCCACTTTAGCTCCACCAGGCGATCCAGCACTAGCCGCTGCCTTCGCTTGGCTCCTTCCAGGTTGCGAAAGGGGCTGAGGATTTCCGGGGCCGGCAGGATCCCGGCCAACATTGCCGCTTCCGCCAAGTTCAGTTCCGCCGCATCTTTGTTGAAGTAGCTGCGGGCTGCCGCCTGGATGCCGTAGAGGTTGTGCCCCCAGTACACCTGGTTGAGGTACATCTCTAGGATCTCGTCTTTGGTGAAGACTTGCTCCAGCCGCACCGCCAGCACAATCTCCGCCACCTTGCGGCTAAGAGTGCGCTCCGGCCTCAAAAACAGGTTCTTCACCAGTTGCATCGTCAGGGTGGACCCGCCCCCGGCAGAACCCAAGCCCCCCTCAACACTGCCCAGAAGGGCCCGACCCAAGCTGACCGGGTTGACGCCGGGGTGGGTGTAGAAGTGGCTATCTTCAATGGCCAGCAGCGCCTTCTTCATCTCCGGCGAGACCTCCTCCAGCGAGATCACCTCCCGGTTGGCTTCCCCGTGCAGGCTGGCTATCGGCTCGCCGTGAATATCAACAATGTGGGTGGTGGCCGCCGGCACGTAGTCCCGCAGTTGGCGCACATCGGGCAAGTTGCGGAAGCTGATGGCCAACCCCACCAAACCGGCAGCTGTTGCCGTAGAGCCCAAAAGCAGGGATCCCAGCAACAGGTTGCCCACCGTGCCGGCGACCTGGGCCATCCAAGAGAGGCGGGTGGGCGGGACCTCGTCAGTGTACTCGTCGTAGTCCAGGCGGGGAAAGCGGCGCCTAGGAAGGTGCCGCGGCGCCCGCAGGGGTCTGCGACTGTAGGTCACCTCAAAAACTCCGTTACTTCAGGGCTGCGGGGAACCCTAAGCCTGACCCATTATAGGGCGGCGCTTCTTGGGCCAGCAGGGGATCCCTTCCACCTCTAGGCAAGGCAGAGCCGACGGGGCGGATGGGATTAAAATGACTCATGTTGCCTCTCAATCCAGGAATGGAGCCTACTCCTATCTCTTCGGCGCTAGAGGATCCCTGTATTGCCGGGATTGTCCAGCGGGGGGTGGCCGAGATCTTTCCGGGGGGAGCGGCAGCCCTGGCGGAGCGCTTGGCCAAAACGGATCGCCCTTTGCGGGTAAAGCTGGGCATCGATCCCACGCGGCCAGATCTGCACCTGGGCCATGCGGTGGTCTTGCGCAAGTTGCGCCAATTCCAGGATGCCGGCCATGTGGCCATCTTGCTGATTGGGGATTTTACGGCGCTGGTGGGAGATCCCACTGGCCAGTCGGAGACGCGTCCCCGCCTGAGCCCAGAAGAAGTGGAGGAAAATGCCCGCACCTATTTGGAGCAAGCTGCCAAGATTTTGGACTTTGAGACCCCTGGCCGGCTGGAGGTGCGCCGCAACAGCGAGTGGCTGGCCCGCCTCACCCTAAGCGAGCTAATCGAGCTGCAGGCCCAGATGACAGTGGGGCAGATGTTGGCCAAAGAAGACTTTGCCCAGCGCTATCGCTCGGGAACACCCATCTACCTGCACGAATTCCTCTACCCCCTCCTCCAGGGCTATGACTCGGTAGCTCTCAAAGCTGACGTGGAGCTGGGGGGAACCGACCAGCGCTTTAACCTCCTGGTTGGTCGGGAGCTGCAGCTTTGGAAGGGCCAAACACCGCAGCTTTGCCTGACGGTGCCGCTTTTGGAGGGCTTGGATGGCTATCAGAAAATGTCCAAGTCCAAAAACAACTACGTCGGCCTGACCGAGGATCCCCTCACCATGTACTCCAAGCTGGAGAAGGTGCCGGATCACCTGGTGGAGCGGTATTTTGAGTTGCTCACCGCGGTGCCCCTCTCAGAGCTGCCGGCGGATCCCCGCCAGCGCCAGATCCTCTTGGCCAAGACCTTGGTGGCCCAGTTGCACTCTCCTGAAGCGGCAGAAGCGGCGCAGCGCACCGCCCAAGCGCTGGTGTTGCAAGGCAATCTTGTCGAGGCAGGATCCATCCCCACCTTTGCCCTCGAGGGCTTGTCCTATCCGGTGAAGCTCAGCTACCTCCTGCGCGAGTCCGGCCTGTGCAAGAGCGCCGCCGAGGCCCGTCGGCAAATTCAAGGAGGCGCCGTGCGGCTGGATGGGCAAAAAGTGGAAGATCCCGACCTGGAGTTTACCAGCGCTTCTGAACTGGCCGGGCGAGTTCTCCAGGTGGGCAAGAAGGCCTTCCGCCGCCTGGTGGTGGGCCCAGAGTAGTCAGCCCCCAACCCCTCTCCCTTGATGAAACCGGGAAGGGGGGATCAACCATTAACGGGTGGGGGTGGGCCTGAAGCCGAGCCCGGCTTTTTTCTGCTTGGTCTTGGCTGGGGGATTGGACAGCGGTGAAGCCAACAAGGTTTGCGGGAAAACGGGCTCCGCCTTGGGCCGGATCGATCTCGCCTCTGCCACAACCTCAGCGAGCTTCTGCCGCACCAGCTCTTGGGTCTCCAAGATATTGGGATCTGCCGCCCATTCCGGGGCTTCCCTGACCGGATCGTCTTCGGAAGTAAATTCCAAGTCGTAAACCTCGTTGCGGTAATCGGGGCTGAAGCACTCCCAGGCGCGCAAACTGTAGAAGTAGGGGAATAACCGCACTATGCGCTCGATATCTAGGTGGGCTGCAAAGCAACAAAAAGCCTCTTCTTCAGAGACCGGAAACGGCGCGTAGTGCTCGGAAACAAACCACTGCAAAAACTTGCGCGCCTCCGGAACAACCTGCTCTGGGGCCATGGATCCCAGCACCGCTACGTTGAAGCAGTTGACCAAAAGGTGCTCCAGGAGCACGGCGTTGTACTCGGCAAAGCAGGTTTGCTCGCGGCTTTCTACCGGCTGCCAGGGCATATTGCCGTTGGCGGCGATAAACAGATGCACCAAGTCATGCGAGGGATTGGTTTGAATGGCGCCGTGCCCCTCCAGCTTGGCCCCGTCACAACTAAAGATTTGGTACTGCGGGCTCCAGTAGAACTTCAGTTGCTTGGCCGCCATGTCCGACCGTCCTCCTCACCCAGAGGGATCCCTCTAGAGCTTACACCCGCAGGCGGGCTACAGGCACCTCTGTAGGGACAATCCTCGTCACCCCTGCCCTGTCCCAAATGGAGACAGAGAAGGCTTCCTAGCCAAGGTTAAAGGAGAGCAATTAGCTTGCAGAAACGTCGTCGATAGAAGCAATCGACCCGAAAACAAGCTTATAGTGTACTTTCTTATACACTTGGGTTCTTTTCTCCGCGATGCTCCTGGGTTTTTCTCATGGTAGGTTTACGCTGCTGTCCTCAAGCTTGTCTGTGTTACCGGCTATATTCTTCAGGTTTCAACAATGCAGCTTAGCAGACCCCAAAACCGAGAAACTGGCTGGGCAATTGTCTTGATCCTGCTGGGGATCTCCATAACCGGCTGTGGCTCTTCCAGTAGCACAGGGATCGACCCTGCTTCTTTGGGATCCCAAACGCGCTTGACCTTCAATGGGGCTCTGACGCGCAGTTTCAGCACCACCCAGGGGGAGATGGAGTTCAACATTGCCCTCTTGCAAGCAGGGGATCCGCCTCAGCCGGTCACCCAGCTTTCTCCTGCCCAGGTCAGCTTGCAAGTTAACCGCGTAACCGATCTGCAAGGGATCCCGCAGTCAGCCACAGTAACTCTAAGCCCCACCCGCATCGAGAACCCTCGAGCTGAGCTGGCCCGTCAGCCTTTGCTCATGGCCATCCTCATGGACAGCTCCGGCATGGATCCCCAGTCCCGTCGCTTCTTAGCTGTTTTTGGGCTTTTGGATCAATTTCGCACCACACCCTTGGATCTGTGAGGCCGTCGTTCCCAGGTAGGAGGGGGACACAGCCGGTCCCTGGCCGTTTGACCTTTGCATTCTCTTCTCTTGCAGCAACGCTTGCCGCCAGCAACGGTAGAATGCCAGGCTGAGAGCAAAAGCAGTGTCGGCAACAGGTGAGGATATGGCGCAGCGTGCCCAGCAGGGATCCGCAGTTGGAGGCAAGACCAATCGGGGGGAGTGGGGGAGAAAATCGCTCCGGCTTGTCTTAGCTGCGGTGTTGCTGTGGGTGGTTTGGCTGGGTGGGATCCCGGCCCTGGCGCTGCCGCAAGGGGATGCTATTAGGGATCCGCGTACTCTCTTGCGGCGGGCGCTGCCCATCCAAGACAGCCGGATCTGGGAAATCGATGAGGCCATCACCAAAATTGAGAGCGACTTGAAGTACAACCGCTGGTCGGCGGTGCGGGGAGATGTGCGCCAGGTGGAGCGGCTTCTGGATCGCTATGCGGAGCCGCTACTGGCCAGCCTGTCCCCTGAGCGAGTAAACAGTGCCTCTGAACAACTGGCTGCTCTGCGGCAGGAGTTGCAGCTCATTAGCCAAGCTACGGAGCGCAAATCCAAGGGCAAAAAAGAGGCCCGCGCCGCCTACGACCGCCTCATAGACGAGCTGGGATCCCTGGAAAACCACTGGGTGGGGGCTTTTCCCTACGCGATCCCTGCCGAATATGCCGACAAGCCGCAGCTCCTGGGCCGGGCGGAAGTGGAGCTGAACACCACCGCTGGGCGGATGGTGATCACCCTCGATGGCTACAGTGCTCCAATAACTGCCGGCAACTTCGCCGACTTGGTGCAGCGGGGCTTCTACGATGGCCTGACCTTTGACCGGGTGGAGAACTTCTTCCTGGTGCAAGCGGGGGATCCCCCTGGCCCTGCCGACGGCTATGTGGATCCGGCCACTGGCAAAGTTCGCACCATCCCCATGGAGATTCGGGCCAAAGGCGAGGTCATGCCCCGCTACGGTCAAACTTTTGATCAACTGGGCCTGTGGGATGTGGAGCCGGCCCTCCCCTTTTCTGCTGAAGGAACGGTGGCCATGGCCCGCTATCCTGATGATCCCAACAGCGCTTCTTCTCAGTTCTTCATTTTCATGGCCGAGCCAGATCTTACCCCCGCTGGCCTTAACCTCATGGATGGCCGCTACGCCGTGTTTGGGTATGTTACCGAGGGCATCGAAGTGCTGCGCAAAATTAGGCTGGGGGATCGGATCTTAAGCGCCCGCCTCATCTCAGGTCAAGAAAACCTTAAAAATAGTCCTTCCCTAAGTTCTTGATTTGCCAGAAACTGACTCTTTTTATCCTTGCCAAGAGCTACGACCTTGGAAATAGATAGTAGAGTGTAAATTGTCAGCATCTTAGTTACTCTATCAAAAGTACAGCCTGTTAAGGAATCAAGGGGTACAGTAGCAACACTTAGCAAACCAACTTCGGAAGCAGGATGGATTGATCAGGAGTAAAGAAGTCTGCACTCTCCGATCCATGCTCTACTTCCCAGCTCTGGAAAACTGCCGAACAAAGTGCTTCAACACCGGCCCCATCGTCTCAATAGGATTCACTTCCAGTGCATACACAGGCAGGTGCAAGATTCTCGCTCCTGTTCCCCTAATCAGTTCCTCAACTTCCCGACTCCTATGAATATTGAAGTTGTCCATAATCCCAACCTTCCTCGCATCTAACTTCGGACATAACTCGCTTCTCAAAAACTCCAAAAAATCCTCTTTCTTCATCCCACCCTTGATGACGCGACAGCCAACTACCCCTCTCACAGAAATAGCTCCAATAACAGGATGCTTCTCCTCCTTGTATCTCTGAGACCGCTTAAACTCCAAGCTACTCCCCGTTCCATTCCCTCCCACTGTCTGGTCAAGGGCAATCAAATCCTCCGCTGGAATATCTCTGACCTCTTGACTATAAGCTAGTCGTTCTCTTTGCCCCTCCTCTTCTTGGACTCTCGCGCTGCGGTAAGTCTTTTTTTGGAGTCATTCCTTGCTTTTTCAAGAAGTTGTGTATCGTAAAAGTCAATCCCTAAGCGCTCCCGCAAAAGTTCTTGATATTGCCACAGGTAGAAGTCGGGGTGTTGTACAATGATTGCCATCACTTCCTATCAATGCTGTTCCAAAATACTCACTCGCTTGGTGCCTACTTTCTTGGGGGTTAAGTCCTGAGTTTGTTGGTACTGTCATACCCAGCGGTGTGCTGTTCTCTTGGTCACCATCAACCGTTCGGCTACCTGGCGGATAGAGGTCTTACCTGCCTGATAAGCTGCTACAACTCTTTGCCGTAGATCCTAAAGAACGGGTTGGCATCTCTTTCTCTCCTTCCTCTTGAAACCTGTACCCCATTTAAATTAACAGGCTGTAGCTGTTTTTCCCCTCCCTCTCCCCCTCTCCCTGAGCAGCGTGCCATTGCCCAGGTGCCCCAACGGGAAACTGAAATCGGTCCGATCCCTGCACGCTGGCGGGTGGTGAGGCTGGGGGAGGTGGTAAAAAAGACCAGACAAATTGATCCTCACAAAAAGCCGGATTGGTCATTCAGGTATGTAGATGTTTCAAGCATTGATAACGAATCACTTCGCATTACATCGCATCAAAACTTCACGGCGAAAGAAGCACCGAGCCGAGCGCGCAAACAAATCAGTGCTGGAGATGTGCTATTTGCCACTGTCAGGCCATATCTCAGACGGATTGCTATAGTTTCGTCTGAGTTAGACGGCCATATTTGCTCTACTGCATTTTGTGTACTTCGGTAGCTGAGCATCAAAGAGGGTCAAGTTACCCCGCCGTCACTGACCAGGATGTGCTACGAGAAGTTATCCCCCTTCCCCCACTCGCCGAGCAGCGCGAGATCGCCCGCATCCCGCAGGCTGTGGATGCCAAGATCACCGCTGAGCAGGCGCGCTGGGCGGCGCTGGAGGAGCTGTTCAAGACCTTGCTGCATCAATTGATGACCGGCAAAATCTGCGTCCCTAGGGTCATCCCCACAACCCTTGGTTCCGCTGAATCTGCCGCAACGGAGGATTGACTCATGCCATATGACCCCAACCGCCATCATCGCCGATCCATCCGCCTGAAGGGGTACGATTACACCCAAACCGGCGCGTATTTCATCACCATCGTCACCTATGAACGTATGCCGTTGTTTGGTGACATCGTGAATGGCGAAATGTGGTTGAATGCGATCGGTCGCGTGGCCGAACGATGTTGTCTGGATATTCCCTCCCATTTTCCCCACGTGGCATTGGATACATTCGTCATCATGCCCAATCATGTTCACGGGATTTTGTGGATTGTCGAATCGCCGCCAGAAACGCCGGAAATGGTAGGGGCGAAAAATTTTTTGCCCCTACCCCCACCATCGTCCACCGAACGCCCCCGTGGCACATCCAAAACGATAGGGTCCGTCATCCGCGGATTCAAAATCGGCGTTACCAAATGGGTGCGGCAAAACACGAACATCTACATCGTCTGGCAACGCAATTATTACGAACACATCATCCGCCACGAACGCGCCTTGAACGCCATCCGCCAATACATCATCGAAAACCCCCGACGCTGGCAAGTGGAAATCAGGCCCGCACCGTCCCCGATCCGCTGGCGCGAGCTATCTGGAACATGCTCAAACAGGAAGAGGCGGATCATTCCCCTAGAGGTGAACGATGACTCTGGCATCCGAACGTCATACCGTACAAAACCCGCTCATCCGCTACGCCAAAGAGGCCGGCTGGATCTATCTACCGCCTGATGAGGCCCTGCGCCTGCGTCACGGGCCTGAGCAGCCGTTTCTGCGAGGTGTGCTGATCGCCCAGTTGCAGCGTCTCAACCCCGGCGTGATCACCTCTGCGGAACAGGCCGCCGAGGTCGTCGCCCGCCTGGTGCGCCTCCGCCCCGACATCGAGGGCAATCGCGAAGCCTGGGAATACCTCAAAGGGCTGAAGACGGTCTTCGTCCAGGTCGAGCGCCGCGAGCGCAACCTGCGCCTGCTCGATCCCGAGCACCTGGAAGCCAACACCTTTCATGTCACCGATGAGTTTCGCTTCCACAGCGGCCCGCACAAAATCCGCGCCGATGTGGTCTTTCTCGTCAACGGCATCCCAGTCATCCTGGTCGAGACCAAAGCTGCCACCCGCCTGGAGGGCATCGCCGAAGCCTTCGATCAGGTGCGCCGCTATCATGCCGAGGCGCCCGACCTGCTGGTGCAAACGCAACTCTTTGCCCTCACCCACCTGGTGCAGTTCTTCTATGGCGCGACGTGGTCGCTTTCGCGCAAGGCGCTCTTCAACTGGCGGGGAGAAGTCGGGGCCGATGATTTTTCGCCCCAACCCGATTTTGAAACGCTGGTCAAATCCTTCGTCGCACCGCGCCGCGTCCTGCGCGTGCTGACCGATTATATCCTTTTCGCTCGCAAGGATGGCGAACTTTCCAAGATCGTCCTTCGTCCGCATCAAATGCGCGCTGTGGAGCGCTGCCTATCGCGTGCCTGCAATTCGCAGAAACGCCGCGGCTTGATTTGGCACACGCAAGGCTCCGGCAAGACCTACACCATGCTCACCTTGGCCCGCCTGCTCATCGAGACGCCCGCCTTTCAGAATCCCACCGTGCTGCTGATCGTGGACCGCAACGAACTGCAAAGCCAGCTCTTCCAGAACCTGGAAGCGGTCGGCTTCGGGCGCGTGCATCTGGCGCTCTCCAAACATCACCTGCGCGAACTGCTTAATAAAAAAGAAGATACGCGCGGCATCATCGTCTCGATGATCCACAAATTCGACGACATCCCAGCCAACCTAAACACCCGCGCCAATATCTTCGTGCTGGTGGATGAGGCTCATCGCACCACCGGCGGGGATCTCGGCAATTACCTGATGGGCACATTGCCTAAGGCCACCTTCATCGGGTTTACCGGCACGCCCATCGACCATACTGCCCACGGACGTGGCACCTTCAAGACCTTCGGCGCCGACGACCCGCAGGGGTACCTCGATAAATACTCTATCCGGGAATCGATTGAAGATGGCACCACCGTCCCCCTGCACTACCAACTGGCGCCCAACGACCTGATCGCCGATCGCGAGGCGATGGAAAAGGACTTCTGGGCGGCGGCAGAGCTGGAGGGCGTGGCTGACGTGGAAGAAGTCAACCGCGTGCTGGACCGCGCCGTCACCCTGACCAATATGCTCAAGAATCGCGAGCGGGTGGATAAAATCGCCCGCTTCGTTGCCGAGCATTTCCAGAAATATGTCAAACCGATGGGCTACAAGGCCTTCCTGGTGGCGGTGGATCGCGAGGCCTGTTGCTTCTACAAAGAGGCCCTCGACCGCTACCTACCATCCGAAGCCAGCGCCGTGGTTATCAGCGCCGCGCACAACGATCCGCCGCATCTCAAGCGCTACCACCTGAGTGATAAGGAAGAGGCACGCATCCGCAAAGCCTTCCGCAAGCCGGGTGAGAACCCGCAGATCCTCATCGTCACGGAAAAACTGCTCACCGGCTACGATGCGCCCATCCTCTACTGCATGTATCTCGACAAACCCATGCGCGACCACGTGCTGCTGCAAGCGATTGCCCGCGTCAACCGACCCTACGAGAGCGAGGAGGGGCAACGCAAGACAACCGGCCTGATCGTGGACTTCGTCGGCGTCTTCGAGAACCTGGAGCGGGCGCTGGCCTTCGACTCACAGGATGTCAGCGGCGTGGTCGAGGGGTTGGAGGTCCTACAGGCGCGCTTCGCCCAATTGATGGCGCAGGGGCGAGCCGAGTACCTGCCGCTCACGGCCGGAAAAACCGAAGACAAGGCTGCCGAGGCTGCGCTGGAGCATTTCCGCGACACAGAACGCCGTGAAGCCTTCTATTCCTTCTTTCGCGAAGTGCAGGAGATCTACGAAATTCTCTCTCCTGATCCCTTCCTGCGCCCCTTCCTCGAGGATTATGGGCGGTTGGTGGAGATGTACCGCCTGGTGCGCAGCGCCTATGAGCCGCACGTGCCGGTGGACAAATCCTTCCTGCGCAAGACGGCCGAGATCGTCCAGCAACATATGCTGACCTCCCAGATTCGCGAGCCGCAGACCCCCTACAAAATCGGGCCGCAAGCGCTGCTGGCTCTGCTCCACGAGGAAAAACCCGATACGGTCAAGGTCTTCAACCTGCTCAAGGAGCTCCACCGCATCGTCGCCGAACAGGGGAAGACGGCCCCTCATCTCATCCCCATCGGCGAACGGGCTGAAGGGATCCGCCGCCGCTTCGAGGATGGCCTCATCTCGGCCCAGGAGGCGCTGCAAGAGCTAGAGGAGGTCGTGGGTCAACTGCAAGCCGCGCAGGAGGGGCGCCACTCTAGTCCACTCTCGTCTCAAGCCTTTGCTCTAGAGTGGTGGCTACGCACTCAGGGTATTGAACCGGAAAGGGCTGCCCAAGCCGCCATCTCGCTGGAAGAAGCCTTTGCCGGTTTCCCGAACTGGGCCATCAGCATAGACGATGAGCGCGAACTGCGCACTCGGCTTTACAAAGCCCTGCTTGCTCTGGACGTCAAAGAGGTCGTTGCCTGGGCGGATCGCATCCTGGACCTGTTGCGGAGGGCTGCCGAATGAAAAAGACAACGACTTCAGACTGGATGCCACTAGAAGAGTCTGTGCCGGTTGACCTGTTCAAAGCCGAGGTCCAGGCCTGGGCGCAACGGTTGGAAGTAACCCCACGCGAAATCCACCTGCGGCCGCTGAAGCGCAAATGGGCCAGTTGCTCCTCCCGCGGCCGTCTCACCTTCGACATCGAGCTGCTACGTCAACCGGCTGCCTTCCGTCGGGAGGTCATCGTTCATGAGCTGCTGCACCTCAAGGTTCCTAACCACGGGCCGCTCTTCAAAGCTTTGCTCAAGGCTTATCTCGAATCTCCCAGCGAGCTTTAGCCGCACCTTTCCCGGCCGCAACCCCTGTTTTGTCTGGACTAGCATTGGATCGGGGCTTGATTTGGCAAATCATGAGGTCCTTAGGAATCTACCAGGAGTGGCGGGCAGAAGCTCTGCGGGAGGGGTTGGAAGCAGGGCGCAAAGAAGGCCTGCAACTGGGCTTACAGCAGGGTTTGCAACACGGGGAAGCAACCCTGGTTTTGCAGCTTTTGCGGCGGAAGCTGGGATCCCTTGACCCGGCCTTGGAAAACCAGATTTGGGCCTTGCCGCCGTCGCAGCTGGAGGCGCTGGGGGAAGCTTTGTTGGATTTCCACAGCGTGGAGGACTTGACCGCCTGGCTGGCCCGTCGCTAGGGAAGGAGTAGCGATGCTGCAAGTTGAGGCCTTGGCCGAACAGGCGCAAAGCTGTGCCAAACGTTTGGGGATCCCCCAGTTTGATCTCTACGGAGCCGAAGTGGACGAGACCAGCGTGCAGGTGGAGCAGGGGGAGCCCCGTCAGGTAAAAGCCTCTCACCGCTGCAGTGTGACGGTGCGGGCCTGGAACGACCAGGGCCAGGTGGGGGTGACTTCCACCACTGCTGTGGACGAGGCAGGGCTGGAACTGGCTCTGCAGACGGCCTTGGAAGCCAGCCACTTCGGCGTGCGGGAACACGCACCCCAATTGAGTCCAGAAGCGAAGCTGCCCATTCTCCAGCCCTGTAACGACAAAAGGCCGCTGGCGCTGGCCAGCGAGCTTCTTGAGCAACTGCTGGCCGCCGAGAAGGCTTTACTGGGATCCCATCCCGCCATCCAGGGGGTACCCTACAACGGCCTGGCCCAGCGGCAGATCGACCGCTTTTACCTCAACAGCGACCAAGCCCTGCGGCAGGAGGGCCACACCCTGGCCTCGGTCTTTCTCTACGGCAAGGCAGAACAAGAGGGTCGCAAACCCCGCAGCGCCGGCGCTGTGCGGGTGGCCCGCAGTCTAGAGGAGTTGGATATCCAGGGCTGCGTCAAGGAAGCGGCCGAGAAACTCATCAGCCACCTGGAGTACGAGCGGATCCCTTCGGGGAAATACACAGTGGTTTTTTCTGGGGAAGCTTTTTTAAGCCTCTTGGGCGCTTTCTCCAATCTCTTCAACGCCCAGAACATCCTGGACAACCAAAGCCTGTCCACTCCTGACTCACTGGGCAAGCAGATTGCCTCGCCGCTGCTCTCGGTGTGTGATGACGCCTTGCACCCTACCAACGTGAGCGCAATTAGCTTTGACGGCGAAGGCACCCCCACCCGCCGCGTTCCCCTCATCACCAATGGAGTTCTGACCCACTTTTTGCACAGCGCTGGCACCGCCAAACGCCTGGGGGCTCAGCCCACGGGACATGCCAATATCGGCGCCAAGGTGACGGTGGCGGCCCACTACTACCACGTCTTTGCCGGGGCTCCGCCAGAGAGCACCTACGACCTGGCTACGGCTGAGAATGTGGTCTGGATTGACGAGCTGCAGGCTCTCCATGCCGGAGTCAAGCCTCTGCAGGGATCCTTTTCCCTGCCCTTTCAGGGCTGGTGGGTGCGCCAGGGAGAGCGCATCAGTATTGAGGCGGCAACGGTAGCGGGGGATTTTCTAGAACTCTTGCAGTCGATTTTCTACGTCGAGCCGGAGCCCCAAATCACCCCTGCTGGTCTGTGTCCCCGCATTTGGGTAGCCGATCTCTCCATCACCGGGCAGTAGCACCATGAAACTCACCCGCATCGACCTCAACAGTTGGCTAATCCATACCCAGACCCAGACTTTTCTGCTGGATCCGTGGCTGGTGGATCCCTTGGTGTTCTTTGGCCTGCCCTGGTTCATCCGCCTGCAGCACCGCCAGGTGCCGCCCTTCACACCGGAAACCCTGCCCAAACTCGACGCCATCCTCCTCAGCCAGGGCCAGCCGGATCACTGCCACCCCCCCACCCTGCAGCGGCTGAACCGGCAGATCCCGGTTTTCGCTTCTCCAACAGCCGCCGGCGTGGCACGGAGCCTTGGCTTTAAGAGGGTGCAGGCCCTAGATCCCTGGCAGTCAGTGCAGTGGGGAGATCTGCGCATCACAGCGGTTCCGGGAGCACCCCTAGGGTCGGTGCGGGAGCTGGGCTTTTTGCTGGAAGAGCTGCCGACCCAGACGCGGCTTTACTACGAGCCCCACCTCTCCCAAGCGGATATCCGCCCGCGGCTGCAGCAGGAGTTTGCCCCCATCCACACCCTGCTGATCCCGGTGGTGGGGCAGATCTTTCCCCTCTTGGGCGAGGTGATCATGGGGCCGGAGCGGGCCCTGCAGGTGGTGGCCGCCCTGCGCCCACAGCAGGTGATTCCCACCGCTATGGGAGAGGTAGATTACCACGGCTGGTTTGCCGCCCAGATCCGCCCTCTGGGGAGCCTAGAGGAGTTCCGGGAAAAGCTGGGATCCCTGAACGCCGCCACCGGTCAATCCATCCGGCTGTGCTGTCCTGCCCCGGGGGAAACGGTATCCCTTCCTGCTGAGGTCAGAGCATGAGCCACCCTTCTCAGTCCAGCCTTGACCTGGTGGCCATCCTGCGGGCCGATTACGCCCGCTTTCCTCGGAATCAAACCTACTCCATCTACGATCCCCAGGTCTATTTCCGGGATCCCCTCAACGAGTTTCGCGGCCTGGATCGCTACCGGGTCATGATTGCTAGCCTAGAGCGCTGGCTGCAGGATATCCATCTTGAGCTGCACGACATTCAACAGGTCGGCAGCCACATTCGCAGCGAGTGGACGCTGAGGGGATCCCTGTCCTTTTTGCCCTGGCGCCCCCGCTTGTGCATCCCCGGCTGGACAGAGATGCGGCTTAACCCCGCAGGTCTTATCGAGTCCCACATTGACTACTGGCGCTGCTCCCGCTGGCAGGTGCTGCTGCAGGCTTTGGGAGTAGCCTAGCTCTTTCCTTTGCTAGAATTAAAAAGCTCGCTTTTCGGCGCTGCTGAAAAGTGGCTGCGTAGGTGCGCTGGAGAGATGGCCGAGTGGTCGAAGGCGCAGCACTGGAAATGCTGTGTGGGGCAACTCACCGTGGGTTCGAATCCCACTCTCTCCGTCCTAGAACCTTTCGCCAGCTGCTGAAGTTTGCAGAGGCTCTGGCTCTATGCCAACGCCGACTGCAACCTACACGCCAACTCCCACACCGACGCCGACATCTACCCCGGCGGGCACCCAGCTCACTATCCTGGGGCTGTCTGCCGGCGCGACAGTTACCATCCGCCAGGCCGATGGCACAGTCATCGCCACCTCTACGTCGGTATCCGGCAACGTTGTCACCTTCCCCGGCTCCTTCACCATCCCCCTCGGCAGCCAAATCCGGGTGACACCGGCCATCGCCTTGCTGCAGCCAATTACGGTGGGCGGCACGACGCTGAGCCCCTTCGACAACACCACGAACTCCGGCGGCACCACCTACTTCAACTTCGGGCCAAGCATCTCGGTAAATTAGCTTGCGGTTGGCTGCCATAGCAGTCTCGGGAGGGCATTGGGTTGCCCTTCTTTTTTCCTTTACGGGCAGGTGGTCTTTTTCCGCCCCAACGTTTATGCGCGAACTTGGGTAGGATTTCCTTAGTCCAGTTTCGCAGGGAGCGAGATAGCCTCTACATAAGACTTCAGCCCCTTTGAGTTTTAACCAACGGAGGCTAGGTATGACTGTTCGGGATCCCAAAACCAACCTGCGCTCTTCGCTGCTTTCGCTGCTGCTCACTTCCTCCCTGGTGGGGGGAGTAACGTCCTGTTCTTTTTCTGAGGCTCCCAGTGTTACCCAAGTTCCGCCAACCCTCTCTGCTCAGGCTCCAGAAACACCTGCGACGCCGCCCGATAGCATTTCCTTCTACTACGACGGGGTGAAGACCTCCATCACCATCAAGGACGCGGCTATCCTGTTTGCTGCCGACGTCCTGAATACCAACAACCCCGAGCAAATTGTAAATTTCGTTAACAACACCCTGAAAGCAGGGCCGATTACTACCGGCGACGTTACGGCGCTGGGCAACCCGCTGGATCCCGCCATTTCCGACTTTACCGGCGATGGCAGGGTCAACATCAACGATGTGGCCGTGTTGTTTGCCGCCGTGTACACGGGAGCGCCGCCGACGGCCAGCAAGATCAACACCTTCATTTCGGGCACGCTGAAGCTGCCGGGAGTAACCGTAACGCAGGCGCAGCTGGACAGCTACTTCAGCGCAGCGACGCCGACCCCGACACCTACGCCCACGCCCACGCCGACGCCCACGCCAACACCAACCCCGACGCCGACTGCAACGCCCACCCCCACGCCCACACCGACTGTAACTCCCACACCGACCCCGACACCCACGCCAACAACTTTGCAGCTCACTAGCTCTGCTTTTGCCCCCTCACAACCCATCCCCTCCCGCTACACCTGCGAAGGAGAAGACCTTTCTCCCCCCTTGACTTGGTCGGGGGCACCTGTAGGAACCCAAAGCTTTGCCCTGATTATGGATGACCCAGACGCGCCCGGGGGCACCTTTGTCCACTGGGTGGTCTACAACTTGCCCGCCAGTGTCACGAGTCTGCCAGAAGGAATCCGTTCCGACAGGGACCTGCCCCAGGGGGCCGTCCACGGGCAAAACAGTTGGGGAAGCAATAGCTATGGCGGCCCTTGCCCTCCCAGCGGCACCCACCGCTACTTCTTCACCCTCTACGCCCTGGACAGGCGACTGGACTTAGCACCAGGGGCCACCAAAGAGGCCTTGCTACGGGCCATGACAGGCCACATCCTCGCCCAGGCCCAACTGATGGGCACCTATCAAAGAAGAAGGTAGGGGAGAACCTCAAGCAAGGGGTGCCCACAGGCTGGAGCTGAGCGTTGCTGAAAGCAAATCCCACATCTCTGCTCTCCAAGAAATTTGCCCTGCCGCTGTCTTCCTGCCCAGGACAGGGATCCCCAGCTGGGCCTGCAACTGCCAGACCAAGGGGGGTTCTTCTAGGGAGGAGCCGGATGCGGATTCCAGCAACACCCATCCCAGACAGTGAGTCTTGGCTTGGTGAAGCAAGGCCGCAAAAGCAGCTCCCTGGCTAAGGGCCGCTTCCT
Organism: Synechococcus sp. H70.2; assembly: GCF_047462275.1. Classification (NCBI taxonomy): domain Bacteria; kingdom Bacillati; phylum Cyanobacteriota; class Cyanophyceae; order Synechococcales; family Synechococcaceae; genus Synechococcus; species Synechococcus sp. H70.2. Next base: position 83,209 of record NZ_JANSIU010000006.1, read on the forward strand.
CAGGCAGCGTCAGAAGTACCTTGAACCCCCAGGCAGCAGCTAGGTCGGCCCAGGTTTGGCCGGGCCCTATCGGATCGGCTAGGGTGCCAGGTACTACCAGCAGGGGATCCCTTTCCCCTTCCCAGGCAGCAATCTGTTGCCAGAGGGCCTTGAGCTGTGCTTCAGAAGGGCTGGGATCCACCCAGAGCAGCCCCCAGGGACGGGGGACTGCCTCTTGCCAGGCTTCTGCCACTGCCGCTGCTGCCGGGATTCCAGGCCAGGTGTCGGCTACCATCACTCTCATGGTTCTCCGGTCTCGGCTTCCCAGAGGTTCAGAAACTCGGGTTGCACCTCGAAGCCAAACACTAAGGCCATGTCCCGCAGCATCGAGACAGATCCCAGTTTCTGCTGCTTAAACCAGCGCATCAGCACGAAAATCTTCTGATAGACGAAGATCTCCAGTGCTTCGGGGTTATAGACGATCCCTTCGCGGGGGTTGAATTGGTGGGGCACCAGCATGGCAGCGTAGCGAGCCAGCTCACCGCTGCGCCAGTCAAGAAAGTAGGGCATCCAGGGGTAAACCGTATCCCAGCGGATAAACCACAGGCGCACTTCCGGGATCTCCGAGAGCTCGCGCGGATCGTCGGGGCTGCGCGGCCAATCAATGGAACATTGCACCTGCTGAGCGGAGCGAACGGGATCCGCCATCAAGGTTTTCACCAACTCATGGCCCGGCGTTAAATCCAGGGTTTGGATGGCTTTGGCGGGCAGGTAGAAGGTAATCGGCACGACGACAAGCAATCGCTTTAACCCAGTCTCGATCTAGGCGAGGGCTTCCGCAAGGGAGAAACCCTATCCGCGGATACCATCAACCCATTGCAGCTTATCTCAGCTCTGGGCTATTCACCCCTGCCAGCGGGATCCCCAGCTGGGTGAGATCAAGAACAAAGCCAGCCGTAACCAAAAGCACTTGCTCCGCCAGCGGGGCCAGCTTCTGGGTGAGCTCCCCCATCCGATCCCGAAACCGCCGCCCCAGCGGATAGGCAGGCACCACCCCCCAGCCCACTTCTTCGGAGACCAAGATGACCTTCCCCGCACAGGTCTGCAAGGCAGTTAGGAACGCTTGCACCAAGGGATCCCACTCCTCAGGGGAACACTCCAGGCCCTGCGCCACCCAGCCCCCCAGTGAATCCACCAGGGCACAACAGGGCTGGGGCAGCTTCTGCAGTTCGGAGCCCAGGTCTGGCTCGGTTTCCCAGGTTTGCCAGGTGGGAGGACGCCGTTGCCGGTGCTGCTGAACCCGCTCCGCCCACTCCGGGTCGGCCTCAGGGTCGGGCTTGGGCCCGGTGGCCAGGTAGATGACCGGCAGGGCAGAAGCCGCGGCTAGGTTCTCCGCCAGCCGACTCTTGCCACAGCGGGCAGGACCACAGATAAGTACAATCGACATTAGGCATTGGGATGGAAGTCAATCGTTAGATTAGCTCAGTATTGGGTAGCCTCTACTGCCTCCAGCTTCGTTCAAAGTGTAAGACTTGAAGACTCCTGCGCGGAGTTGGGGCACACTCTACTTAGGCTTACGTTTGACCTTAGCAAGCCCCGATCCAGGGAACTGAGGTTCTATGCCTATCCGCATTCAACACAGCCCACAACTAGAGGAGAAAACATACTTTGCCTATAGAGGCTTAGAGCCGTTTCCCTTGGTTAATATTGGCTCTCTCAGCTATGGATGTGAGTTCTTCGTTGGATTAGGAGAACCTTCGCAGGTAAAGATTGGCCGCTGTAGCTCAATTGCACAAGGGGTACATTTTTTGCAGGCTACGAGCACCACACTGACTGGGCTACTACCTATCCTTTCACTCACCTACCCGAGTGCTGGAGTGAGCTGCGCGTCTTGGAAGGTCACCCTTTGACTCGCGGAGATATTCTGGTTGGACACGATGTTTGGATCGGCCATGGCGCCGGTGACAAGGGATGTCCCGCCCTAGGCAATTGTTGCCGGTGTGCCCGCCAAAGTAGTTCTCTACCGCTTCTCACCCGACGTAATTGAGCAGCTCAGCCAGCTTGCCTGGTGGGATTGGCCTCTTGCAGCAATACGTCAAGCAGCACCTCTTCTTTGTCGCCCCCTGGATCAAGAAACTCTGGCGGCACTAGCTGAGTTTAAGCAAAAGCTTCTAGATCCGTAAGTTTGGAGTTAGGATGAGGTTCAATTCAATTAGGGGTAGGTTTACAAGTCCCGATTCAGAACGCAGACATGATGGATCTTAAACCGGCATCTTCCCCTGCCCAAAATACTTCCTCAGCCGCCTCGCAAACCTTTCCTCCCCTTTGGCTAAGCCTGGCGCTGGGGATCTCCACCGCTCCTGTTTTGTTGGGACTGGTCTTGGCAGATCGCGCCGCCAAGTGGCTGGGATCCCTGAGCTGGGAGGATCCAAGCTGGTGGTTAGGAGAACGGCTGCCCAACCTTGATAGCACCGCTCTCCGCGGCCAGCTGCAGGAGCACCCAGATTCTGGGCCAGGGGCGTAGCTTGCCGATGGCTTGCGTACCATAGTAGAACAAGTCCCTAGCAGGAGCGAGCATTCTTTGCGCAGGTTGCTCAGGCGGGTGCGAGAGTTCACCTCCAGCTTCTTGGGAGAGGTGGGGTGGGTGGGGGCCCTTTTCTTTACGGCAGTGGTGAGCGGCTGCTTGGGTTATCTCTTCGGCCAACGCGCTCTCTCGGGGGTCTCCTCTCCTGTTACCAAAACCAGCCAGGTTTCCTCCGCCGGGATCGTTCGCGATCCCCGTACCGTGCCCCTTCTCAGTGAGGCCGAGGTAATTGCGGCAGCGAAAGCCTTTCTTCAGCCACCCCCCACTCCCACTCCGCTTTCCACACCCCCACCCGCAGTCGTTGTCTTTCCCACCCCCACTCCTCTCCGTCCCCTGTCTCCCGAATTGGCATTGGCCCCCTCTCCCTCCCCTACCCTGCAGCCTGCCTCCCCCTCTCCGCCACCAGCGCGCCCCTCGCCACCACCTAGGTCTACACCCTCTACCCCACCCCCACAGGTGGCCCCCAGTGGGCAGGTTGCCATGCAGGTGCTCTCTGTGCGACGCGAGGGAGGGCAGGTGGTTTTGAATGTTGCCGTGCAAAACAATTCGCCGGAAGCAGTGCGCTTTCTCTACAGCTTCCTGAACGTTACTGACGACAACGGCCGGTCGATCAACGCTCTCACCCAGGGCTTGCCCGGGGAGCTGCCTCCCAACAGCCCCGTTTTCCAGGGAACCATCCGCATCCCCGCCTCCAGCTTAGCCGGCTCCCGCTCCTTGTCCCTAAGCCTGGCGGATTATCCCAGCCGCCGTTACCAAGTTGGGGTTAGCGGAATCCCGGTGCCGCCGTAGCCCTGCCTAGAGATTGTTGCCACAACAACGCCAAGCGGAGTTGACAAGCAGTGCCTAGCCCAGCCTTTGAGCGCCCTGAGCAGATTCGCGAGCTCTTCGACCGCATTGCCCCCCACTACGATGCCCTCAACCAAACCCTGAGCCTGGGCCTCCATCGGGTTTGGAAGCGCATGGCCGTGCGCTGGTCGGGCGCCGGTCCGGGCGGGCACGTGTTGGATCTCTGCTGTGGCACTGGCGATCTGGCCCTGCAACTGGCCCGGAGGGTGGGACGAAGCGGACAAGTAGTGGGACTGGATTTCTCCCCCGCCATGCTGGCCATTGCCCAGCGCCGTGCCCAGCAATTGCTCCCCGGCTACTCCCTAGAGTGGGTCTTGGGCAATGCGCTGGCCTTGCCTTTTGCCAACCACCGCTTTGATGCCATTACGATGGGCTATGGCCTGCGCAACGTAACCGATATCCCTCAGGCTCTGCGGGAGATTTACCGGGTGCTCAAACCTGGCTGTCGCGCCGCCATTTTGGATTTCCATCGCCCCGCTGGGATTCCTTTCCTTGAGAGCTTTCAGCGCTGGTACCTCACCACCCACGTTGTTGCCCAGGCCAAAGCCTTTGGATTGGCATCCGAATATGCCTATATCGCTCCCAGCTTGGATCGCTTTCCCGGCGGAGAACAACAGCGGCAAATGGCCTTGCAGCTGGGCTTTTCTGCTGCCAAGTTCTACCCCCTAGCCGGTGGCATGATGGGAGTGCTCCTGGTTGTTCGCTAGGGACTCACCTTTCTCCCAACACCCTAGCGCTAAGGAGAACCTTGCCGCCAAGGTCTGGGGGGACGGCGGCAGCCGTAATCAGCACTTCTTGGACAGGAGCATCCTTGGAAGGCGTTTGTAGCGGGCGCAACGCAACAATGGCGGTGCCCTGGCCATCTACCTGAAAGCTGCCGCCATAGAGCATCTCCTCGGTGTCCAGCTTGAGCCAAAGGTGGTAGCGCTCCCCTGCAGGCAAGGGGGGCAGATCCCTTGCCGCCAAAACCACCTCCTGCCACTCCCCCGGGCGAAACAGCAAGTTAGCCGACCCTGCCTCCCCCTGCAAGGTAATCAGGCGGGATCCCGGCTGTTGGAACAACTGGGCCAGCGCCTGCACCGCTTCTAGGGGAGCTGGCTGCAGGGTCTGCCGCAGCCGCCAGTTATCGAAAACCAGCAACAACAAAGTTACCGCCGCTAAGCCCCTCAGCCACCGCCCCTCAAGCTGGAGGCGACCAAGGCCCAGAGAGGGCAAGGCTGGGGGTGGGGGGATGGGTGGGGTGCCTGTCTCTGCCATGACCTGGCTGCGCAAACTGGCTGAAGGGATCACCCCCGGCAGCCCATAGGGCAACAAATGCAGAGCTTCCTGGAGGGCTTGTAATTCTGCCAATAGCTGCGGCTCTTGAGCTAAGCGCACCTCCAGGGCACTTGCCTGCTCAGGGGGCAAGAGCCCCAGCAGGTAATCGGCCAGGACTGCCTCTTCCAGCTCAGCGGGAAGAGGAAAAAGGGGGGAGGAGGCAGAAGACATGGCTATCCCAACAACCCTGCGGCAGGGCTCAAAACTTTACTGGCCAAGCAGGGGGCGCAGGGATCGTCGCAACTTGCAAAGGGCTTGGCGAGAGCGAGCTTGGACTGTGGCCAGCGGAATCCCCAGCTCTTGAGCGATATCCTCTGCGCTTAACCCTCGATAGTAGAGTAACTCCAGTAGCTGGCGCTGGCTTTCCGAAAGCTGACTGAGAGCCTCCTGAACTGGCTGCCGCCGCTCCTCCACAGAAAGCTGCTCAAAGGGGGCTGGAGATCTGCTGCTGGCAATGAGCAGGGGCTGCCAGGGCTTCCAGGGGCGCCGCTGGCTGCCTTGAGAGCGCAGCCGCTCAAGAGCCTGCGCTCGGGTCAACCTACACAAAAGACTGTTGATGGATCCCTGCTTGGGATCGTGGCTGGGCTTTCGCCAGAGGGTGGCGAACACTTCTTGCGTCAGATCCTCGGCCTCAGTTACACAGCCTAGGATCTGGAGGGCCAAACCATAGACCAAGCTGGCATAGCGATCATAGAGGGCGGCCAGAGCAGCAGGCTGCCCTGCTTTGAGGGCTTCCATCAGCTCCAAATCAGTACAGGCTGGCCAATTCCTCACCTGCTTGCACCAAGGGGATAGGGCTCTCCGCTGCTTAACCATGCTGGACCCTACCCAGAACGCCAGAGGAGACAGATCCATAGTAGCTGCCCCACCGTCCCCCTCCCCCGCAAGAGCGCCAGCCTGCCGCCGAAGTCCAGCGGAACGTTACCTCCTCTCCCCCCTCTTGGTTGTAGCAACCAGCTGGCTTGAACAGCAGTTGCTTAGCTGCGCTTTGGCGTCGGGAAAGAGCCGGTGACCGCCTGGATCTTTTGCCGCCGCCCCCCTCGCTCAATCTCCAGCTCTAGCTTGCTGCCCACCTCAGTGCGCTCCACCTCTTGCTGCACTTGGTCGGCAGTGGTTACAGGGCGGCCATTGACGGAGAGGATGATATCTCCAGCCCGCAGGCCCGCCCGCTCTGCTGGGGATCCCTGAATGACCTCGCCGATGAGCACCCCCTGATCCACGGTTACGAAAATGCGACTGTTGGGATCCTGGTTAAGGCGCTCCTTCAGCTCAGGAGTAAGGGTGAGCATGCGGATACCCAAGTAGGGGTGATCCACCCTGCCCCGGGTAATCAACTGGTTGGCCACCCGCTGCGCTGTCTCAATGGGAATGGCAAAGCCCAACCCCTGCGCTCCCTGGATGATGGCGGTATTGACCCCAATCACTTCCCCTTGGGCATTCAGCAGCGGACCGCCGGAGTTGCCGGGATTAATGGCCGCATCCGTCTGGATGAACGACACCCGCTTGTCGGGCACGCGGATCTCGCTGCTGGAACGGCCCAAGGCACTGATGATCCCGGCAGTTACCGTGTTGTCTAGCCCCAGGGGGTTGCCAATGGCAATGGCCCACTGACCCGGCTCCAGAAGCTCGGAGCGGCCCAGCTTCACCGTTGGCAAGTTCTGGGCGTCAATCTTGACCACTGCAATGTCCGTAACTGGGTCCGTGCCAATAACCTTGCCCTCAAAGCTACGGCCATCTTTCAGCGTCACCGTCACCTTGTCAGATCCCTCCACCACATGGGCGTTGGTGATGATCTGGCCATCCGGGCTAATGATAAAGCCGGAGCCCGTCCCTTGCTGTCGTCGCTGCCGCGGCAGGGGAGGGATCACCTGGCCAAAGAACTCGCGGAAAAACGGATCGCTAAAGAACTCCTCTGGGAAAGCCCCAGGAACGTTGACTGTCCGCTCTGAGTCGATGCGCACCACTGCCGGCCCCACCTTCTGGGCCACCTCGGCAATAAAATTTAGGTTTGGCTGGGGTGGAGTTGCCGTCGTCTGAGCAGATACCCCCCTGCCTCCCCCTAGCGCTGCTCCCAGACCAATGCCCAAGAGCACCAGCAGCACTGACGCAAAAAGAGACCTGAGGGCGGAGACTGCCAAAGGCTGCAAAAAGGGAAGGACTCTATTCCCTTGAGGCGACTGGTCAGGCTGAGCAGAAGGGCCTGAACTGGGAGAGGGTTGGTTTGGCATAGATGGGCTGGACTTCATAGCCACAGGGAAAGAGTTGGGATTGCGGAAAAAGCCCCACGGGGAGGAAAAAACCTAGGCCCAATCTAGCACGGGCAGCAGGTATTCCAGAACTATGGCGCTTTTCCGCACTGCTATCCAGTCCAAAGAGCAGCAGAATCTACTGCTCTGGGAAGCTGACTTCCCTCTAGGAGTGGGTTTGATGGAGGGGGAAGCCAAAGAAGCCTTTGCACTTGGTTTTTGCCGCTAACCTAGAAGTGTAGCTCAGGGATAAGACCATGACCAACCGAGCCCGTTGCCTGTTGGCTCCGCTGCTGGGGGGGTTGCTCTGGCTACCACCAGCTGCGCCGGTTTTGGCGCAAAGGGATCCCTTGCCACCCCCACCCCCTGGCGAGGGATGGCGTCCTGTAAATCCGGCGGCAGGGGGAAACGGCTCTGGCCAGCCCTTTCAATTGCGAACCACGCTGCTATTGCGCTCTGGAGATTTAATCCAAGCGGTGCATCGCTCTGCCGAGCCCCTCCTGCTTGCCCCTGGTGAAACCCGCGCCGTCAGCCTCAGCCTGGAAACTCCCCTGCGGGATATCTACGGCAACACGGTCGTCCCGGCGGGAGCCATCCTAGAAGGTCAATTCCAGCCAGTAAGCGGCGGCACCCAGTTTGTCTCGCGAGCTTTGGTTTTTAACGGCCAATCCTACCCCCTCTACGCCCAAAGCCAGGTGATCCCGCTGCGCAAGGATCCCCGCCATACCTCTGCGGAAGCCATTGTCCAAGATGCCCTGATTGGAGCAGCTGCAGGGGCCATCTTAGGGGGCCTCCTGGGTGACCGGGTGATCTCAACAGAGAAAGTGCTGGGCGGAGCAGCTGCAGGGGCTGTGATTGGCAACGTGACAGCGCCAGAAGTGGCGGTGATTGATGCCAACGCCAGCCTGACCTTGAGGGTTACCCAAGACTTTCAACCCTATCTGCCCTAGACGAGGGCTAGCCGCTGCAGCCGTTGCCAGGGAGGGGAGCTCCTTGCCTGGGAAGGACTTTAAGAAGTGTGAAGATCTGAGATGGCAGACGGCAGGCATATCGGAGAATAACATGGGGGTATGCCTGTCATACTCTTTTAAAAAAACGACTTGAGGATGGCTATCCATGAGCGTTATCACGAAGTCGATTGTGAATGCGGATGCGGAAGCCCGCTACCTCAGCCCGGGAGAACTGGATCGCATTAAGTCCTTCGTCACCTCGGGGGAGAAGCGGCTGCGCATTGCTCAAGTCTTGACTGAGTCGCGTGAGCGCATCGTTAAGCAAGCAGCCGATCAGCTCTTCCAAAAGCGTCCCGACATTGTCTCTCCAGGTGGCAACGCTTACGGAGAGGAGATGACGGCAACTTGCCTGCGGGATATGGACTACTACCTGCGCCTAATTACCTATGGGATCGTTGCCGGCGATGTTACGCCGATTGAGGAAATCGGCTTGGTAGGTGTGCGGGAGATGTATAACTCCTTGGGCACGCCCCTGCCGGCAGTGGCGGAGAGCATTCGCCTCATGAAGCAGGTAGCCATGGGTCTGTTGTCTCCCGAGGACGCGGCTGAAGCAGCCTACTACTTTGACTTTGTCGCGGGAGCCATGAGTTAGTCTTTTTGTTTAACTGCCTTCTGTTTAAGGTTCACGGATTGGATTTAGGAAGCTCATCATGCAAGACGCAATTACTGCTGTAATCAACAGCTACGATGTCCAAGGCAAGTACCTCGACAGCTCGGCCATGGACAAGCTGAGGGCTTTCTTCGCCTCGGGCGAGCTGCGGGTGCGGGCGGCTGCCACCATTGCAGCCAACGCTTCCAACATCATTAAGGATGCTGCTGCCAAGGCTTTGCTCTACTCGGATCTCACCCGCCCTGGTGGCAACATGTACACCACCCGTCGCTATGCTGCTTGCATTCGCGACATGGACTACTACCTGCGCTATGCCACCTACGCCATGTTGGCAGGGGATCCCTCCATCCTCGACGAGCGGGTGCTCAACGGCCTCAAAGAAACCTACAACTCGCTGGGAGTGCCAATTGGGGCAACGATTCAGGCCATCCAAGCCATGAAGGAGGTAACTGCGGCTTTGGTGGGTCCTGAAGCCGGCAAAGAAATGGGTGTGTACTTTGACTACATTTGCTCCGGCCTAAGCTAACTGCCAACATTGTGGCCTTGGCCTGAGGTTTAGCCTCTAACAAGCACGACAGGCGACTTGCCCCAGGGATCTGGTGTGCTAACTAGGGTACGCGAGCTTTCTGAGGTGGGTCGCCTGCCTTGCTGGTTGGGTCAGCCATTTATCAGGGGGATCCTTGCACCATGCGGATGTTTAAGATTACAGCTTGCGTGCCTAGCCAAACCCGAATTCGTACCCAACGGGAGCTGCAGAATACCTACTTCACCAAGTTGGTACCCTACGACAACTGGTTTCGCGAGCAGCAGCGCATTCAGAAGTCGGGTGGCCGCATCCTGAAGGTAGAGCTGGTTGCCGGCAAGCCAGGAATCGACGTGGGGTTGCTGTAGTTCCCTTGCCCATCTGCTGTTGCCTCCTGGCCAGATCTGGTAGGCCCAGCTTTGGGGAGCTTAGCCTTGGGGCTGGGGAAGCCAGTCTGGCTATTTTGTGGGGGTGAGAGTTTGGAGCCAATTATTGCTGTTGACAACCTGAGCAAGGTCTACCCAGTGGCCATCAAGGAGCCGGGGGTAGTGGGCACATTGCGTCACTTTTTTCGCCGCACCTATCGCTACATCCCGGCAGTGCAGTCTTTGAGCTTTCAGATTCAGGCGGGGGAGGTGGTAGGTTTTCTGGGGCCAAACGGCGCTGGCAAGACCACCACCCTAAAGATGCTAACAGGTCTCATCTACCCCTCCAGTGGCACGGTCCAGGTGGTCGGCCATCTGCCCTACCGACGCGAGCCAGCTTTTTTGCGGCAGATTACCCTTGTGATGGGACAAAAGCAGCAGCTCCTCTGGGATCTCCCGGCGATGGACTCCTTGCGCATTAATGCCGCTGTTTACGAGCTCCCGGAAAAGGTGTTTCAGGATCGGGTGGAGGAGTTGGCGGAGTTACTCAACCTGCAAGGCAAGCTAAATCAACCGGTGCGCAAGCTTTCCCTAGGGGAGCGGATGAAGGCAGAGCTCCTGGCGGCCCTGCTCCACCGCCCGCAGGTTTTGTTTTTGGACGAGCCCACCTTGGGGTTGGATGTGAATGCCCAGGCTGCTGTGCGGCAGTTTCTACGGGACTACAACCGCCGCTACGGGGCAACAGTGCTCCTGACCAGCCACTACATGGCTGATATTACAGCCCTTTGTGAGCGGGTGCTGGTGATTAGCGGCGGGCAACTGATCTACGATGGCAACCTAGAAGAGCTGCGGCAGCGCTTTGCTCCCTATCGCGAGGTGAAGCTGGAATTGGCCCGCCCTTGCTCCTCGGCGCAACTGCAGTCCTATGGTGAGCTGCGCAGCGAAGGGGATCCTGGCAGCAGCTGCGAGGTGCGGCTGTGGGTGCGGCGGGAACAGCTCACCCAGACAGTGGCCAGGCTGCTGGCAGAGCTGGAGGTGTTGGACTTGACAGTAACCGATCCGCCAATTGAAGAGGTTATCGGCCGAGTGTTTGCCGGGGGGATCCTCCCCTAGGGTTAGGTTCCCCCGGACTGCCCCCCGGCAGGAGAGGGAGCCCAGGAGCCTGGCTTTGGAAGCAAGGAGAGGGCTTGTTGTGCTCGTGGTCAAACTTGTTGCGTAGCAGCCTCCCTCTGGGCAGCCGTCGAGCGAGCTGCATGCAGAGCGGCATAGAGCTTGTTGAGGGCGTTCACATAGGCTTGCGCGGAGGCAACAACGATGTCCGTATTGGCAGCATGGCCGGAGAAGATGCGATCTTCATGGCGCAGGCGGATAGTAACTTCCCCCATGGCGTCAATGCCGGCGGTAACCGACTGGACAGAGAATTCAATGAGCTGGTTAGGAATGTTGACAATGCGGCTGATAGCTTTGTAAACCGCATCCACCGGTCCCGTGCCCACCGCTGCATCCACCTTTTCCTCCCCCTCAGGGGTAATTAGGCGCACAGTAGCTGTAGGCGTCTCGTGATTGCCACACACCACCTGCACGTGCTCCAGCCGGTAGAGGTCCGGCACTGGCCGGGTTTCATCGTTGACGATGGCCTCTAGGTCGAGATCGGTGATCTCTTTCTTTTTGTCGGCCAGCTCTTTGAAGCGCAAGAAAGCCTTGTTTAGCTCTTGCTCTGACAACTCGAAGCCCAGCTCCTTGAGGCGGGTACGGAAGGCGTGGCGGCCCGAGTGTTTGCCCAACACCAAGGTGCTCGATTGCAGACCGATGGTTTGGGCGTCCATGATTTCGTAGGTCTGACGGTTTTTGAGCATCCCGTCTTGATGGATGCCGGATTCGTGGGCAAAGGCATTGGCACCAACAATTGCCTTGTTGGGCTGCACCAACATGCCGGTGAGGTTGGAGACTAGGCGGGAGGTGCGGTAGATCTCCTGGGTTTTGATGTGAGTCAGCGGTTTTTCGGAGTCCACCGGCAGCCCAAAGTAGGGGTTAAAGTAGCTGCGGCGCACATGCAGGGCCATCACCACTTCTTCCAGCGCTGTGTTACCGGCCCGCTCGCCAATGCCGTTAACGGTTACTTCCACCTGTCGCGCTCCCTGCTTGATGGCCTCCAGGAAGTTGGCTACTGAGACTCCCAGGTCGTCGTGGCCGTGGACAGAGATGATAGCCTGCTTAATACTGGGCACGTTCTCGCGAATGCTTTTAATCAGTTGGCCGAATTCCTCGGGCATGCTGTAGCCAACGGTATCAGGGATATTGATGGTTTTGGCCCCGGCCCGAATGGCTGCTTCGAGGACCTCGTAGAGGAATTCGGGATCAGAGCGGGTGGCATCCATGGCGGAGAACTCCACATCGTCCACAAAGGACTTGGCGTAGGCCACCATCTCTTCAGCAATTTGCAGCACCTCAGCGCGGGTTTTGCGCAACTGGTACTTGAGGTGGATGTCAGAGGTGGAAATGAAGGTATGGATGCGGGGCTTGGCAGCGGGTTTGAGGGCTTCAGCTGCCGCTTCGATATCAGCCTTGCGGGCACGAGCCAGGCTGCAGATGACGGGGCCATCGGGGGTGCCCACGTGCTCAGCTATCTTCTGCACCGCCTCAAAGTCGCCAGGGCTGGCGTAGGCAAACCCCGCCTCGATGATATCAACCCCTAGCCGAGCCAGTTGCCGGGCAATGGCCAGTTTCTCCTCAGTGTTGAGGGTTGCGCCGGGACACTGCTCTCCGTCGCGCAAAGTGGTGTCGAAAATAAGCACATGATCCAAGGCTTGGCCATCAAATGAGGAAGAGGTAGAAGCTGCGGCAGCGTTCATAACTTTTCGATTGAAGAGGTAGACAGTGCTTTTTATTTTGGCATTACTAGAAGCGCCGTAAAGCCCCTAGCTTATTGCATTGCTCTATAGAAGCAAGCTATAACCGCCGGGAGGACTTCAGCGGCTGCTGAAGGCCCCAGATCCTTGGCGCCTGGAGAGGTACTGCCAACCGCCTTCTGCAGTCTCTTGGCCAACGCAGAAATCGGGTGAGGCTGAGCTAGCCCCTGCAAAAGAAGTGGCCGGAGGCCTAGTGGCTCGGCAGGGGTTGCCTACTTCAACGGGCCAAAATGCTACGATAGCGGCAAGGAAAAGAGGAAGGCGAAGCGTTACATGGCAGAATATACTCGGTCGATTTCCTTCTACGGGCGGGAAATTGACATCAATATTGGCTTGATGGCCCCCCAGGCAGGCTGTGGAGTCTGGCTGACCTGTGGGGAAACTTCGGTCTTGGTTACGGCCACGCGCCAGGCCAATCGTGAGGGGGCTGACTTTTTGCCGTTGCTGGTGGACTATGAGGAGCGCCTCTATGCTGCTGGCCGGATCCCAGGGAGCTACCTGCGGCGCGAGGGTCGCCCCCCAGAGCGGGCTACTTTGATCTCGCGTCTCATAGACCGACCCCTGCGGCCGCTGTTTCCAGAGTGGCTACGGGACGACGTACAAATTGTAGCCACCACCCTCTCTGTGGACGACAAGGTGCCCCCCGATGTGCTGTGCATTTTAGGAGCCTCCCTGGCCGTTCACGGTGCCCGCATTCCCTTCAACGGCCCGGTGGCAGCGGTGCGAGTTGGCCTACTCCAGGATGAGTTTATCATCAACCCTACCTATGCGGAAATCGAGGCTGGCGACCTGGATCTGGTGGTAGCTGGCTGTGCCGACGGCGTGATCATGGTCGAGGCGGGCGCCAAGCAGGTGCCGGAAAAGGACGTGGTTGAGGCTATCGAGTTTGGATTCGAGGCTGTTCAGGAGCTGCTCAAAGCTCAACAGCAAGTCTTTGCCGACCTCAACATCACTCCTGTGGAACTGCCCCCGCCCCCCGTCAATGAGGAGCTGGTTACCTTTGTAGCAGAACAGGCGCAGGAGGAGATTTGCTCTGTCCTTAGACAGTTTTTGGACAAGACCAGCCGCGAGCAGCAATTGGAGGCCATCAAGGCCAAGCTGGCGGCCCAAATCCAGGAACGGCCAGAGGGGGATCCCCTAAGGCTTTACCTGCTGGAAAACCCCAAGGAGTTGGACAACCAGTTCAAGGCCCTCCTCAAGAAGCTGATGCGCCGGCAGATCCTGGAAGAGGGGGTGCGGGTAGATGGGCGCAGGCTGGACGAGGTGCGGCCGGTCTCCTGCCGGGTGGGCTTGATCCCGCGAGTCCACGGCAGTGCTCTGTTCAATCGTGGCCTCACCCAAGTCCTTTCCATTACTACCCTAGGCACCCCTGGCGATGCCCAGGAGTTGGACGACCTGCACCCAGTGGACGAAAAGCGCTACATGCACCACTACAACTTCCCTGGTTTTTCTGTGGGAGAAGTGCGGCCCTCGCGCTCGCCGGGGCGGCGGGAGATTGGCCATGGGGCGCTGGCGGAGCGGGCCCTAGTGCCAGTGCTGCCCAAGGAGGAGGAGTTCCCCTACGTGGTGCGGGTAGTCTCGGAGGTGCTCTCCTCCAATGGCTCCACCTCGATGGCTTCAGTCTGTGGCTCTACCCTGTCTTTGATGGATGCCGGGGTGCCGATTAAGGCGCCAGTTAGCGGCGTAGCCATGGGCCTAATCAAAGAAGGGGACGAGGTGCGTATCCTCACTGACATCCAAGGGATCGAGGACTTTTTGGGGGACATGGATTTTAAGGTGGCCGGCACGCGGGCGGGGATCACCGCTTTGCAGATGGACATGAAAATTACCGGCATCACCGTTGACATCCTCGAGAAGGCCCTCCTGCAAGCCAAGGCTGGGCGGGACTACATCCTCGACAAAATGCTGGAGGTCATTCCCGCCCCTCGGCCTCAGTTGGCCAAAACGGCTCCCCGTTTGCTTACCTTCAAGGTGGATCCAGAAGACATCGGCAAGATCATCGGCCCCGGCGGAAAGATGGTGCGCAGCATTACTGAAGCAACGGGGGCCAAGGTGGACATTAGCGACGATGGCACAATCACGGTCTCTTCCTCGGTTAGCGGCCAGGCTGAAGCGGCGCGGGCCATGATTGAAAACCTAGTGCGGCGAGTGGAGGAAGGGCAAGTTTACCTAGGCAGGGTGACCCGCATCCTCCCTATTGGCGCCTTTGTGGAGTTCTTGCCTGGCAAGGAGGGCATGATCCACATCTCGCAACTGGCGGAGTACCGCGTCACCCGCGTCGAAGATGAAGTTGCCGTGGAAGACGAAGTGGTGGTCAAGGTGCGCAGCATCGATCACAAGGGCCGTGTCAACCTCACCCGGCTTGGCATTAGCCCTGAGGAAGCGGCGCGAGTGCGCAGCCACCGCCGTTGAGGCTGCGGTTTCTTCCCCACCCCCCAGTGACCAAGGTCCTGGAGTGCCAGCTCGACGGGCCGCCTCCCCAGGGGAATGGGGCTGGGCTTTGGCTTGGGGGCTGGGGTGGGCTACTTTGCTCAACCTTTCCGCTCAGCACCCCTTGCCCCTGCGGCTGGAGAGCGATGCCCAAGCCTGGCTCTATGCCCTGCGCCGCCCCCAACAGCCTTCCCCAGAGGTGGCAATTGTCGGCATCGATGGCCGTCTTGAAGGCCAGGGGGAAAGGGCGGAGGGCAAGCCTCATGTTGACTTTCTTCTGGAGCGCTCCAACTACGCCGGCCTAACTCTGCGCTTGCTGGAAGAAGCGGGGGCTAGGGTGGTGGTGCTGAATCTGCCCAGTAGCTTTGTGGTGCCGCAGAATCTGGGTAACGAGGACCTGGATGCTCCCCTGCGTCAGGTTATCCAGCGCTACCCAGATCGTGTGGTCTTGGCTACCCGCAGCAGTGAGAGCTTTGGCCGCTCTGAGATCAACATCTACAACCACTTTTTGCCCTTTTCCTCGCGGCGGCTGGAGTACTTGGTGGCACCGGAACATGTCCAGGGAGTGGTGCAACACCGCCTGGACGGGGCTGGAATCCTGCGCCAGGCCCAGTTGCGGGGGCTCTACCTACGCCGCGACAGCCAGGAGGAGCAGATGTTTGCTGCGGTGGAGGCCTTGGCTTTTGCCAAGTACGACCCGGAGCGGGCCAGCCGCTGGTTGCGCGAACGGGGTTTGCAGCCAGTTCAATTCAACCCCCTCGGAGCCCAGCACGGCATCCCCATCATTCCCATCGAGGAGGTCTGTCCGCCGGTGATTCCCCGGACGGGACCCGGCTCCCCGACGATCAACCCCGGGCAAGCCTGCCGCCGCCAGGAAGGGATCCCCCCCCTCGATCCGAAAGTTGCCGAGCAACTGCGGAACAAGATCGTCCTGGTGGGCTTTGTGGGCGGCTACCCCGAGACCTTTCCAGTACGGACAGCAGATGGATCCCAGATTGCAGCCGTAGAACTGCAGGCGCAAGTCTTGTCCAGCCTGCTTACCGGAGAGGTGTATCGATCCCTGCCGGCAGCGCTGGCGGCAGGGGTTGTCTTTCTGCTGAGTGGGGGAACGGGCCTGATCTTGGTGCTTCATCGCCCTTCTCCGCGCAAGAGTCGCTGGGACTGGAAACAGCGGTGCCCTCTCCTCTGGCCGCTGCTGGGGCTGGCTGCTTACGAAGGCTGGGCTGTGGCCCAATTTTTGCTATGGCGTTGGATTTGGCCGCTGAGCTTGCCAGCTTTGGCGGTTGGCCTGACAGAGGTAAGCCTGCTGCTAACGTTGGTGATTTTGGAAAACCAGCAGAGGCTTTTGGCCCAACAACAGGAATTGGAGCGCCTACGCCGGGCTGAGCAGGAGGCGGCCATCGACCAAGCCCGCAAGCTGCTCTACCGGGTAGCCACCGACATTCATGATCGCGAGCTGCAAGAGCTGAAGGTGGTGATGGACGAGCTGGAGAGCTTACAATGGCAACAGCAACAGGGCAGGGATCCCGATCCTGCCATTTACGATCGTCTCCTGGAGCAGCTGGAGCGGATCGGGCGGGGCATTCGCGCCCAGCTCAATGACGTGCGCACGCTGGCCACCAAGTTGCACATTTCCCCCAGCCTGCGGGAGGGCTTGCACCGGGGCATCGACACCTATCTGGACGAGCTCATCCAAACGGGCAGCCTGACCTTGGCTGTAGAGCGCCACCTGCAACCTTTGGCGGAGCCCAATACTAGTGAGTGGTTCGACCAGCGGGAGGACATCCTGCGCTTTCTGCGAGAGGCCATTGGCAATGTCATTGCCCATGTCCAGCCTCCCAAGGGCAACGCCTCCTTTGTCAAGGTGTCCCTAGTCCAAAGGGATCGCCACTGCTACCTGTCGATCCTCAACGACGGCATAGAGTACGCTCCGGCCCCCTGCGGCGGTTACGGCAGCAAGGTCATGAATACCATCGCCCGCTACCTGCCCAAGGGATCCTGGCACCGCACCCAAACCCCAGAAGGCTACACCCATGTAGAGCTGCACTGGGAGATGCCGGATCCCTAGCTACAGCCAAGGGAAGCTCCTTGGCAAGTGCTAGCCCACGGCTGGGGGCTCGAAGGAGGGCGTCCCGCTGGCAAAACGTAGCCCCGCAGGCAGCGGGCCAAGGCCCCCTAAGCCCCAGGGGGTACCTTGGGCCAACACGACTCTGCCTTGGCAGGTGGCTGCCGCTAGCAAAAGGGCCGCTTAGGCTGGCAGGGGACTGCAGGCTTTCACCTAGGTCTAGGCAGTTTGCAGTTGTTGCAGCTCCTTGGAGGTTAGCTTGGCACTGAGAGCACCCTGCTCCCCGCTGGAGTTAACCCTCTCTGGTGCAACCTGGCTGTTGGTGTAGAGGCCTACAAGGGGCTTTCCTAGGGGCCGGCGCTATTGCAGACTAGGTCAGGAGTTGTTGCAGGGTAGTCAAATAGCGGCGCTTCTTTTCCATACTTCCGCGCCGCGTTGCTCAGTGGGCCCCAGCTTGTCTTCTTCTACCGACCCAAGGACTGCAGCCAGCCAATGAGGGTGGTACCGGACAATGCTTCAAACGCAATCAAGGCCACAAAGCCAATCATTGCCAAGCGCCCGTTCAAGCGCTCAGCGTACTCGGTAAAGCCCACCCGCGGAACGGGATCCACATACATTTCTGGCTCAATGGCGTAGTTGTTGAGGCGACCACCGTCTTCAACAACAACGGAGCGATATCTGCTCATAGGGTTCTCCTTATTCTTTCTTGACCAGTGTAGCCTACTCTGGGGAGGATTGTAAAGTTTTGTTGAGCAAAGGGAGAGTTGGGGCTTTCGTCCCCGTTGCGGGAGTTGAGCCAAACCAGGTTGTGCAGACGGCGGGAGAGCCAGGCCACTTTCCCGGGCCAGGTCGTCAACGGGGGCTAGGCCATCCCTTCTCAAACCAGGAGGGCTTGGGGATAATAGCAGCGGCAGGGAGAGAAAAAGCAATGTCGGCACAGGAAAAGTTGCGGGCGCTGCTGGAGACCCAGCCAGTAGCCAGCTTGGCGGTGCTAGAGGAGGGGTCGCCAGCAGTGTCGCTAGTGCCTTTTGTGGTGCAATGGGATCCCTTGCGCTTGGCCATTGTCATCAGCGACCTTTCTGCCCACACCCTAGCTTTGCGGGCAGATCCCCGGGCCGCGCTGCTCATCCACGAGCCGCCGACGCCGGGGGATCCGCGCAGCAACCACGCCTTGCCGCGGCTAATGCTAAAGGGGACAGCCCAGTTCCTCAGCCGCGAAGAGGCCCAAGCCCAGGGGTTTGAGGCCCGTTATCGCGCCAAGTACGAGATTGCCGAGATGATCCTGGGCCTGGCGGACTTCCACTTCTGTCAGATCAACCCCACCAGCGGCAGCTTCATTCAGGGGTTTGGCCAGGCCTTCCGGCTGAGCGGCCCCAACTTGGATCAACTAGAGCACCTCACTCCCTCTTAGGCGGGGGACGGGACTTCCCTCCTCTGGGAGAGGCGCTGCTAGGGGATCCCGAGCTCAGGTTTTCGGGTGGGATCCCGGAGCCAGGCTAGCAGCAGCGGGTTGACCAGCTCTGGGGCTTCGTCGTGGGGACAGTGGCCCACCCCGGGCAAAGGAATAAACCCCACCACGCAGGGGAACTCGGCCAAGGCCCG
The DNA here is from genome assembly GCF_047462275.1 of Synechococcus sp. H70.2. NCBI lineage: Bacteria > Bacillati > Cyanobacteriota > Cyanophyceae > Synechococcales > Synechococcaceae > Synechococcus > Synechococcus sp. H70.2. The sequence goes on from NZ_JANSIU010000006.1 coordinate 101,695, forward strand.
CCCTAAGGCAATGGGCTCCCAGGGATCTGCCTCCCCCCAGAGGATGAGGACAGGGCAGGTGACCTGAGGGAGGAGATCTTCGGCCAAGGGGCCTTGAGAGTAGCGGACAAAGGCCAAGAAAACCTCTGCCGCCCCTGGATCAAGAGCCGGTCGCAGCACCAGCTGCACCAGATCTTCCGTAACCGCTTCTTTGCGCCCGTAGGCCTGGAGGAGGATGTTGCGAATAGCCTTGGGTCGGGCTAGCTGGGCAAAGAAAAACCGCCCAAAGGGGGGCCACCCCAGCAGAGATTGCAGCAACGGAGCAGTCCAGCGGCGCAGCCATGAGAGCTGGTGTCGCTTGCGCTCGTGCAGCAGCCGCAGCGAGGGATCCAACATCGCCACCCCCAAAACCTGGCCTGGCTGCAAAACAGCTGCCTGCAAGGCCACAATGCAACCAATGGAGTTGCCCACTAGATAAGCTGGCTCCCCCACGACCTCCCGCGTGAAATCGGCCACCTGGGCGCCCCAGGTCTCGAAGGTGTAGGGCAAAGGGGATCCCGGCAAGGGCTTGGCGGATCCCCCAAACCCGAGCAGATCCAGGGCGTACGCGCGGCAGTGCCGCCCCAGCGCCGGCAAATTTTTCCGCCAGTGGTCGCTGCTGGCCCCAAAGCCGTGGATGAGCACTACTGCTGGGCTAGCGGATCCCGCCTGCTGGTAGCGAATAGACTGGCCCCGCCAGAGCCAGTGCCCTTCAGAGGGAGTTAGGACGCTTGGAGAAGGCTGTTCGGAGAGCATGGGGATCCTAGCAGCTGGCCCTCTTTTTTGCTGGCACAATTTGGATGGGGAAGCAAGTCCTCTCCCTAGGTTCGTGGCGATGGCGTTGGTAGCCTACCCCCTTTTGGGCGTCAACCTGCACCTTACCCTGCCGGAAGCCCAGCTGCAGAGCTACGCCGCCTGGATTGCAGCCCGCCTCAGCCAGGGCCTGGGCGCCCAGGTGGTCACCTGCAACCCGGAGATGATCATGCAGGGGCAGCGGGATCCTGCCTTTGCCCAAGTGCTGCGGGAGGCTGAGCTGGTGATCCCAGACGGCATTGGGGTGGTTTGGGCCTTACAGCGGCAAGGGATCCGCGTCCAGCGGGTGCCAGGGATCGAGCTAGCCGAAGCCTTAATCCAATTGGCGGCAGAACAGGGGTGGCGCTTGGCCTTGGTGGGGGGCAAGCCGGAGGTAAACCAGGCGGCGATTCAGCACTGGCGAGCCCGCTTTCCCTCTCTGGCCGTTTGGGGCCACCACGGCTACTTCTCTCCTGCCGAGGAAGAAAACCTGCTGCAAACTCTCCAGGCCTTCCAGCCGCAGCTGGTGTGGGTGGGGCTGGGATCCCCGCGCCAAGAGCTATGGATTTATCGCTGGCGAGCTCTTTTGCCCCAAGCCATCTGGATGGGAGTGGGCGGTAGCTTCGACATTTGGGCTGGGCAAAAACGACGGGCCCCCCGCTGGTGGCGTGACCATCACCTGGAATGGTTGTATCGTCTCTATCAGGAACCTTGGCGCTGGCGACGCATGTTGGCTTTGCCCAGGTTTGCCTGGCAAGTGCTGTGGGCTCCCTCTCCCTCCCAAGCAGGTGGCGAGACCTCCTCTCCCTCTTTGTAGGTGCTTTGCCATGATGGTTAGTCAGCCCGTTGGTGATGTTCCTCGCTTTTACCGTTGCGCCCATCCCAGCTCCAGCGTCTCTCTTCCCGCCTTACCCGCCTTAGCTGACCTAGACGTTGACCGGTCCCGCCCGCGATCCCTGCCCAGCAGCTCTGAGAACATGGTGTTGCTGCGGGGTGTGAGCAAAGTCCTTCCCAATGGCGAGTGGCTCTTGCGGGATGTCAATTTGGAGGTGCGCCGCGGCGAGTTTGTCTTCATAACTGGAGTCTCAGGGGCGGGCAAGTCCACTCTCCTGAGGCTGCTCTACGGGGCTGAAGAGGCCACCAAGGGTACGGTGATGGTGGATGGGGTGTGCCTGTTTTCTTCGGAAGGTCGGCGGCGGCCCTACCGGATTCCCCCCCGTCCTCTAGCGATGCTGCGGCGGCGCTTGGGAGTGGTCTTTCAAGACTATCGCCTCTTGGCCAATCGCACCCTAGCGGAAAATGTAGCCTTTGTCCTGCGGGCCCAGGGGCTCTCCCCGGCAGAAATTCGCCGCCGCCTTGGGCCAACCCTGAAGATGGTGGGGCTGGCCGATAAGGAGAATCGCTTTCCCCATGAGCTTTCGGGGGGAGAACAGCAGCGCCTCAGCCTGGCCCGCGCCATTGTCAACAGGCCGGTGCTACTGCTGGCAGACGAGCCGACAGGGAACCTGGATCCGGAAAACTCGCTGTTGGTTCTCCAGATTTTGGAGCGCCTTAATTCTTTTGGGGTGACGATCATCATGACCAGCCACGACCCCTATCTCGTGGAGCGAGCCGGCCACCGGGTGGTGCGCATGGAAGGAGGACGCCTGTATGATAGGGGCTGAGGAGCTGCCGGGATCTGCAGGCCAAGCCCCCTTTCCATGCTCCCTAGGGCGGGAATCCCTTCGCTAGGCGCTAAGCAGCATGCAGTTTCTCTACAAGATTCGCTATCTCTTGCAAGAGACTTTTCTGGGGTTGCGGCGGGGAGGCTGGCTAAACTGGGCTGCTGTTAGCACCCTGCTGGTGCTGCTGTTTTTGGTCGGGATCGGCGTGGAGCTGTCTTGGGGAGTGGAGGCGACGGTGCGCTCCCTGGGAGGGCAACTGGAGATCTCTGTCTATCTGGAGCCGGAACGCCAAGGGGTGGAGTTGCAGCCGCAAGTTGCCCGACTGCCCCATGTGGAAGCGGTGAGGGTGATCACCAAAGAGCAAGCCTGGCGCGACCTGCTGCTGGAGATGGGGATCCAAGATGAGGCGGCCCTGGAAATCCAGCTGGGAGAGAACCCCCTTGTGGATACCCTGCGCGTCAAGGCAGATTCCGCCGAAACCCTGGGCCAGGTGGCTGAGCAAATTCGCACCCTGGAAGGGGTGGACGAGGTGTACTACGGCAGCCGTATTGTGGAAGAACTGACCCAGCTCCAGGAGCTGCTGCGGCTGGGATCCCTGGGCATCCTTGGGGTGCTGACTCTAACTGCAGTGGCTGTCATCACCACCACCATTCGCCTCGTCGTCATAGCGCGGCGGCGGGAGATTGAGGTAATGCAGCTGGTGGGGGCAACGGCAGCCTGGATTTACTTGCCCTTTGTTTTGCAGGGCTGCCTGTTTGGGTTGATCAGTGCCCTGGGGGCTTGGGGCTTGGTTTTGGGATCGCGGCAGTTGCTGCAGGAGGCGCTAGAGCGGCTAATTCCCCTGCCTTTGGTCAAGGTGCTCCAGGCCGATCCCGATCCCCTGGCGTCCTGGTTCCTGCCGCTTTTGCTTTTGGGGATGGGAATTTCCCTGGGCACCAGCAGCAGCCTCATTGCGGTGCGCAAGTCAGCAGGTCGCGGGCTCTGAGCTAAGGGCTTCCATTGCGCTACAATCAAGCTTTGCCTAGGAACACCAAGACTCCAACTATGGCGTCCCGCAATCCTGATTTGGGCATTGACAATGACGAGCTAATGCGTCGGGTAGAAGCATTGATTAACGCTGCCAAAAATCGCTATCGCATTACGGTACAGGTGGCCAATCGGGCCAAGCGTCGCCTCTATGAGGATCCCAACGAGGCGGAAGAAGGACGGATGAAGCCCATTCGCCGCGCCATTATCGAGATGTCGGATGAGCTGATGGAGCCGGAAATTATTGGCGACGAGTAGGGGTTTGGCCGGGAGGGGAGGGGCGGCAATCTTCCCCGGAGGAGGAAGCCCGCGTTGCCCGTCAGCCAGCAGGCGCAGGTAGGGGGAGTTAGTGCAAGAAGAAAAATGCCACCCCGAGAATGACATAGGTGGCTAGGAGCAAAAGCCCCTCCAGCCAGTTGGAGCGTCCGTCGCTCGTAACGGAGTTAACCAGCAGCACTGAGACGGCAATTGCCACCAATTCCACCGGCCCGAAGTTAAAGTTCATCGGTTGGCCCAGCAGGCTACCGGCCAGCACCAAGAGAGGTGCCACAAACAGAGCAATCTGCATCGTCGAGCCCAGGGCCACTGAAAAGGAGAGATCCATCTTGTTTTTCAAGGCCACTGTGATTGCCGTTGCGTGTTCGGCCGCATTGCCAATGAGGGGCAGCAGGATCACCCCCATAAACAGGGGTGTAACCTGTAGCTGCTCAAGGGCAGTTTCCAGGGTGTCTACAAGCAACTCCGACTCAAGGGCCACCAGCACGGTTAGCCCCAAAAGGGCTAGTACCCAGGGCCACAGCTGACTTTGCTCCGAGGAGGCGGTCAAGACCTGGGGAATGGATCCCTCTGCCTGCAGGACGGGATTGGGGGCAAGAGGGGTGGCGGCTTCGGCTTCGTGAATGCTGTAGAGGTAACTGTGGGTTTTGAGGGAAAAAAGCAAGGTGAGACCATAGACTGCCAGCAACACCAGAGCCACTGCTGTCGAGAGTTCCTGAAGGGAGATCTCCCCTAAGCTGGCATCGGCATAGGTAACCACACTGGGCAGGATCAACGCTACCACCGCCAGGTTCATCACTGAGGCGTTCATGCGCGCTACCTCAGGCCGAAAGCTCTGCTCGCGAAATTTGATCCCACCCAAAAGCATGGCCAAGCCGGCCACCAGGAGCAGGTTGCTGATGATGGCGCCGGTGATGGAGGCTTTGACCACCTCCACCAGGCCAGCCCGCAGCGCCACCAGGCCAAGGATCAGCTCGGTGGCATTGCCAAAGGTGGCGTTGATTAGCCCCCCAATCGTTGGGCCCGTCAAGGCGGCAATTTCCTCTGTGGCCTGACCGGTAAACTTGGCCAAAGCCACCACTGCCAAAGCGGCGCAGAGAAAGATGAGATTGGGATCCCAGCCCTGAAGGTGGCCTATCCAGGACAGGGGAACCCCCGCTAGCAGCAGGAACAGCAAGCCGTTCAGCGCTTTCTGCCAAGCTGCTGCAGTCGTCGAGGAAAGCGGAGAATTTGCATCGGCCAGGGTCATGGTTCCTAAGGAAAAGCCGGGTAGCTACTTAATAAGTGGCTGCTGCCACCGCTGTTGGGGCTTGGCGCAAAACAAGGGCCACCGCCTAGACAACGCAGGTGGTCTTCTAGAGCAGTCTAGCCGTTGCTGGGGAAGCTTGAATAGAGGTGCTGCTTGGCTGGCGCTGCCATCGCCGACTACTATTCTGGGAGCTCTCTGCTGCAGAGAGCCCCAACCCCCCTTACCCAGCTAATGATTGCCAGGGGATCCTCTCCTCTGTCTGTCAGGGCGGGTTACCCTCCAGCTTCAGCTTGGCTCCAGTTGCAGGGCCAGATCCAGCAGCCGATGGGCCAGGGTGGCCTTGGGAGCCAGGGGGAGCTGCTGGGGGTCTCCCTGACGAGGGATCCAATAGCCTTGGTTGTGGCTGCTGCCAAAGCCGCTATCCGGTTGGTCGATGGGGTTGGCTACAATGGCGTCTAGCCCTTTTTGCTGGAGCTTCCGGCGGGCTGGCGGGAGGGGATCCCCGCTCTGGGCGGCAAAGCCAATGAGGCGCTGGCCAGGACGCCGTTGGCCAGCCAAGGCTGCCACAAGATCAGGAACAGGTTCTAAAGGTAGCAGCGGCGGCAAATCGGTCTTAGCCAGCTTACCGGCATAGGTCTGCGCAGGTCGCACATCGCCCACGGCTGCTGCCATCCAGAGGAGATCGGCCTGGGGAAACTCAGCCTGCAAAACCTGCTCCAGTTGGGCTGCCGTCTCCACCGGGATGGCCCGTATGCCGAAGGGCTCCGGCTCGAAGGGGATCCCCAGGGGCCCATGCACCAGCGTAACTTTGGCCCCCCGACAGGCCGCTGCCACTGCCAGCGCCACTCCCATCCGCCCGCTGGCCGGGTTGCCGAGAAAACGCACTGCATCAATGGGCTCCCGGGTACCCCCCGCCGTCACCACCACCCGCTTGCCCTGCCAATCCTTTTTCCCCCCCGTCCAAAGCAAAGCTCGTACGTACTCCTGCAGCACCTCCGGCTCCAGCATCCGCCCTTCCCCCACTGCATCGCAGGCCAGGCGGCCACTGGCAGTAGGCAGGGTCCAAAAACGGGGATCCCGCTGCAGCCGCTGCCAATTCTCGGCCACTGCTGCGGCCTTCCACATGGACGTGTTCATGGCCGGGGCCAGAGCTATCGGGCAGTGGCAAGCCAGCACCACATTGGTGAGCAAATTGTCTGCCAGCCCCTGGGCCAGCTTGCTTAAGGTGTTAGCTGAAAGAGGCGCAATGAGAAAAACCTCTGCCCATTCGCCCAACTCAATGTGCAGGGGTCGCCCCCGCGTGGCCTGCCAAAACTCCGCATCGGTAAAAGCTGGCTGGCGAGACAGGGTGGCAAAGGTTAGCGGGGAGATAAACTGTTCTGCAGCTTTTGTCAAAACCACCCTCACCTCTGCTCCCTGCTGGGCCAGAGCAGATACCAAAGCCGCCGTTTTGTAGGCAGCAATTCCCCCACTCACCCCAACCAGCAGACGCCGTCCCGACCAAAAGGGATCCATACCAGAGAACACTCAAACAGCCTTGTTTCCAGTTTCCCTGTTTTTGCCCCCTGCCAGCGGCACAACAGGAATCCCTTGGGCTCAGACCGCAGACGCCGGTGAGAACAGCACTTGCGAGCCTAGGGCTTGCCTGGGGAGAACCTTTCTTTGCGAAAGTCCGACCTCGCCTCTACAGGTTCTGTTCCGCAGAGGGAATTCGCTACCGCCGTTTTGCGCACTCGTCTCTTCAGATCCCATTCCGGTTGCCGAACTTATCCCCTCTAATAAGAAAGAGTTGAAGGCAACTCTATTGCAATCGCTATTTGTTTTTGGCTACACTAACTGTTGTCCTTGAACCAGCTTGATATGACTGCAACTGGAAAACCAAAACCACTCACTGGCCAAGAGCTCCTCGACAAGGTAACCTCCATGGGAAATGCCGATCCCAAGGAGAAAGCTCGCGCCTGCGGTTACGTCACCTACACCAAGAACGGGCGGGAGCGAGTAAATCTGATGCAGTTCAACAATGCCTTGCTGAAGGCAGTCGGTGTGAATCTCGATGCTAGTGATGGGAACGGTTCCCGGGGTCGGGCTCCGAGTTACCGGGTTTCAGTTCACAAGAATGGCAACCTCCTCATTGGAGCTGCCTACACCAAGAAGATGGGCCTCAAACCTGGGGATCAGTTCGAGATCAAGTTGGGCCACCACAACATCAAGCTAGAGCGCATCGACTGATTTCCTGTCGCCTACCTTGTCGAGGTTCTCTCTCCTGATACCCTCCGTCATCCCCTGTTTCTATTTCATTAGGTAGACAAGGGATCCTCGCGTTTGCTGAGGATCCCTAGCTGTTTGCGTCAATCAATTGGTGGCTGACGCCCAGAAGGTTTCGCTATTCTGACAAAAGTTAATCTTCCTGAAGGGGGCAGCAGCAATGTCCACTCCATCTGCAGAGAACCTGGCTCGCCGCTGGCGACGCTGGCGAACCTGGGTGGGGCTGGTGGTGTTGGCAGCGGGGTTCTGGCTCGTTCAGCCTCATCCGCAGGTTGAGCCGCAGCCGAATCCGCCGCTGCAGTGGGTCTCCTCCCAGCCAGCCCCTGAGCAGCAGGATGTTTTTGTGGACGGGATCCTACGGCTGCAGTTCAATCGGCCGCTGGATCCCAATCTACAACGACTGGTGGTTCAGTTGGAGCCGCCGGCAGCGGTCGTTTTCGACGTGCAGGGCAACGAGCTACTCCTCAAACCGCGGGAGCCTCTGCGCTTTAGCACCAACTACACCCTCACGCTTGCCCCCCAGGAGGGGTTGCCTCTGGAGCAGACCATTCAACTGCGCTTTCGCACCGAGCCGCAGTACACCTACGAGCGGGACATCAAACCGCTGCTGGAGGCCAGTTGTGTTGGCTGCCATCAGCCGGCAGGACGCCAGCGCACCCAGTTGCTCGATAGCTATGAGGCAGTTCTGGCCTATGTCAAGCCGGGAGATCCCAACAGTGAGTTGATCGCTCCCCGCTGGACACGCCGCCACGCCACCATTCTCAACGCCAACAACCCCAACCGCCCTCAAGCCCGCGGCGGATCCCCCGAGATTGCCTACATCCAAGCCCGCGGGCTGCCCCTCTCCCGTCTGGGCTTTTGGACGCCGGAGGAGGTGGAGATCGTCCGCACCTGGATTGTGCAGGATGGTGCTCCCCGCACCAGTGCCCGTGCCCAGGCGGGCCCTTAGGCTCCTGGAACTTCTCTCCCACCGCCATGACCTCTCCCCAACCTTTGGCCACGGTGATTCAGGGATCCCTGAGTCGGGGCTTGGAAGCTCGCCTCAACCCTGGCGTTTCGGTAGAAGACCTGCGGGTGGGCAAGTTTGTGGTCATTCAAGGGGAGCGCCACCGCTTCTTCGGCCTGCTCACCGACGTTACGTTAGCAACCAGCAACCCCCAGATCTTGGTCAATCCCCCTCGTCCCGAAGAAACCCTGTTGCGAGAGGTCTTGGCTGGCAGCGGCACCTACGGGGTTATTGCCCTCACGCCAATGCTGATGTTGGTGCCGCGGCAGACGGAAGGGGAAAGGCTGTACCCCCTCATTGATCCCAACCGGCCAGAAGATGGCGGCCCCGCCCTTCCTGGTGCCGAGGCAATGGAGCTGTTGCCGGTGAAAACGGTGCCGGCCCACTTTTCCCAAGTGTACGAGGCGCGGGAGCTGGACTTTCGCACCGTCTTCGGCTGGGAAGACGACCCCACTCGGCGCAACTTTGCCATTGGTCAGCCCCTGGACATGGCGGTGCCCATTTGTCTGGATTTGGATCGCTGGGTGGAGCGCAGCAACGGGATTTTCGGCAAGTCCGGCACTGGTAAGTCCTTCTTGGCCCGCCTGATCCTGGCGGGCATCATCCGCAAGCGGGCGGCAGTGAACCTGGTTTTCGATATGCACTCTGAATACGGCTGGGAGGCAGTCAGCGAGGATAGGCAGGCCACTACCGTCAAGGGGCTGCGGCAGCTCTTCCCCGGCCAGGTGCAAATTTATACCTTGGATCCTGATTCCACCCAGCGGCGAGGGGTGCGGGATGCCCGTGAACTCTTCATTGCCTACAACCAGATCGAGGTGGAAGATCTGGCCCTGTTGGCGGAGGAGCTCAACCTCTCCGAGGCCAGCCTAGAAAACGCCATTATCCTGCGCAACGAGTTTGGCCGCGACTGGATTAGCCGGCTCTTGAGCCTCTCCAACGCCGAGATCCAAGAGTTTTGCGAACAGAGGATGGGCAACAAGGCCTCCATCCTAGCCCTGCAGCGCAAGCTGACCCGCCTCGACGACCTCAGGTACATCCGCAACAGTCTGCCCCGCAACTACATCGGCGAGATCCTGGAGGCCCTTAGCCGCGGCATTCACGTGGTGATCGAGTTTGGAGCCCAGTCCAACCTGCTTTCCTACATGCTGGCAGCCAACGTCATCACCCGCCGCATCCACCAGGCCTATGTGCAGCAGACGGAGCGGTACCTGCAGTCCAAAAATCCCCTCGACCGGCCGCGGCAACTGTGCATCACCATCGAGGAAGCGCACCGCTTTCTCAATCCGCGGGCAGCCAAGCAGACCATCTTCGGCACCATTGCCCGCGAGATGCGCAAGTACTTTGTGACACTGCTGGTGGTGGATCAGCGCCCTTCCAGGATCGACAGCGAGGTGATGTCGCAGTTGGGCACCCGTATCACGGCCCTCCTCAACGACGAGGAGGATATCGACGCCGTCTTTACAGGGGTAGCGGGCAGCCAGAACTTAAAGACGGTGCTGGCCAAGTTGGATTCCAAACAGCAGGCTCTGGTTCTCGGCCATGCCGTACCTATGCCGGTGGTGGTGCAAACCCGACCCTACGACGAAAAGTTCTACGCCCAGATCGCCGATCCCGACTGGTCACAGGCCGAGGATGCGGAGGTGTTTCGGGCGGCTCAGAAGGCCAAGGAGGAGCTGGGGCTGTAGGGAGAGCTTCCCCAGAGGCCAGTCATCAAGCGCAGCAAAAAGCGCCGCAGCGGCGGGAAGAGGATCATTCCTTGCAAAACCAAGCGCCGCAAGACCACTAGGGGCCAGTAGGAGTTGGAGAAGGTGCGGGTAAGTAAATCTGTGAAGAGTAGCACCAGCCAGTTTTCCCAGCGGCGCCGGCGGCCGTAGCGCCGTAGGACTTTGACATCCCCCAAATCCTCGTGCCGTCTATAGGCCTCCAGCAGCACCTGGGCCAAGGCAGCGGCATCGCGGATACCGAGGTTTAGCCCTTGGCCCGCCACTGGATGGCAGTGGTGAGCTGCATCCCCCACCAATGCCAGGCGGTGCTGATAGTAGCGGCGGCTCTGCCGCAGGCGAGCCGGGAAGAGCTGGGGGGAGTTCAACAAAGTAAGGCCGCCGCCCTGAGGGCCATAGTAGCGCTGCATCTTGGCCAAGAAGTCGGCCTGGGGGAGCGCCAGGGTAGCCTTGGCCTGCTCATGGGGCAGGATCCAGACCACCTGGCAGCGATTGCCGGGCAGGGGCAGGATGGCAAAGGGTCCAGCAGGCCAGAAGCGTTCGTAGGCGATGTTTTGGTGATCTTGGGCAGGGGCCACCAGGGCGGTGATGCAGGACTGCCAGTAGTCCCAGCCGTCGCTAGGGATCCCTGCCCCCTGGCGCACCTGGGAGCGCAGGCCGTCAGCAGCCACCACCAGGGAGGCGGCCAGCCGGCATCGGCCTTGGGTCGTTTCCAGCTCCACCTCAGCCGTGGCCTTTCCATAGGTGACCCTCTCCACCCTGGCTTCGTAGTAGCAGGTGATCTGGGGATCCGCAGCCACCCGCTCCTGGAGCACCTGCTGCAGCCAGCCATGTTCGCCGCAGTAGAAAACTGCCGTTTCCCCCACATCCTCCGGCCTAAAGGTCACCCGCTGGGGAGCGTTGGCGTCGGTCAGAATCACCTGGGCAAAGGGTGTGATGTGGGGAGCCAGCGCCTCCCACACCCCGATGGCCCGAAAGATGCGGATCGAGAGCGGCGAAAGGGCATAGGCCAAGGGGCGCTGCCTGACTGCCTCAGCCGACTGGGCCTCAATGAGGGCCAAGCGCAGGCCGGATCCCTGCAGGGCACAAGCTAGGGTCAGGCCCGCAATGCCGCCGCCAACGATGATCACGTCGTAGAGGGCGTCTAGGGTCTCCGGAGGGGGAGCAAGGAGCGTCATTGTCTCTCATTGGGTGCTGTAGCCAACTACTTCTGGGGAGGCGGAGTTCGCCGGCGCGGCAGCCCGCACCGCCCGGAACATGCCAAAGCGGCAGAGGCCAGTGCCGAAGGCCAGGCGCATGAGCAAGAAGGTGGGCACCTCCCGCAGCGACTTAATCAAGCCTACCAAGCCAAACTTCAGCAACCCTTCGGGACGGACAACCCCCTGCCAGATGGAATCCAGCCAAGAAGGAAGGGTCTCCTGGGTCCAGTCGGCAGTCTCCACCCGTCCCTCTACCAGCCCCGTGGCTTCTAGTGCTTCCACAAAGCCTTCAATGCTAGAAAAAGCGGGGTGCGACCACTGATCCAACAACTGCCGCATCACCAGCCGCTCCCAGAAGGTGAGGGGCTTTTGACGGTCGTCGCGCTGGTTCCAGTCCGCCACCACCAGGATGCCGCCTGGCTTGAGCACCCGCAGCATCTCGCTGGCGTAGCGGGCCTTGTCCGGCATGTGGGGCCCCGCCTCAATGGACCAGACCACGTCAAAGCTGGCGTCGGGAAAGGGCAGGTTGAGGGCATCCGCTACCTGAAACCGGACGGGGAGATCAGGGGGGGTGAGCTCTTGGGCCCGCTTCACCTGCTGGGGGCTAATGGTAATGCCGGTTACGACAAAGCCATAGTCGCGGGCCAAGATGCGACAACTGCCGCCAATGCCACAGCCCACATCTAGCACCGTCGTCCCCGGCGGCAGCCGATCCAGCCCGCCCCAGCGCACCATCTCGTGGACAAAGTCGTGTTTGGCCTGGATGAAGTTTTTCCGCCGCGGCGGGGATCCGTAGTGGCCAAGGTGAATATGTTCGCCCCAGTAGAACTCCAGGATTCCATCCCGCGTCCACTCGTCGTAGGCACGGGCTACGGATTCCGGGGAGCGATACTTACGGGCAGTCAGCACATAGGCTACCAGTCCTCCCCCTAGGAGCAGAGCTGGGGCCAAAATCCAAAGCATTAGGTGCATCAATTACTCGGGTCGAGGGCGACCGACCCTTCTAGACTGCTAAAGGGAGCAGGCTTTGGCGCGATCCCTGCTTACCTCTTGCACAGCTCTGCTGCCCCCGGTAAGACGGCAACAGAGGGACTCCAAGAGCCTGCTAGGGCATTATAGCCTCGAAGAGCAACCTCCTCTCCTTTTCGGGGCCTCTCTGCTTCTCCTAGGAAGTTCAAAGTAGCCAACACCTTGCCCACCTGCTAGCTGCAGAAGGAGCCTTAGTCCCACCCCCTAGGAATCCTTTTGCCTGAGGACTAGCTCAGGCTAACTCGTGTGCGGTCGTAATCTAAGCGGAAGGTGGGGTGCACTTTCCCTTGGATACGGTTCCAGAAGTTGCGCACGTTGGTATGCAGGCCAACCCGTTCTGTACCGCGTACCAGCATTGCCTGCTGCCGAATTCGAATAGCGCGTTGGTGGCCCGCCATTAGGAAGCGAGCTAGCTCATCCAAAGCGTGGAAACGCCTAGGAGCTGCTGCTGACTCGGCAGCCTGGGAACGAGAGGCTACTCCCCGGTAGAGAAAGTCCAAGTTGGTGGACAAAACCGGCGGCTTGGTCAGGTGGCGGAACCGCCAGTCCAGCCCCCGATAGCGGCCCCCCACTTTGCCCGGGGAAACAGTTGCCGCCGTCGGTGAGGGGGTGTAGCTAACACCACGGTAAGAGAGTTTCGTCATTTTCGCCTCCTTTGGGGTAGCTCCTTACTTCCGTATTATAAGCTACCGTTTTGAGGTTTTCTATGTAACCTTTAACAAATTTTAGCCACCCTCCCCGCGACTGCCCCTGCTGGCCTGGAGGAGGCTGAGATCTGTCCAGGGGGCTGAAGAAGGCAGTATCGTGGAAGAGCTCCCAGGATCGGCTACAAATTTCGGGGTGAGCGTCCCTGTGCAGGAAGACTTTCGCCTAATTCTGGACATTGCAACAGTACTGGCAGCAGCGGCAGCAGGAGGGTTTCTCGCTGCACTGCTCCGGCAGCCGGTGCTCTTGGGTTACTTGCTGGCCGGGATCCTAGTGGGGCCGACAGGGTTGGGGTGGATCAAAGAGGTGGTGCAGGTGGAAACCCTGGCCCAGTTTGGCGTGACCTTTTTGCTGTTTACCTTGGGGGTGGAGTTTTCCCTCAAAGAATTGCGCCAAGTGCGTGGGATTGCCCTGGGCGGCGGTCTTCTGCAGATTGGTCTCACGATTGCCATCACGGCGGTGCTGGCGGTGGCTAGCAGCTGGCTGACACCCGTGCAGGGGATCTTTTTGGGGGCAGTGCTCTCCTTGTCTTCCACGGCGGTGGTGCTCAAAAGCCTCACCGAGACTAACCAGATGGACACGCCCCAGGGCCAGGCCATGCTGGGGATCTTGATCGTGCAGGATTTAGCAGTAGGGCTAATGCTGGCGGTGTTGCCGGCTTTGGACGCTCCTCTGCCGGAGCTGGCGGGATCCCTGGCTAAGTCAGTAGCAGAAATTGGCCTGGTGGGCGTAGGGGCGGTGCTGGGTGGTATTTGGCTGGTGCCTGCTCTGCTGCGGCTATTGGCCCAGCAAGAGAGCAAAGAGGTATTCCTCCTGGGGGTGATCAGTCTCTGTGTGGGGATTGCTCTGTTGACAGAGCAGCTGGGCATTTCCAGCGAGATTGGGGCCTTCCTGGCCGGGTTGATGATTTCAGAAGTGGAATACGCCGACCAAACCCTGGCCTACGTAGAGCCCTTGCGAGATGTGTTTGCCGCCCTCTTTTTTGCCGCCATTGGCATGCTCATCGATCCTCACTTTATTGCCGACCACCTGATGCTGATTCTAGGGCTGGTGGGGCTGGTGATGGTGGGCAAGTTTTGCCTGGTGGCCCCTCTAGCGGGGCTGTTTGGCTATCCCCTCCCGGCAGCGGTGTTGGTGGGGCTAGGCCTTTCCCAAATTGGGGAGTTTTCCTTTGTCCTGGCCAGCGAGGGGCAGGCGCTGGGGCTGGTGTCGCGGCAACTGTACTTGCTCATCGTCAGCACCACCGCTGTTACCTTGCTTGTTACTCCCTTTTTGCTCAAGGGGGCGCCAGGGCTGCTGAGGAAACTGCAAGGTATCCCCTTTGTGTCCCGTTGGCTAGCAGCCGAGGAGCAGCCTCGCGACTTGGATGCCAAAGCTCCCCAAGAGGGCCACGTGGTAGTGTGCGGCTACGGTCGGGTGGGGCAGGATGTAGTGCGCATTCTGCAAGCCCGCCGCCATCCCCTTTTGGTAATTGACTCCTCAGAACGGGTCATCCAACAGTTGCGCTCGCAGGGGATCCCCTATCTCTACGGCAATGCTGCTAGTGCCCCGGTGCTGGAGAAAGCTGGCCTAAACCATGCCCGCGCCCTGGTGATTGCCCTGCCGGATCGCCTAAGCACCCGCCTCTGCCTCAAACAAGCGCTGAAACTGGCGCCCCACCTGGAGGTAGTGGTGCGAGCCACCCACGAAGAGGACATCGAACAGCTCTATCAGTTAGGGGCCAGAGAGGTCGTCCACCCGGAATTTGAGGCCAGCCTGGGCTTGTGCAGCCATGTGCTGCTGAAGCTGGGCGAGCCCCTAGGGGTCATCCAGCAGGAGATTCTGGCCATTCGCAGCAGCCACTACCGCGATTTGCGACCTCTCCACCCCAGTTGCCTGATCCCCACGCCTGTCAGTTGGCTGCTGCCGGCAGCCCAGATCCCTGCCAGTGTCAACAGCAGCCCAGCGGACTCGGGGCCGGCTTGGTGGGAACACTGGCAGCGACCCGTTGAGCCGGAATGGGCAGGGATCTCAGGCTCCCCTTCTGTCGAGATGCCTAACGAGGAGGCCGCCTAGCCTGGATAGGGGATCCGCAAAAGCTGGTTAACTGGTGGGCAAGCCACCTGCACCTGTTTTCCGTCCGGCCACTGGATCTGGATTTCCTTGACCAGTGTTTCGGATCCCAGGCCAAAATGGGCCACCGGCTCCATCTGACAGAGGTAGCCGCTGCCGGCATCGATGGGGCGGATCTGCGTGCGGGTAGGGGTGATTAGCCGCACCAGGGCGCCGCGGGCCGGGGATCCCTGGCGAGTCAGGGGCAAGACCCTTAGCCAGTTGTTGGCATTAGCCAGGGGCCGGTAGAAGCTCAGGGGCTGGGCGCCCGACTCCCCGTGGGCAATGAGCAGCTCCAGGCGCCCGTCCCCATCCACATCGGCGACTGCCGCTCCTGTTCCCAATCCCTGCGGCTCAGCAGCCTCTCCAATGTCAATGGCCTGCCAGCAGCCAGAGCGCCAGCCAAACAGGCGGTTGGGCTCGCCGATGTTGTTAAAAAACAGCTCCGGGTAGCCGTCGTTGTCAAAGTCGGCAGCAATCACGGTGCGAATGCGGGAGGGCCTGGCCAGCTCCGGGGGGGCCACGTTCTTAAAGAGGCCGCTGGGGGTTTGGATCCAGAGGCGATGCGGCCCTTCCCAATTGCCGTAGACCAAGTCCAGCCGCCCGTCCCCGTCTAGATCCACCGCCGCCACACCGCGCCCGTGCTCGTTGGGATCCGCCAGCCCCACTTCAGCGGCAATTTCTTCAAAGGTGCCATCTCCCCGGTTGCGGAACAAAAAATTGGGCCCCTGCTCGTTGACGGCAAAAATGTCCATCCGCTGCGAGACTAGGGGCACGGCCACCAGCCCCCGCCCGCCTGTTACCCGGTTCACCCCCGCCTCCGGCGCCACATCGGCAATCATCTGGTTGAAGCCCAGCTCGTAAAGGCGCATGGGGCCGCCGTAGTTGGCTACAAAAAACCCATACCGCCCCTGGCCAAAGCGATCCACGCAGGCCACCGAGCGACCTGCTGTCAAGTTGAGGGCATCTTGGTTGTGGGGCAGGGAGAACAGATCCACCCAGCGGGATCCCTGCCAGTCGAAGAGGCGATCCCCAAAGCGCTTGCGCCCCCCGAAGGTATCGGTATTCAAAACATAGAGTTCTTCTTGGCCGTCGCCATCAAAGTCGCCGGCAGCCACCCCAATCGCCATGCGCCCCGCATCGGCCAGGGTATCGTCCACCAGATCCACCAGGGCCTGGCCATTCCACTTCAAAACCCGGTTCCGGCCGCGGAAGCCGCACACGAACAGCTCAAAAGCCCCGTCCCGATCCAAGTCGCAAACGGCAACCCCATAGCAAAGGGCAGGGGGGTTGAACTGGATGAGAGAGCTGCAATCTTGAAACATGGGGATCCCGCCCGACCACGAGCTCCAAGCTCTGATGGTATGCTTGATCTTTGCTGTTTTTCTCTTTTAACCATGCCACGGACTAAATCCGCCATCAAGCGCCTCAAGATTGCCGAGCGGAACCGCCTGCGCAACAAGGCTACCAAAGCCCTGGTGCGCGCCCTCATGAAAAAGGTGATCTCCCTCTCTTCCGCCTACGCGGCCAACCCCCAGCCGGAAACCCTGCAGGAGATCCAGGCGGCGATGAGCGCTGCCTTTAGCCGCATTGACAAGGCAGCCCAAAAAGGCGTGCTGCACAAAAACACAGCTGCTCGTCGCAAGGCCCGTCTGTCCCGGATTGTGCAACGCTCGCTGGCTGCTGCAAGCACCTCCTAAGTCAGTACTTGGGAAGCGGTGCGTTCTACTGGCGGGAATTCAGGGTGCGTACCAGCCAGCGCCGCAGGGGGTGCCAAGGGGGTAGAGACAGGATCCAGCGGGATTGCCGCTCCAGGAGCCAGCGCTCGAAGGGATAGAGGCCAAACAGCTCGTAGCGGCTTTGGGCAACTAGGATCCCTAGGGTAAAGCTGACACAAAGCAGCAGGCCAAAGGTAGGCCAGCTAGGGCGGTAAAAGAGGGCATAGCGCAGGCCCGTCCAGGTGAAGTACTGCCAGAGACGGAGGAGATCTGCCCGCAGAGCCCAGAGACTGGGGATCCCGACCAATAGCCACACCAGGCTCAAAAGGACAAAACTGCCGCCGTGGTAGAGCTGCAGCAGGCGTCTAGCGGCTGGCGAGAGGGATCCGCAGCCGGGGGAGGTTTCCGACTCGCGGACGCAAGCAGCCTTCTTTTCATCGACTGGGCTAGGATCGGGAAGTGGTGGCATCGGGATCCCGGTTCTCCCCACCAAGACCTTCGTTATAACTTTAGCGACTGGGATCCCTGCAGGAAGCTCTTGTACAGCTGGGAAGGAGCAAGTTATAGAGAGGCGAACTGCTCCAAGGATATAATGGCTCTGCAACTTGCCTTGCTAGCTCAATGGATAGAGCACCGACCTTCTAAGTCGATGGTTGCAGGTTCGAGTCCTGCGCAAGGCGCTGAGTGTCTTGCTCGGCGGGTGAGTTTTGGGGCAATCGACTTTGGGATGGACACCACACCCGAAAGATGACCTGACCAGAGTGGCTTTCTACAGTCAGGGATCCCTCTAACATCTCCATAGCCTTTTGGGCCAGCGGCAGGCCTAGGCCTGTCCCTCCGGCCTTGCGGCGATCCAACTGTGGGATGCGGTAGAACTTTTCAAACACATGGGGCAACGCCTCTGGAGGAATTTCCACCCCTGTATTGCGCACCTCGATCAGCCAGCCGGGACGGCCCTGTTGATGGGTCTGGCTAAAGCGCAAACAGATGCTTTCCCCAGCCGGCGTGTACTTGCAGGCGTTGTTCAAAAGTTCGCCCACCACCCGCGACAGCAAGCCCTCATCTGTACGGAGGGGCAAAAGGTCGGGATCCCATTCCAACTGAAACTGTTGGTTCTGCTGGGCAGCTCGCAGCCGGAAGGGCTCGGAAAGATTGGGGATCCACTCCTGAGGAGATAACCAGGTTAGGTTGAGATCCCTATTTCCGGCTTCAATAGCTTGCAATTCCAACAGCTCGTTGATCAAGTCCAGCTCGCGGTTGGTCTCCATCTCCAAAATCTGCAAGTAACGCCGCTCCCGCTCCGTCAGGTTGGCCCTGGAGAGAAAAGCAATTGCCAGCTTCATGTTGGTCAAAGGCGTGCGCATCTCGTGGGAGACCATGTGCAGAAACTCATCCTTGAGGTGGTTGAGCTTCTGCAACTGCTGCACCTGCTGCTGCACGGTTTGGAAAAGCCGGGCCTGGCGAATGGCAATAGCACACTGGCTGGCCACCCGCCGCATCAAGCGCTGTTCCCGCTCGCCAAACACCTGACCCGGCGGACGCGCTCCACAAATATTTCCCAGCAGGAGAAATTCGCTGTCCTGAGCATCGCAAATGGGAAGTACCAGCAGCGTGTGGCGATCGTAGCCGGGCCAGCAGGGGTGGCCAAGGTGGCTGAAATGGCAGAACTGCCCACCTTGAAGCGGCTGGAGCACCTCGGCAAACTCGGCAAAGGGGATCTCCAGGGGAAAACGGCGGATCCCTTCTCCAGGTCGATAATCCAAGGCCAAAACGCTAACCTGTCGTTCTGGGTTATGGAGGGCAATCATGCAGCCGGAAAGACCCAGTCTGAGGGCCAGTTCTTGCGCCACGGTCTCCAAAATCTTTTGTTCATCTAGGCTGGAGCGAATTTCTTCCGTGATCAGTTGCAGCAGGGCCTCGTCTTCGTAGGCTTGCTGCAGTTGGCCGTTGCGCACCCGCACTTGGTAATCCAGTTCGGCGTTGGCTTGCTGCAGCCTTTGATAAAGTTCCGCCTGTCGAATGGCGACTGCCAGGTGATCGCCAATTGCCCTAGCTAACTCGATCTCTTCCTCTTGCCAATCGGGTTCAGAGATCAGGCGCCTCAGGGCTAGAGCGCCCCACAGTTTCCCTTGACAGGCCACCGGGATCCCTAGCCAGGGGCCGAGCTGGCAGTCTTGCCTTTCCTGCAATGCAAAGGGATCGGAAACTTGCTTGGGATCCGCCACGTGAAAAACTTGCAGCCACTTGAAGTGCTGGATGGCTGGAATCTCTGGATCATCTGGTATGCGCAGGTGGAGAGCACTGGGCACATCGGGGGAGCGAACATAGCCGGCAATGCCCACCCACACCTTCTCGGCAGGCAGATATTGGTAAAGGGTAACCCGCGCTGCCTGCAAAACCTGGCCTACTTCCTGCACCGCTACCTCAAAGAGGGCGGGTAGATCCAAAGAGGTGCTGATGGCCTGAATGAGCCGGTTAAGCAGTTTTTCCCGCTGCACCTGTTGCTGCAGCTTTAGCTCGGCCTGCTTGCGCTCGGTGATGTCCAGGGTTACCCCGACTACATGGCTGGGATCCCCTTCCGGCCCCAGGAGCACAATCCCCTGAGAGAGGTGCCAGCGCACCTGCCCGTCTGCGAGATGGGCACGGTACTCGACTGCCAAGTTGGGATCCCCCTCCAATGCTCTAGGCCCCGCCAACTGGAGAGCTTCCTTCACCCTTTGGCGATCCTCGGGGTGAACGCTCTCGAAAAACATCTCCAGAGTGAACTCCTCGCCGGGATCCCGTCCGTACTTGGCCTTGCACTGAGGGGAACTGCTCAGCTCCCCGCTGCGCAGATCCAGTTGCCAGTAGCCCAGTTGGGTGGCCTCCAGAGCCAAAAAGAGATGCTCTGGATAAAAGCCGCCGTCTTCTGGCCGCACCGGCACCAGGCGGTATTGAGCTGAAGCCATCTCCCCCACCAAAACGGTTGGTTGTTCCAGCAGCGCTACCTCATTGTGGACGATCCTCGAGATCCTCTTGCCAGGAATCCTTAACTTTAAGCATGATTTCTGCTCAAAGATGTGTTAGCCAATACAGGATCTTTACTTCACGCTAAACTTCAGATCCGGAGAGCCGACTCTTGCCCGCAGCTTGTGGCCGAGGGGGGCCTCCAGGTGCGCCTTGGAGCCCGACACTGGGATCCCTCTAGCAGGTGGGGTTAGAGCAAGCCGAAATGAGTTTGGAGGAGTGCCGCATCAAGCTCCTTCCTTGCGGCCTTGCCCTCGGCGTGGGTAAGTTTCTGCTGACTTTGAGCTGGGCTCTCTTCCGCCGGAACCTAACCTGCTCTCTGTCCGCCGCAACCTGGCTGTTGGTGGAGAAGCCTGCAAGGAGCGTGCACTGGGGTGGAAGCTAGCTTGCAGACCAGTTCAGGGTTTCTCAAGGGCGGCACTTCCTTATCCAGGGCTTTCGCGCCGCGTTTTTCGGGGAGTTCACCTAGGTTACTGTCAAGGTGCGCAGGGCACCCTATGGCAACGTCAAACAGGACTTAGCTCCGCTCCGAGATGGGGATGTACCGTTGCTGTCGCTTACCGGTGTAGACCTGGGTGGGGCGGAAGAGGCGATTATCCGCCAACTGCTCCCGCCAATGGGCCAGCCAACCTGCTACCCGGGCAATGGCAAACACTGCTGTAAACAAATCCTCTGGGATCCCCAACTTGGCGTAGACCAGACCTGAGTAGAAGTCCACATTGGGGTAGATGCCCTTTGGCCCCAGCAGCTCTGCGCACACCCGTTCCACCTCTAGGGCAATGTCGTAGTACTTGTCGTGGCCGTAGCGCTCGAACAGCTTCTCAGCAATCTGTTGCAGGATGGTGGCCCGCGGATCCTTCACTTTGTAGACGCGGTGCCCCATGCCCATAATCCGCTCTTTTCTGGCCAGCTTTTCCTCAATGAACAAGCGTACATTCTCCACCGAGCCAATCTGCCGCAACAGCTTCATCACCTCTTGGTTGGCTCCGCCGTGCAGCAACCCTGAAAGGGTGCCCACTGCTGTGGCCAGGCTGCTATAGGGGCTAGCCAAGGTTGAAGCACTAACCAAAAGGGCAAAAGTTGAAGCGTTGACGGTGTGCTCGGCGTGCAGGATGAGGCAAGTATCGAAAACGCGGGCCAGCCAGGGATCTGGCTTTTTGCCCGAGAGCATGTAGAGGAAATTGGCGGCATGATCCAGGCTGTCGTCAGGGGGAATGGGATCGTTGCCCTGGCGCATCTGGTGAAACATGGCCACCATCGTCGGCAGTTTAGCCAGCAGACGGGTAACCGTGACAAAGACGTAGTCGGGATCTGACTCCCGCACGGGGTAGAACATGCCCAAGCTGGCGACACAGGTCTGCAGAGCGTCCATCGGGTGGCCCGATTCGGGAAATGACTTGATCATGTCGCGGATGCGGTACTTGACCCGCCGATGGCTGCGGACAGCCTGATCAAAATTGTCCAGCTCTGACTGGGTCGGCAGCTTGCCAAAAATCAGCAAATAAGCTGTCTCTAGAAAGGTACTATGAGCCGCCAGCTCCTCAATGGGGATGCCGCGGTATTCCAGGATCCCTGCCTGGCCATCGACAAAGCTAATGTTAGAGCGCGTGGCCGGAACACCTTCTAGCCCAGGCCTGTATTCCGCCATAGTTGAATGCCTATGTGCTCCCTCAAACGAGAGAACTAAGGGCGCTATTAGACTTGCCATCCCCTCATTAAACCACGAGAAGGCCTGGCCCGTAAGCCCCCGGCTGCAGGGAGCCGTTGACCCAACTGTAGCTGCCAAGGATGGTGCCGGGAGGGATCCGAGCATGGGGTCCCAAGCGGGTATGGGCGCCAACGTAGCAAGGGGCTTGCAGCTGGACGGCGGGATGGATCTCAGCCGTTTTGTGAACCCAGATCCCGGGCGCCTGCTCTTCCACATCCTCGAGAGGGAAATCCCTCATCCGACCTAGGAGAATGTCCAACTGGCCCTGGTAGTAGCTGGCCGGCGTGCCTAGATCCCGCCAGTAACCCGTGTGCAAGTAGGCTTGCAGCCGCCGCCCTTGCTGGAGCAGATCGGGGAAGACGTGCCGCTCAAAACTGAGGGGATCCCCGCTAGGGTAGTCCTTGAAAATGGCTGGCTCGAGGACGTAGGTACCGGCGTTGATGGTGTTGGTGGTTAGGGTGAGGGCTTCCGCAGGGGTGGGCTTTTCCCGAAAGGATTGGATTTGACCCCCTTCCCCCACCTCCACCAGGCCATAGGCGGTAATGTCCTCAACACAGACAAGCGTAAGGGTGGCGACGGCCCCACTCTGTAGGTGGCATTGGATCAAGGCCAACAAATCCAGATCGGTGAGGATATCGGCGTTGAAGACTACCAGGGGATCC
Source organism: Synechococcus sp. H70.2 (assembly GCF_047462275.1). Classification (NCBI taxonomy): domain Bacteria; kingdom Bacillati; phylum Cyanobacteriota; class Cyanophyceae; order Synechococcales; family Synechococcaceae; genus Synechococcus; species Synechococcus sp. H70.2. The sequence continues at coordinate 123,830 of NZ_JANSIU010000006.1, forward strand.
CCGCTGAAATAGGGCTGGGCCAACACCAACGCCCCCGCCGTATCCAGAGGTGTTTCTTCGACGATGTAGCGGAGCTTCACCCCCCAGGCAGTGCCATCTCCCAAAGCCGCCTCGATCTGCCGGCCCAGATAGCCCACGCTAAGCAAAATCTCTGTCAGCCCCGCCCGGCGGCAGCGCCCAATTAGCCACTGCAAAAAGGGCACCCCCAGCAAAGGCAGTAAGGGCTTTGGCTGCCATAGGGTCAAAGGCCGTAAGCGAGTTCCCTGCCCCCCTGCTAAAATCACCGCCTGCATAGCCGTCCTCAAGCCACCTTTCCCGCCTAGATAGTAGGGGAAAAGGACTTGGTCTGCCAGAGCCGACTGGCCAAGGCTAGCTCAGGCCTAGAGGCGAGCCAGGGACGCCACTGCACCAAACGAGGATCTGCGATCTGCTAAGCTGACGGCTCTAGATCCCGGTGGGCAGCCAGGATGGCCTGGGCAGCCAACTGGCCAGAGAGAGTAGCCCCTTCCATGCTGTCGATGTAGTCCTGGGCAGTGTAGCTGCCAGCCAGGAAGAAGTTGGGCACGGGGGTTTTCTGCTGGGGCCGATAGGGCTCCATGCCCGGCGCCTCGCGGTAGAGGGAGTGGGCTAGCTTGACCACGCTGTACCAGGTCAGGTTCAGCTGCCGCGAGGAGGGGAAGAGCTCATGCACTTGGTGTAGCACCCGCTGGGCAATCTGCTCGTTGGGCATGGAGATAAAGGGCTCCCCAGGGGTAAGCACACACTGCAGCAGGGATCCCTGGCCGGGTTTGTAGTAGTCGGCGGGGCTGGTGAGGGCGAGATCCGCAAAGCAGGAGAAATCAGCATCGGCGGTGTAGAGGAGGTTGTCGATGCCGAGCGGCTGGGGGTAGTCGGCAGCGCGTTTGGCCCGGCCCTTCAGCTCCGTCACCCAGCCGTCGAAGCGCAACTGCACCGTGGCAACCGGCACAGAGTCCAGCTTGTAGATGTTGTCGAATTGGGGCCACTGCCGCCACACCTGTGGGATCAGGCGTTTTGCCCCTTCTACCGCCGTTGCACACACATACACATCCGCCTCCACGCGCTCGCCGTTGGCCAAAACCAGGCCGGTTACTGCGTAGGGAGGGGAGTCGCTCACTTCAATGCGGCTGACCCCGCGGCGGGTATAGACCTGGCCACCGCGGGCTTGCAGGTAGCGGACGATGGGCTGGGTGAGGTAATTGTCCGGGGCCCCCTTGAGAAGATTGAGCTTGGAGGCATCGGTTTTGCTGGCAAACATCTGAAAAATGGTCAGCATGCAGCGGGCAGAGATCTGCTCCGTATCGATGAAGCCTAGGGCATAGGCAATTGGGTTCCACATCCGCTTCAGGCTGGCCTCGGATCCCCCGTGGCGGCGGAACCACTCGGCAAAGCTCATCCGATCCAAGGCGCGAATCTGCCGCATTGCTCCTTCGTAATCCAGCAGGCCACGAATCAGAGGGCTAGTGCCCAGCGCCAGAGCGTTGCGCAGCTTATCGGCCCAAGAGAGCTGCTCGGTGGTAAAAAAAGCCTTGAGGCCGTTGAAGGGCGCTCCTAGGGGAAAGCGAAAATCGAGGCTGGCCACCTGCCCACCGCGGTTGATAAAGGTGTGGACGTGCTGCTTGGGCAGCAAATTCTCGTAGGCCCCCACCTTTTTCATCAGAGCAAACAGGTTGCTGTAGTTGCAGAAAAAAACGTGCAATCCCATCTCAATGTGGTTGCCCTCGGCATCCTGCCAGGATCCCACCTTGCCACCAACAAAGGGCCGTGCCTCATAGATCCGCACCTCATGGCCTGCCTCAGCCAAGTGAACCCCCGTTACCAAGCCGGCCAGTCCTGCCCCAATAATGGCTACCCGCATCGCCATTCCCTAAGCCCCGCCAGGGGCTGACGCAACTGCAAAGAAAGATGAACTTCTCCCATTTTGGAACAAAATGCCGCCCACACCCCCCCTTGACAGACAGCCGCAAAATTTGTCACTATACGTGGTCAGCTAGTGCGGATGTAGCTCAGTGGTAGAGCTTCTCGTTGCCAACGAGAAGGTCGCGCGTTCGAATCGCGTCATCCGCTTCTCTGCCATCTACCCTTAGCCCCTCCCCCTAGGGGGAGGAAGGCCAGTCAGCGCCTGTAGAAGGTCTCTAAGCTGTGGCGGTCGCCCACGAAGCGCCAGTGCCAGGGCTCGTAGCTTACCCCTTGTGGGTTGCCGCGGGGAAAGGATAGCTCAAAGCCGAAACGAGCAGCATTTTTCTCCAGCCAGCGGAACGCAGGAGTCTTTTCAAAAGCTTCCTGGATATCCCACTGCGGAAACTGGGCATCCCCAATGTCGATGGCGTAGCCAGTGTGATGCTCACTATAGCCAGGGGGGGCGCTGACCGCTGCCCGTTCTTCTGGTCGCAGAGCCTTCGCTTGGGCTACTTGAAAAAACAACGCCTCCTGCTCCGCCACTGAGCGAAACCCAGAAATAGGGACAAGACGGATCCCGTCGGCTAGGGCCGCTGCGCTCATTCGCCGGTAGCTCTCGGCAGCAGCGTGGCGCAGGCGCACCTCGCGACCGTGGTAATAGCCCACCACCTGGAGACTCTCTGGCGGAGCTTCGGCATAGGCATAGTGGCCCAGCAGAGAAGGCCTGCCCTCTCCTGGTTGAGGTTGAGAACCAGAGAGCTGGCCAGCCTCCTCCTGCTCTAGGGGCTCTCTCCTTTCCTCTGATCCCGGCAACCTACCCACTGCCCACGCTGTTGAGAGCAGCAGCGCAAGCAAGGCTAGACCTAGACCTAAGCCCAGGCTCCAGGAAGCTGAGGAACTTTGTGCTTTTGCTGGAGGGGGAAGGTAGCGACGCGCAACTGGAATGTCGTCGTTCATACCCAAAGAAGGTTAGGAGGCAAGCCCCTCAGGCTCAGCCTCCTCACAGGCCCAAGTCTGCCAAGATATCGCGGGCGTGGGTTTCGGTGTTGATGTTTTGGTAGACCCTAGCAATTTTGCCCTCACCATCAATGACGTAGGTTACTCGCTTGGCGTAGCCGCCTCCGTCCACGTCGTAGGCGCGGGCAATCACACCGTTGCTGTCCACCAAGAGGGGGAAGGGCAGGTTGTACTTTTCGGCAAACTTCTTGTGGGAGGCTTGGTCGTCCATGCTCACCCCCAGCACCACCAAGCCTTTGCTCTGATAGTCAGCGTAAGCATCACGGAAGCCGCAGGCTTCTTTGGTGCAGCCAGGGGTGTCATCCTTGGGGTAAAAATAGAGGATTACCGTTTTCCCAGAAAAATCGGCCAGGGAAACCGGGTTGCCATGGGTATCGATGGTGTTAAAGCCAGGAGCAGGGGTGCCAACCGCGAGAACCATAGACAGGTAACCTAAAGGGGAATAGGACTGCCCTCAGCATTTTCTTCAGCCCTCCTCCTCCCTGTCAAGCGCCGGATTCGGCCCGGCTGTCCGTTGCAACTCGGCCACCACCTCCTGGAGCTCCGCCGCCAACCCCGAAGGTAGCCGTCGTCCTAGGATCTCCGCCAGTGAGCGGTAGTACCAGAGGGATCCCTCCTTACCGCCGGAGAAGCGCTCCCAGAGCTGATCCCCCAGCTGGCGAAAGTCCCGCAGGAGGCAGCGGGCGTTGTGCAGCTTGTCAGCTGCAGCCACCAACAGAACCGAAGCATCTGCTGTTTCCAAATGCTTTAGGTAGGCCGTTTTCCGCTCTTTCCAGTTTTCTTTGGGCTGGCCTCGGGAGCTATCGCTTTCAGTATCCGTGCAGCCCAAGATGATCTGCAGCACTCGTTCTCCAAAGCGCTCCCGCAGCTGCTGTTCAATCTGGGCCCGTGGCTCGCCGCTATAGCGGGGGCCATCCTCGAGGCTGTCATGGAGCAAAGCGGCAATGGCCTCATCCTCATCGGCGCCGTACTCGAGAGCAATGGAGGCCACCGCCAGCAGGTGGCTGAGGTAAGGGATCCCTGTTCCCTTGCGGGTTTGAGCAGCGTGCCATCGGTAGGCGTAACGCATGGCCTCGGCAAACCGCGGCGTCAACAGAGTGGACATTTGAGTGGACATCGGTACCTCTCCGGTCAGGGTTGGAACAAGATTGGGCAGGGATTGCAAGCAACTGGTCGAAACCGCAGAGTTCAGCCGCTGGCCGCTGTCTGTTTTACTGCTAGCGGCTCCGGGATCCCAGCCCCCTGCCAAGTGTACTGCCAGGCAAATGAGCTGGGCGTGGGTATTTGGCTGCTAGATAGCACCTCTAGGCAGCGGCCCTGGCTTGGGGGTAGGATCAGCTCCCCCTCCCCATTGGCCTTGCGGCTGCTATCGGCATAGGTGACGACCGGCTTGGTTACCACCTAGGTGGTCCAGCTTTCTCAGCTCAGTTAGAGGGGATCCCCATTGCTGAGTGCTGGTGTGCAGGTCAGCGCCGTCAGTGAACACCCCCAAAGCTTGGCGAGTGGGGGCCAACTGTTGCCACACTAACAGATGCGACGTGGGCCGGGCTTCGAGAGCGTCAATCCGCGCCTGTATCGTCTCCAGTTGAGCCGCTATCTGTTCCTGTTGCTGCCAGCTCTGCCCTAGGGCTGGGCAAAGCCGCTCTTCGCAGCGGCGGACGGCTGGGTACAGTGACAGCCCAAGGCGATTCTCCGGACAACCCTTGTCTGCTGGAGAAGACTTGCTGGCCAGTATGGCGATGAGAGCTGAGGGCAGCAGAAGAGGCTGTCCAAAGGAGAATCCTTCTCCCGCCCTGCCTTAGCCAAGCTGCCATGACTAGAGACCAGCCCCCTTTTGGGTTCAGGATCGACTTGCCCCCCAGCAAGGCCAAACTTTTGCGCTTGGGTCTTGGGGATGTCTACAGCTGCCTTGTAGAGCAGACCCTGCAATCCCTACCAGGAGTGGCCTAGTCGAGGGTTGGGTAGAGCCTAAAAATGGGAGGCATGCTACTGTCAGAAGGCAATGGCGGCTCCAGGGATAGGATCGGGACTCATTGGCGGCTTCAGGGCCCCGCTGGCTGCTGCCCGGAAGCCAGCTGGAGCTGCAGGGAGTATGTCAACCTAGAAAAACCCTTCTAGTCGCGGGTCAAACCTTGTCGTTGTTTTGAGGTCACCATGCGGATCCCGACTTGCACCTATCGCATCCAGTTTCACGCCGGTTTTGACTTCGAGGCAGCACGGCAAATTGTCCCCTACCTCAAGTTGCTGGGTATCAGCGATCTGTACGCTTCTCCCATCTTTCAAGCTCGCAAAGGCAGCACCCACGGCTACGACGTGGTGGATCCCACGCAGATCAACTGCGAACTGGGGGGAATCGAAAAATTTGAAATTCTATGGGAAACTCTCCACCAGCATGGAATTGACTGGATCCAGGACATTGTTCCCAATCACATGGCCTATGACGGCCAAAATCGAATGTTAATGGATGTTCTGGAAAGCGGTCCCAACTCAGACTTTATCGATTACTTTGATGTTGACTGGGATCACTCCTATCTTGGTATCAAGGGCAGAATTTTAGCACCGTTTCTGGGAGATTTCTACAATAAATGTTTAGAGTCTGGGCAGATCCAGCTTCGTTACGATGCCGATGGCCTTAGCATTAACTACTACAACTTGAAGTTCCCTCTCAATATCGACACCTACGCCGATGTTTTTACTTACAACTTGGGCAAGTTGCGACGAAAACTAGGACGCAGTCATCCTGACTACGTTAAGCTACTAGGGATCCTCTTCAGCCTCAAATTTATTCCTAGCAAAGAAGATCTTCTAGAGCGTACCGACCAAATTAATTTTGCTAAACACTCTCTGTGGGAGCTTTATACCTCTAGCCCTCATATCCAAAGCTTTTTTGATGAGAATATTGCTATCTTTAATGGCAAACCAGGAGATCCCTCAAGCTTTGATTTACTGGACAGTCTTTTGGCACGGCAAAACTTCCGCCTTTCCTTCTGGAAAGTAGGTGCTGAAGAGATCAACTATCGTCGCTTCTTTACCATCAACGACTTGATCTCACTGCGAGTAGAAGACCGAGAAGTCTTTCGCAAAACGCACCAGCTCATCTTTAAGCTTGTAGAGCAAGGCCGTTTTACAGGCTTGCGTGTTGACCACATTGATGGTCTCTTTAACCCCGAGGAATACCTCCACCGTCTCCGGGAGCGCTGCCCAGATCTCTACATTGTAGTAGAAAAAATACTAGGGCCTGAAGAGAAGCTGCCCCAGCAGTGGCCAGTGCAGGGTACGACAGGTTATGACTTTCTAGCTAAGCTGAACGGTATCTTTTGCTGCTCTGAGAACGAAGAAGCTTTTGAGACTCTATACCAAAACTTTACTAATCTACGTCAGTCTCCCGAACAGGTAATCGAGGACAAAAAACGCCTAATCATTGAGCGCAACCTTGCGGGAGACATGGACAACTTGGCCTTTTTGCTTAAGCGGATCACCAGCCATCACCGCTACGCTAACGACTTTACCCTCTACAGTTTGCGCCGAGCTCTGGCAGAGGTTTTGGTGTGTTTCCCAGTCTACCGGGTCTACATCCATGAAGGGATCCTCAGTCCAGAAGGTCAACAGGCTATCCGCCAAGCTGTAGAGAAGGCTAAGGAGAACCTGCCCATCTTGGTCAACGAGCTGAATTTTCTGCAGCGTTTTCTCTGCCTTGAGTTTCCTGAAAATGCTTCAGAAGAAGAGAAAAAAGAGCAAATCTACTTTGCTATGCGTCTACAACAGTTGGCTGGCCCTCTCATGGCTAAAGGGGTAGAGGACACTGCCTTCTATGTTTACAATAGGCTGCTATCCCTAAACGAAGTGGGTGGGGATCTGTGTCGCTTTGGTATTTCTGTCCAAGAGTTCCATCGCTTTAACCAAGAACGAGCAGCCCAGTGGCCCTTCTCAATGAATGCTTCCTCTACCCATGACACCAAACGCGGCGAGGATGTGCGGGCTCGACTGAATGTACTCTCGGAACTACCTGCTGAATGGGAGAGACATATTAACCTTTGGCACGAGCTAAATGCTGGCTATAAAGCTTACCGCAAGCAAGCGAAGCGTTCGGAGATGCCGGATCGCAACGATGAGTATTTTCTCTACCAGACTCTGATTGGCTCCTATCCCTTTCAGCCGGAGGAAGTTCCCACCTTTATCCAGCGAGTTAAAGACTACGCCATTAAAGCGGTTCGGGAAGCCAAAGTTCACACTGCCTGGCTTCGCCCCGATACCGAATATGAAGCAGCTACCCTTGCTTTCATTGATCAGATCCTGCGGCCCTCAAGCCCCTTCCTGGAGTCTTTCCTGCCCTTTCAGCGCAAAATTGCCCACTTTGGCATCTTTAACTCTCTCTCTCAAACCCTGCTGAAGCTCACTAGCCCCGGGATCCCGGATATCTACCAGGGCACGGAGCTGTGGGATCTCAGTATGGTAGATCCCGACAATCGTCGGCCCGTGGACTTTTCCCGTCGCCTAGCTTACCTCGAAGAAATCCAGCGGCGAATTAAGCAGGATCCTCTGCAACTTATCCAGGATCTTCTGCTCCACCGCCACGACGGCCGCATTAAGCTGTTTCTCATCCACCAGGTGCTAAGGGCACGTCAGGAACAGCGGCAGCTGTTTCTAGAGGGCAGTTATGTTCCCCTGCAAGTAAGCGGCTCCTATGCCAACCACGTCATCGCTTTTGCCCGTCAGCACGACAAACAAGTCGTCCTGGTGGTGGCGCCCCGCTTCTTAACCTCGTTAATTGACGAGACGCAGGATCCTCTAGGAGAAGCTGTTTGGAAAGATACGGAAATTCAACTGCCGCGCTGGAAGCGGCTGGAGTGGGTAAATGGTCTCACCCAAGAAGGGATCCCACCTGGCGACACCTTGCCGGTGGGCGCCGTCCTCAAGTCTTTCCCGGTGGCTCTGCTGTGGGGGCAATCTCGCTGAGGAACCTAGGGAGCCGCTGCCGCAGGGGTTAGGGTCTGGAAGTTGACAATGCGGGCAAACTCTTGGGGATCGAGGCTAGCGCCCCCCACCAGGACGCCATCAATCTGCGGCTGGGCCATCAGCTCGTCAATATTGCTGGCTTTAACGGAGCCACCGTAGAGGATGGGCAGGTGGTCGGCACCCAGATGCTGGCGGATAAGGCCAATGACGCGGTTGGCCTCAGCCGCTGCACAGGTTTTCCCCGTGCCAATAGCCCAGATTGGCTCGTAGGCAATCACGAGGTTTTGCAGATCGATCCCTGGCAAGGCGCGATCCAACTGCCCCACAATCCAGGACTCGGTTAGGCCCTGTTCCCGCTGTTGCAAGCTTTCCCCCACACAGAGGATGGGAGTGAGCCTGTGCCGCTGGGCCGCTGCCAAGCGCCAGTTGACGGTTTCATCGGTTTCGCCAAAGTATTGCCGCCGCTCGCTGTGGCCGACGATCACGTAGCGCACCCCCAGCTCTGCCAGCATGGGGCCGGAGATCTCTCCCGTAAACGCCCCTTGATCCTCCCAGTGCAGGTTCTGGGCTCCCACAGCAATGCCGGATCCCCGCGTTTCTTCTACCACCACAGCCAGGTCTGTGAAGGGCACGCAGAGAATGATCTGCCGCTGCGGCCTCACCCCTGCAGACGAGGCTTGCAGGGCTGGACGAAACTCGCGCAGAAACTGGCGAGCCTCAGCCTGAGTCTTGTGCATTTTCCAGTTGCCGGCAATGAGGATGGGGCGCAAGATGGATCCTCCCTAAGCGACACAATGATGTAGTCAATCGCTGGGATCCCGAGCCTGGGGGATCCCGAGCTTTTTTCGTATGTCACAGTGTATCAGCAAGAGGTTTCAGAAGAGGGCGAGGGAGGTTGTTGACGCCGCTCCTCCAAGCTGGCCGCAAGGGCAGCTAGGCAGTCTTGGAGGGGGGATCCCTGCTCTAGGTGCCGGACGGCAACGGCATAGGCTTTGGGGTGAGCTTGCAACAAGGCCCGGCTCTGGCGGAGAAAGCGGTTGATGTAGGCCCTCATTTGAGCCGCAGAGGTCAAGGGCTGGGCTGCTGAGATCCCTGCCAGCAGCTTGGCCACCTGTTGTCTATCCTCCTCATCTCCCACCACTTGGCCATATTGGAGAGACTCCGCGGCAGCCCCTGCCATCCAAAACAGGCCGTAGCGCTCTAGATCTGCCCAGGGGATGCCCCCCTGGGCTTCCCAGGTGCGCATGGGGGCTTGATCCAGCTGCACTCCCCCGTAGCCGGGGATCCCGTGTCGGAAAGCCTGCCAGGGGCCCAGCACGTAGCCGCGCAAGGGGATCCCTAGCAGGTGGGCCACCAAAAGGTGTCCTGCCTCGTGGCAGATGACCCGCCGCCGATAGGCTGGAGAAGCCCAATCCAGCAGCGCGCCCAGCAACCCCGAGAGCCGCCCCCCAAAGGCCACCTGCTCGACAATCACCAAGCCCACCATCCCAGCCAAAGGCAGAGCCAACCGCGGCCCCAGGGCCGCCGACACCACCAAGGCCGCCACGATCCAAGCTGCGCGGGTGATTCCAGCCTCTGACATAAGGTTTCTATGCCTTCACCTCCGGTCCTAGCTCGAGCGCCAGCAGCTCGTCGGCCAACTCCAAAAACGCCTCCCGATCCAGATAGGAAACATCTCCCACCCACTCCCCTAGCTTGACCACGTAGACTTCGCTCAAGGTCGGTCGGCGCCGCAGATCGCGGGAATAGGCCTTCACCAGCGCCAGCACCGATTGCTTTTTAACAATTCGCCGGTAGCGGGGATCGTCCCTGGCCCGCACTCGGTAGAGGACTCCTGTTTCATCGCCAATTTCCATCTCAAACTGGCGCTCGCGCACTTCTTCGATATAGAGTTGCCCATCTTCACCCACCTTTTCCCGCTCTTCCACCACCACCTCGTAGCGGCGGGTGCTCAACACCTGCCCAAAAAACAGTCCTCCGTACGGGATCTCGCGAAAGGCTAGCTGCCGGCGGGAGATGGTGTACAGCGGCCCCCACAGAACGGGATAGAGCAACGAGAGAAACCCCGCCAGAAAGGAGACCGCCCCCAGGAAGGATCCCTCGCCAAAAGCGCGAGACAGCACCAGCAGTGCTACGCCCACCAAAATGGCTGTAATGATCCGGCCTACGCTGTTGAGGGCATCGCTCCAGTAGGCTAGGTACTGAATCCGGGTGGGCAGCAGGGGAATGACCGACTCGCACTCTTCTGGGGTGAGCTCCAACAACATGCCCTGGGGTCCTCAAAACAACCAGGCCCACCCTTCTCCCTGATGAGGGTGAACTAGACCCCATCTTAGAATGAGGCAGAGATGCCTTGCTGCTCAATTTGCCCTTGCCACTCCCCCTAGGCGCCGTCGACATTCACAATGCCCGGATCCCAGGTTTCTTCGACCATCAGACAGGAGGTGGCCCAGTTGGACGAGGGATCTCGGCGCGACAAGGCGTGGCTGGGAGATGCGGTGCTGAGCCTATTTGCCCGCCAGTGGCTGCTCGGCCCGCCGCCCGACTGGCAGGTGCCTTCCCCTCCCGGCTGCGATCTTAGCCGCGCCGAACTCTTCACCTGGCTCACCTCCAACCAATTTTTGTCGGCCCTCCGGGACCCTACCCAGCTGGAAGCAGAAATCGGCCTCATCTACGAAAGAGAGGGTCTCCAGGCCGCCTTTGCCTACATACAGGAACAGCTACTGCCCTTGTTCGTGAGACAGGTACACAACCGCGCCAAAACCCTGCGCGGCAAACGGCGCTAGAGTCTTGAACTCCCCTCTCTCACTCCCACAGCCGCCGGATGGGAGAGCGGTGCAAAAGGCGGTGAGTTTCCGCCAACAACTCTGGGATCGGCAGGTGCTCCGGACAGCGGGGCAGACAGTCGCCGCACTCGCTGCAGCGGTCGGCAGGCACTCCTGGAAACCAGTGCCCCGCCTGGCCAAACATGTTGTAGCGGTACTGGGCAAACTCGGTCATCTCATGGGCAATGGCCAAGTTGCGCAGCCGCAGCACCTCTGGGATGTGGATCCCTTCTGGGCAGGGCAAGCAGGCATAGCACTGGCTACAGCGACTGGATCCCAGGCGTTCTTGCTCTGCTTGGCGCAGCCGCTCCTGCACCTGCAGGCCCTCTGTCCACCAGCGCTCGGGATCCCGCAGGGCTGCCAGGGCTGTCTGCAGCTCGCTGGGATGGGTAACGCCCAAACTAAGGGTATGGATACGGGGATCCGCCAGCAAAAAGCGGTAGGCAAACTCCAAGGGGCTAAAGGGCGCACAGCTCTCCTGCAGGCGCTGGGGCGGGCGGTAGAGCATCCCCCCCTTGTCGGCGGGGGAGATGATGAACACTCCCATATCCTGCTGGGCTGCCGCCTCCAGGGCCGCGGCATTGCGCTGCTGGAAAAAGTGGTAGTGCAAATTCACAAAGTCAAAATGGCCCGTCTGGATGGCCTGCAGGATTAGCTCCAGGGATCCATGGGTGGAAAAGCCGATGTAGCGCACCAGGCCCTCCTGCTGCGCCTGCCTAAGGAGCGGCAAGCCCTTCTGCAGTACCCACTCCAGGTGTTCGGGTAGGTTGATGCCGTGGAAGGCAAACTGGTCCAAATACTCCACCCGCAGCCACTGCAGGGATCCCTCCAGCCGTTCCCGCAGCCTCTCGCCGGGCGTGAGCTTGGTGGTTAGGATCAAGCGCTGCCGCGGCACCGCCAGACTCTGCAAGATTTCCCCCAAAAGCACCTCGGCCTGGCCGTAGGCCTGCGCCGTTTCCAGGTGGTTGATCCCTGCTTCTAGCGCCGCTGCCACCGTGGCCTGGGCCTGTTCTGGTGGCACGTTGACCAGGCGCATACTGCCCAAAGAAAAAGCCGACATGAGCTGCTGCGTGCGCCCAAAGCGGCGGTAGAGCATTGGGGAGCTCCCCCCGCTTTCCGGCTCCGGCGCAGCTGGGTGATGTGGGCTCAGCATCGACTTCCTCGGCGATGGACACCCCCCAACTTTACCCCAAGGCCTCTCTAAAAAACGCCACCGCCTCTGCCAGCACCTCCAGGAAGCGATCCACCTCGGCCAGGGTGTTGTAGAGGTAAACGCTGGCCCGGGCTGTCGACTGCACCTGCAAGTGGCGGTGTAGGGGCTGGGTGCAGTGGTGGCCAGCCCGGATGGCAATCCCCTGCTCATCCAGCAGCGTGGACAGATCGTGGGGGTGAATGCCCTCCACCGCAAAGCTAACCAGCCCTGCCCGGCGCGCCGGATCCTTGGGACCATAGACTGTAATGCCTGGAAGGCGCTGGATCCCTTCCAGGAGGCGAGCGGTTAGCTTTTGCTCATGGGCATGCACGCGCTCTAGCCCAATCTGGCTTAAGTAGTCGACGGCTGCCCCCAAGCCCACCGCTTGGGCAATGGCTGGCGTGCCTGCCTCAAACTTGTGGGGGATATCGGCATAGGTGGCGTGATCCCAGTCCACCTCGGCAATCATCTCGCCCCCACCCAAAAAGGGCGGCATGGCCCGCAGCAGCTCCCGTTTGCCGTAGAGCACCCCAATGCCTGTGGGACCGCACATCTTATGGCCAGAAAAGGCCAGCCAATCGCAATCCAGGGCCTGCACATCCACTGGCATGTGGGGCACACTTTGACAGGCATCCAGAAGCACCTTAGCCCCATAGTGATGGGCTAGCGCAATCACCTCCTGAACAGGGTTAATGGATCCCAGCATGTTGGAGACGTGGGTCACCGCCACCAGACGGGTGCGATTGCCGAGTAAAGAGCGGTAGTGCTCCAGATCCAACTCACCCTCGGCCGTGATGCGGATGAACTTGAGGCAGGCCCCCGTCTTTTGAGCCACGAATTGCCAGGGGATTAGGTTGCTGTGGTGCTCCATCACCGACAGGATGATCTCATCCCCCCGCTCTAAGGTGCTCATGCCCCAACTGTAGGCCACCAAGTTAATGGCTTCGCTGGCGTTGCGGGTGTAGATGATCTCCTGCGGGGAAGGTGCATTGACAAAACGGGCAATCTTCTCCCGCGCCCCCTCGTAGGCCTCCGTGGCTTCGTTGCCCAGGGTATGCACCCCCCGGTGTACGTTGGCGTTGCTGTGGCGGTAGTAGTGATCCATCGCCTGCAAAACCGCCAGCGGCTTCTGAGAAGTGGCCGCGTTGTCAAAGTAGATGAGCGGCTGGCCGTTGATCTGGCGCTGCAGGATTGGAAAATCCAACCGCACCTGGGCAGCTAGGTCGGCAGCGGAGTCAAAAGCCTGTTCCAGCTTGGGAGAAGAAAGAGGGGATACCGCCATAGTCTGCGCAGAAGCCTACCTCCCTCAGTATGGCATTGCTCTGGCCAGCCGCCCCGAAAACTCTCCCTTGCTGGCAGAAGAGAGTTGTCACGGACTGTAATTTGATGTTAAGTTTGTTTACATCCAGTTACAAGGCATTACCCATGCAACCCTCTCCTAGGATCCCTTCCCGCCTCGACTCCGCTTCTGTGGCCCAATACTACGACACCACCAACGACTGGATCCCGAGCTGGACAGAGCAGGCGGAGCGTTGGAATGGTCGCCTAGCCATGGTGGGTTTGGTGATTAGCGTTGCTACAGAGGCGCTGGTGGGCCACAGTGTTTTCGCCACCACTCTCGCCCAGTGGCTGGGACTGCAATAGTTCAGTACGCCAGCACCAGGTCGGGCGTCTTGCCTAGGTCTAGGGACTTGCCCAAGCGGTTGACTTTTTGACTGAACGGAACAGGCCGATGAGACTCGACAATCCCTTCCTTCCCTACATTGCCGTTATGGTGAGCGGGCTGGTGGCGGCTGTTGTCCTCGGTTCAATAGCTTTCTTCAACTCCAAGCGCCCTGCGGGCTGGGAGGGTGCTGCTCGTCCGCGATACGTGCCTCAGTACGAGGCTTCGCCCACGTGGGAAATTGGCTGGACTGAGCAAGCTGAGCGGTGGAACGGGCGTTTGGCCATGCTGGGATTTGCCATCAGCATTGCAGTGGAAGCCCTGGTAGGCCACAGCGTGCTGGCTTCTGTCCTAGGGCTGCGCTGAGCTGGCTTCAACAGGAAATCTCTCAGGGTGGCCTGAGAAGTCAGGGCTTTCGTTGGCCAAACGGGGGTTGGGGTAGATCCTTGCTAAGGAGTTTGGGACTCTACCCCAGCCCTTTGCTTTTCTGCAACTTGAGGATCTGGGCCACCACCCCCAGGGTTTCTTCGTAAAGATAGTCGGGGCCAGGCCGCTGCAACTCGGCAGCCAGGAGCGTTTCTAGAGAATCGTGCTCCAGGGGGGTTACCTGGCGAACCACGCATCTCTGGGCACCTCCCATGGCCTCCATACGCATGCATCCCGTGGTTTCCGAACAGAGCACGGTGCAGGCGTCAACTTCCTGGTTGCTGGAGGTGAGGCGCAGCCCGATGAGATCCCCCGGCTGGCTCATTTCGGAAGCCAAAGGTACGGCAGCCAATTCTGCCCTCACCTCGCCTCCTGTTTGGGTTTGGAAGCGGATGCGGTCAATCTCATAGTCATGTTCCTGAGTCTGGGCTCGCTCGGTGGGCGTCCACCCTAGCCGGCTGGCTAGCCAGCCCAAGAAAAGGAGAGCCTGGCAGGGATTGCCGGCTTTGTAGTCAATCGTTACCTGATCTATCCAGTACAGCGACTCCCGCCGGTCGGGGGGATCGAAGGCTTGGGCAGTAAGCTCCTGCCAGGGCAGCAGCCGGCGCCAGTTGAGATCCCCGCAGTGGTGGCCCTCGCGGATGAGAAGGTCCATTTCCTGCAGGTCTTCCTCAGGATTGACAAAGCCTCGCGAATCGACAATGACCCGGTTGCTCAGGGCCACCAACTTTTGAAACAGCAAGCTGTTTAAGTCCAGGTTTCCTTGCCACCACAAGAAGGTGGGCAGGTTGGGGATCAGCAGGGAAGCCACGGTGCTGCAAGCGCGCACAAAAGCCGATTCCGGCGCTTTCAGGGTGATGTATTCGCAACACACCAGTGAGCTGCGCTGCTCACGGGTTACCGGGCAATAGGCGGCTACCTGGGCCTCGATGGCGTCCTCTGCGGCTCCCTCCCGTTTGGCCCTTAGGTCGATGACGCGGCAGGGGTTCTGACTGGCAATGGCTTCAACGGTGGGGGAGGGCAGCAACAAGGCGTCGTCTAGCGCTTCGTACACCAGCAGGGTAAAGGTGGCAGCCCGGGCGGCGACGCTCTCTTCCTTAGAGGACCAGATCTTGGTTAGCTCCTGCTCAATCTCCTCAAGGGAGACATCTTTTGGGGCTTGCAGAGGCAGGACAGCAGCAGGCTGATCCATGGTCTCCTCCGGCAGTAGGCTCTTGCTCGATCCTAGACAGGTAGGCCGGCTGCTCTGGAGGGGCTTAAGGTGAGGTACAGATTGGCCGGCTCCAGCCCTCGCACCCCATCCAGGCAACAGCAGGCTTAGGCGGGCCGGGGCTGGATGCTCAGCTCCAGCGGTCGACCGGGATCCCCTACCAAAACCAAGCCGCGGCCATTGGCATGCAGATGGCGCACAATCCAGTACAGCGTTTCGACGCGCTCCGGGCAGCCCAGTTTTTCCGCCAACTGGGGCAAGGTCAGGGATCCCTTTTGCTCTCGCATCACCTCCAGCACCTGACGCTGGAGCTGCAGGACGGCGTTGGCTGCTTTCTTGCCCGCTTCCACCCCCGGCTGGTGGTAGGCGTTGACCTGGATGAGAGAGGCGTAGAGGCCCACTGCCCGTTCGTAGAGAGCAATCAGGGCTCCCACGGAGCGGGCATCCACCCGCGGCAGGGTTACGGTAATGGAGTCGCGCCCGTTTTCGTAGAGGGCTTGGCGGGTGCCCTGCAGCAGGCCGTCTAGGTAGTCGCCACTGGTTACCTCGGGCTCTACAAAGGGGGAAGGGATCCCGGGCTCGCGATCCTGGAGCACCTCGATGAAGGTCACAAAGAAGTTGTTGAGACCATCCCGCAGCTGCTGCACGTAGGCGTGCTGATCCGTGGTGCCCTTGTTGCCGTAGACGGTTAAGCCCTGCTCCACCAGGTTGCCCTTTAGGTCGTGGGACTTGCCCAGGGATTCCATCACCAACTGCTGTAGGTAGCGGCTAAACAGCGCCAGGCGGTCTTTGTAGGGTAAAACCACCATATCCTTGCGCCCCCGCCCCTCGCCGACGATGTACCAGGCCATGGCCAAGAGGGCAGCGGGGTTGCGCTCCAGATGGGGTACGCGGGTGGCCTCGTCCATGGTGGCGGCCCCGGCCAGCAAAGCCCGGATATCGATCCCCTGCAGCGCCGCCGGCAACAGGCCTACCGCCGAGGTTGCTGACGTGCGCCCCCCCACCCAGTCGAAGATGGGAAAAATTGCCAGCCACCCCTCCTGCCGTGCCTGCTGCTCCAATTGGCTGCCAGGGCCAGTAATGGCCACCGCATGAGCAGGAAAGGGGATCCCCCCCCTCTGATAGGCCAGCGCCACCTCCACCAAGCCATTGCGCGACTCAGGTGTGCTGCCGGACTTGGAGGCAACAATTACTAGGGTTTGTCCCAGTTTGTCCGCTAGCCGCCCCAGCACGCGATCAAACCCGTCGGGATCCGTGTTGTCGATGAAGTGGATGTTCAAGGGCGGCTGCAGCGGAGCCAGGGCCTCGGCCACAAACTGCGGCCCCAGGGCCGATCCGCCAATGCCAATCCAGAGCAGCTCAGTGAAACATCCTCCCCCACTAGCCGGGATTGTGCCGCGGTGGATCTTTTCTGCAAAGGTCTCCACCTGTTCAATACACTCCTGAATTGCCTGCCGGATCTCCGGCGTGGGGGCCAGCTGCGGCGCCCGCAGCCAGTAGTGGCCCACCTGGCGGCCTTCGTCGGGGTTAGCGATGGCCCCGGCTTCTAGAGCCTGCATCTGAGCAAAGGCCTGGGCAAAGAGAGGCCGCAGCGCCTCCACTTGGGCAGGGGTAAAGCGGATGCGGCTGATATCCACAAAAATTTCCAGCTCGGGGTGGTAGTAAAGCCAATCGCAGTAGCGCTGCCAGAGTTGGAGGCTGTCCATGGGATCCCTGCTGCCAAAGCCGTAACCAGCTTACCAAAGCCTCCCCGCTGGGAGGTGCCGCCGGCGAGATAGATCCCTGGGCCAAGAAGCCGATAGAATTCGAGGCACGGGTTGTTGCAATGCTGGCCTAAACGGTGCAGGCCCAGGCCTCCTTCCATGCCCCTCGAGTGTGACCGGCAGTGGATGGAACGCTGCCTCTTTTTGGCTCGCTCCACACCACAGCGCCCCTCCCCTAACCCGCGGGTAGCTTGCGTTATTGTCGGGGGGGATCAGGTGGTGGGGGAAGGCGTTCATCCGGGAGCCGGCCAGCCCCACGCCGAGGTGTTGGCCTTGCAGCAGGCGGGATCCCTGGCCAAGGGCGCTACCCTCTACGTCAACTTAGAGCCCTGCAACCACTACGGGCGCACCCCTCCCTGTACTGAGGCCATCCTGGCTGCCGGGATCCGGCGGGTGGTGGTGGGGATGCAGGATCCCAACCCACTGGTGGCCGGCAAAGGGATCCGCCGCCTGCAGGAGGCCGGGGTCGAGGTAACCGTGGGAGTGCTGGAGCGGGAGTGCCAAGAGCTCAACGAGGGCTTTGCCTTTGCCATTGTGCGGAAGCAGTGCTTTGGCCTGCTCAAATACGCCATGACCCTAGACGGCAAGAGCGCTGCCGTCACCGGCCACAGCCAGTGGATTAGCAACCCCCTGGCGCGAGAGTGGGTTCACCGCCAGCGGGCCTGGCACGACGCGGTCATCGTGGGATCCAAAACCGTCTGGCACGACAACCCCCGCCTGACCTGCCGCCTGCCGGATTTTCAGGGATCCCAGCCCCTGCGGGTGGTTCTCAGCCGCTCCCTAAACCTACCCCCCGTGGCCCACCTCTGGCAGGTGGAGGAGGCGCCAACTTTGGTGATGACAGAAGCCACCGAGACCCATCCCCTCTGGCGATCCCTGGCCCAGCAAGGGGTGGAGCTGCTGCACCTGGATCAAGTAACCCCGGCTCGAGCAGCGCAGGTTCTCTTTGAGCGAGGCTGTCTGAGCGCCCTCTGGGAATGCGGCGGCACCCTGGCCTGGGCTGCCCTCAAGGATGGAGCCATCCAGAAGGTGGCTGCCTTCATTGCTCCCAAGCTCCTGGGGGGGGCCAACGCACCAACCCCGGTAGCAGGCGAAGGGATCCCTGACGTCAACCAGAGCTGGCAACTGCTGGAGCCGCAACTGCAGACCTTGGGAGACAACTGGCTCATTAGCGGAAAGCTTGCCCCCTCCCCCTCTACCCGCTGAGACAGTTGTTTTAGCGACTCCGGGGAATTCGGCTTACTGGCCTAGCTCGGAGATAGAGAAGACTGGCCCGATATTGCACCAGCAAATTGCGCAGGTAGAGGAGCAGGTTGCGCTGGTAGAGCAAACGGGTGTTGCGGTAAATAAGCTTGCTGCGGCAACTAAGCGCTTGGCTGCGCCGCTTCAGGGAGGCCTGAAGAGAACGCTGGAGAGCTAGGGAGCTACGCCTTTGCCGTGCCATATCCAAACCCTTGAGGCTGGATCCAGTGTAAGGGAGCCCTAGTCGGGCAGTCGCCAAGGGACTAGCTAGCCCAAGCAGCAGCCCAACCGCCTGTTGTCCGACCTTCTCTCCCAGAAAGGCAACTTCAGCGTCTCTTTGCCAATGACACGTCAGCAGCAGTGTTGTTACACTAAATTGCAGCGCAGATTACGATATGTTGATTATCCTTGCCATCGTTATCCTGCTGGGATTTTGGGCGCTGCGTCTGATGGAGCAAGCTTTCCAGCGCCAGGAGTTCTCGCGCATGCTGGCGGGAACCTTGGTAGCCATGGCTGCTGGCGGCGTCTTGACCTGTTACTTCCTGATGAGCGATATCCTACGCCTGTTGTTTCCTCTGCAAGCCCACTCTTCTTCCTCCTATGTTCAAGATCTCCTCTCGGATCTCAGCTGGCTCGAATAGGCCAGTTGGGCTAACAACCAGGCTTTAATACGCTGGATCATGAGATAGTTGGGGGCAAGCAAGTTTTGGTAGAGCAACTGTGTGAAAGCGTCGATAGGGCTGAACTCTTGCCCAACTGGGAAAGGATAGCTAAAGCCCAGTGGAGTTAGGTGATCCCCCTCGAGACACTGCCATTCGGTGTGCTCTCCGTACTTGCGAGAAAGCTGTTGGTAGAGCAGCGGAATATCATCGATATCATCCCGCTGAAACTCAACAAGCAGGTTGTTCCTAACTGGGTATTCCTCTTCAACGAGGCGATTGGTCTCTGCTGGAGAAGGCTCAAACTCTAGCCACAAATTCACGGGTGGCGACGAGGATCCCATCCACATCCGCCACAGATCGCTGAGTTGTTGTTGGGGCCACGCCTGGGCCAAGGCCTGCAACACTGGCAGTGCCCGCGCTAGCCCAGCATTGCTGTAGGCCAAAAAAATATTGCCGCGCCGCTGGGATCCCAAAGAAGGAAGGGCTAGGCAGGAAAGGATCTGCAGCTTACCGCCAAGGCTGTGGCCCAAGCCAAAGAGGGGCAACCCCATCAAACCTTTGCTCTGCAGGCTTCTATGGAAAGATTGGGCTGCCTTGAAAGCAATTTGGGCATGATCAATGTCGGTGGGGTAGGCGGTAGCCACAACGGCCATGCCCATGCGGGCCAATTCTTCCAACAGACGGCTGTAGAAAAATTGCGGGGCGGATCCCACAAACGCTCCGCCCAGAAAGTGGATCACGGCGCGGGGTTGGGGAGGCAGAAGCAACCAAGTCTCTCCGTCTGTTTGCCAAGTCAGTGTCACGGCGCTGCACCCCCGCCCGCAATGTTGAATAGGCCCCACAAGCTGTTACTAGCGGGATCCCACTCTATCCTACCGAGTCGACGGGTTTGGATCCCTATTTGTCTAGCCAAGTCAGGGGGTAGCCCCCTCCTCCCCAAGGGGATAGGCTTCTTGGGCAATCCAGAGGGCCCCCAGCAAGAGGGAGGTTTTTAGAACAGCAGCGTGCAGAAGCTGGTCAACAGCAACAGCAAGGCTGTCAGGAGCAGGCTAAAGCTCCACAACCGCAAAGCGGCAACCAGCAGGATCCCGATAACCCAGATAAGCAAGGCATTCCAGTAGGGTCGGTTGGAACCTTGGGAGACGTTAATCTTCTGAAAGAAAGGCAGCAGGATAAACGCCACATCCACCATTAGACGCGGCAGCCGCAGATCCTGAGGCAGCGGCTGATTGCGCACCGCCAAATACAGCAGTCCCCAGCTTACTACTAGCGGGATGGCCAACAGATAGCTCGACTCAGCCAGCAGCGGTCGATCCACCAGTAGGGGAAACAGAGGGCTAATCCCCCAGCCTAGGTAGAGGTAAAAGTCGAACTTCAAAAGTGGCTGCAGCAGAGGGGGCAGGTTAAGGCGCTGCAGCTGTTGCTGAATCCTACTCCCCTGAGCTTTCGCTCCCCTCTTTTGAGGGATCGGCTTTGCCCCAGCTCGCCAACCGCAGTGGTCACAGTAGGGAGACTTGTACCGATAGGCCGGGATTGGCTTACCGCAGGAAGGGCAGCGCTGGAGAGGACGCGGTTGAGAACTGGAGGCCATGACCACCCGTGATGCTCCTGCTCTAGCATGCCTCAAGTGCGTTCAGTTGATTCCCAGGGCAAAAGACAACGTGATACAAGCTGCCCCCAGGGCTGCCCCGGCAAGAACCTGGAGGGGCGTATGGCCCAGCAACTCCCTCAAGTAGGGCTCCTGGAAGCGATCGGCGCCCTTTTCTTCCAGCCATTCTTCCAGAAGGCGGTTCAACACCCGCGCCTGCTTGCCAGCGGCCTGGCGGATCCCAGCAGCATCGTACATCACTACCAAAGCAAAGACCACTGTTGCCGCAAACAGGAGGCTATCCCAACCTTCCTCCAGCCCCACTCCCACGGCCAAAGCGGTCACCAGCGCCGCATGGGAGCTGGGCATCCCCCCCGTCTCCACCAAGACCCGCAGGTTGAGCTTGCCCGAGCGCACATAAGCTAGGACTAGCTTGATGGCCTGGGCTAACACACTGGCCAGCAGAGCAACCCAGAGAACGTGATTAGCCATCAACTGTTGCAGCATAGGGCTCTCCGGCGCAGGAACAGGAGCAAGGTCTCCACGGGGGGCAGGAGGGATCCCTCTAATGCTGGCGGCGAGTGATGAAATCGGCCAGGGCCAACAGCGGTTCAGCTTGGGATCCGTAGGGACGCAGCGCCTCCTTAGCCGATTGGATCAGCTCCTCGGCCTTCTGCCGGGAAGCTTCTAGGCCCAACAAGCTGGGATAGGTAGCTTTGGCGGCAGCTTGATCCTTACCTGCCGTTTTGCCCAATTGCTCGCTGGTGGCGGTAATATCCAAAATGTCGTCCACGATCTGGAAAGCCAGGCCGATATCCTGGGCGTAGTGGCCGAGGCGGGCCAGCAGCTCCTCATCGGCCCCTGCGAGGATCCCTCCCGAGACCACCGCCGCTTCCAGGAGAGCGCCAGTTTTGTGGCGGTGGATGTATTCCAAGGTCTCCAGGGAAATGACCTTGCCCTCCGACTCCAGATCCACCACCTGGCCTCCCACCAAGCCAGTTGCCGCAGCCGCATGGCCAATGCGGGCAATTACCTCCAGCACTCGCTGCGGCGGCACCCCTCGCGTTTGGCTAGCAATATGCTCAAAGGCATAGGCCAGCAGGGCATCGCCCGCCAAAATGGCAATATCCTCGCCAAACACCTTGTGATTGGTGGGTTTGCCGCGGCGAAAATCGTCGTTGTCCATTGCCGGCAGGTCGTCGTGGATCAACGACATGGTGTGGATCATCTCCAGGGCGCAGGCAGTGGGCATAGCCTGCTCCACAGAGCCACCGGCCAACTCACAGGCTGCCAGGCAGAGGATGGGCCTAAGGCGCTTCCCTCCTGCCAAGAGGCTGTAGCGCATTGCCTCATAGATGCGTTCTGGGTATGCCGGCCTAACTGCAGCTGAAAGCGCCTCCTCCACCTGTTGCTGCCGCTGGCTTAGATAGGTTTCTAGGTCGAAGGTTTGGGCAACCAAGGGAGATTTCCTCTTAACTCAGCAACAGCGGGATCCCTGGCGGGCAGCTGACATTATCGCATGTTGCTCGAACTCGGGATCCACGCTCTAGCCCCTCCAAGCTGCAAAAGCTTACTGGGGCTTATGGCGAGGATAGCTAGGGAGGAAAGTGCCGGGATCTCTGGAGGATGAGCTTGCGCTGTTTGTCATCTCGATGTCAGGATTCACTAAGGATCTTCACCTGCTTGGTCTTTCATGTCCCACTCACCTGCCTACCTTAGCGCTTCTCCTGCTACCAACGGCGATGGCAATCGCCTACTGCGGGCAGCCCGCGGGGAAGAGGTGGATCGCCCGCCAGTTTGGATGATGCGCCAGGCGGGCCGCTACATGGCAGCCTACCGCGAGCTGCAGAGCAAGTACACCTTCAAGCAGCGCTGTGAGATCCCGGAGCTGGCCATCGAGATCTCCTTGCAACCCTTTCGCGCCTTTGCCCCCGACGGCGTGATCCTGTTTAGCGACATCCTCACTCCCCTCGAGGGCATGGGCATTGCCTTTGAGCTGGTGGAGAACCAGGGGCCGATTATCGACCCGCCAATTCGCTCCCAGGCCCAAATTGAGCAAATCCGACCCCTAGAGCCAGAAGAAAGCTTGCCCTTTATCAAAACTATCCTCACTACCTTGCGCCGTGAGGTGGAAGGGAAGGCAACCCTGCTGGGCTTTGTTGGCTTACCTTGGACCTTGGCCTGCTACGCTGTCGAGGGGCGTAGCTCCAAAGACTATGCCTACATTAAGAGCTTGGCTTTCACCCAGCCTCAGCTTCTGCACCAGCTGCTGAGCAAGCTGGCCAATAGCATTGCCCGCTACGTGATCTACCAAATTGAGAGTGGCGCCCAGGTGGTGCAGTTGTTTGATACCTGGGCCGGGCAGCTCAGCCCCAGCGACTACGAAACCTGGGCTTTGCCCTACCAAAAGCAAGTGGTGGAGCAGGTCAAGGCTCGGTATCCCCACGTGCCGCTGATCCTCTACATCAACGGCAGCGCTGGTTTGCTAGAGCGGGTGGGTAAAGCTGGTATCGATGTGTTTAGCCTCGATTGGATGAGCGACATGGCAGAAGCCAGGGCTCGCCTAGGATCCCTGGCTGTCCAGGGCAACCTCGATCCGATGGTGTTGCTGGGATCGCCGGAGTTGATCCGCCAACGCACCCTGGAGGTGATTCAGAAGGCGGGACCCCGGGGGCACATCATGAACCTGGGACACGGGGTTCACCCAGCCACCCCTGAAGCTAATGTCCACTACTTCTTCGAAACAGTACGCCAGTCCCCCGAGCTCCTGAGGGCTGCTTCGCA
Source organism: Synechococcus sp. H70.2 (assembly GCF_047462275.1). Lineage (NCBI taxonomy): Bacteria > Bacillati > Cyanobacteriota > Cyanophyceae > Synechococcales > Synechococcaceae > Synechococcus > Synechococcus sp. H70.2. Next base: position 147,075 of record NZ_JANSIU010000006.1, read on the forward strand.
AGCCCTGTGAACCACCCCCCAGCTGCAGCTTGCTTCCGCAAAGCAGTAGCCGGGGCTCTTGAGTAGCCCTGCAATTGACAAGCCAGCCACGAGTTTGCAAAGGCAGCCCCCCAGAGCGCTCACCTTTGCCCTGTTGGAGTCTGCCTCCTCTTGAGATCTCTCCCGTCCGCAGAGCTCAGCCAGTCATTACCCTCAATCAAGCTCGAAAGAGCCGCCCTCCTCTTCCAGCCTCCAGCTTGCTGCCAAGGCGTCTGCCATTGCCGCCTGCAACGCGCGAGTATCCGCCCACAGTTGCGCGGGATCCGACAGCGGATCCGACAGAGGCACCAAACGCAAGATGCGGTTCTCCCGAACCAAGTCAATGACCACGCTGGGCCGTTCCGTGTCCCCCTCTGCTAGCTCCGCGGGGGAGGGATCGCGTAAGCAGGCGTAGTCAAAGCTGTTGAGGTTTAGGTAAAGGCTGCGGTTGGCCACCAAGGTAGCTGCGGTTGCATCCTGAAATACCTCCATCACATAGCCCTCCCCCTGCCTTTGCACCTGACCCTCGACAATATCGAAGTAGCGAACCCGCCCCAAATCCGACAAAAGACGGTAAATGTCACGCTTGTTAACCAAAATTCCGTTATCTACGATACAGGGGGCCCAAGGACGAGTGTCTGTCATGGGGCAGTTGGTCTTGAGGAGCAAGCGGATTGACAACAGCCAAGAAGCAATTAGAAGTAATGCTCAACAACAGCTAACCAATCATCGCAAATCCTCTAGAAAATAGCAATCCCCCACAACTCTCAGACTGGAGCAAACAAAACCCGAGAGCCTCAGCCAACCAAGATGAGAAAAGGCTTAGCTCTGCCCTCCCTCGAATGTACCACAGCTTTCCAAAAAGGGGCACAGATCTCCTCCTTCAAGTATCTCCAAGGTAAAGGACAAGGGAAGCTGGTCGATAGCCAGCAAATTTTCACCTGTATATTGGGGGAAAATAGGCAGCTAAAGGGTTTGAGACACTAGATATTGTAGGTAATGGTGGGGACAGCCCATTGAGACCGAACCTCTGCCCCAGGATGGCTCCCGGCTATCCCTTTCATTTGCCCGGAAAGTGATGCGCGAAGGCCCCTAGCTTTAGCTATGGGGATGAAGCGCTGTTTTTCTTATCCGCTCGAGCATGTGATGTTGCATGCTAGCTAGGGAAGCCAAGCTACTCAACGGAACACCAGAGCAGTACCAAGCTCTGAATGAGGCCATTCGTATCCTTTGAATACAAGCAGTCGGGGTGGAAACTTTCACCTGACGGGATGGCCATCACCTTCACCGACGGCAACCAGGCAGGTACCTTTGCCTTGTACTGCAACGGCAAAGCCAGACAGCTTATCCTCGGCTCCAAGATCAACTGGGTGCGGGTGGTGCGCAGAGCGGATGGATACTACGCCCAGTTCTGCCTGGACAGAGAGCGCTGGGCCCAGGGCAAGTACACCGGCCAGGTGGTGGGTCTCGATCTGGGGCTGCACCACTTCTACACCGACCGCAAGGGGAACACGGTAGATTGTCCCAAGTTTTTGCGCCGGAGCGATAAGCGGCTGAAAAGACATCAACGCAAGTTGAGCAGGATATTCGTCAAGGGAGCTGAGCGGAACTTCTACCAGAAATGGAGAAAGAGGTTGGGCAAGGTACACCTGAAAGTCCAGCGCCAGCGTAGAGACTGGGCTATGAAGCTGGCCCGGTACGTGGTGCTCGCCTCTGGCGGTGCAGAGCGCTTTGTCGAACAACGTCGTGGCGTATGAGGATTTGCAGGTGAAGAACCACCGCTTGGCCAAGTCCATGCTAGAGATCCCCACACTGCTCTTGGTTCAAACAATGACACTCTCTAACGCCAGCCTAGAAAGCCTAGAAATTATTCATCAAATGATTGTTCGAATAGCGAGGGTGTTTTTTGGCACAAAACCCACTGCGGTTCCTCTTCACGATAGTACTCTTTTTTCCAGATTGGCAGCCGATGCTTGATGGCATTGATGATGTAGCGTGTTCCAGCAAAGGCAGCAGCTCGATGGACAGCGGTAGTACCAACCCACACTGCGATGTCGCCAATCGCAAGATGGCCCTGACGGTGACAGGCGATAGCGCCACAGAGATTGAACTTAGAGCAGGCCTCCCGGAGGATCCTTTCGCCCTCCTTCTCGGCGAGGATTTCATAAACTTCGTACTCTAAGCTGAGAACAGTCCTTCCCCTGTTGTGATTGCGTACCCAACCCTCGAAGGTTACGAGGGCACCCGCTGTGCTATCGGCAAGTAAGCGGCTGAGCTCGATTGTTTGGATAGCAGTGTCACTAATCAAAAACCGCAGCATCTAACCTCCACAGACTGGCGGAATAAAAATTACGAAGGCGTGGTCGTCAACCGGACTAGTTAGGTCACAAAATTCGTGATTGACAGCAACTTTAATATCTTTCGCTGCCAGTGGGAAGCCATACTTTGCCTTCACCTGCTGATACAACTCCAGGTAGCTTGATGCATTGGTTTGGAGCACTTCTCTACTTCGTTGAGCCTGCTCCCTCAGCATCGCCACATACTGGATAGTTACAGTTTTGGTCAGGATGGACTGAGTTGTCATAGTTTCGATTACCTTGGGCTTAAAAGACGTTCAAAGGCAGCATACTCCTCTGGGGTATTGACGTTCATCAGTTCGGCCTCACAGTCAGGAGTGACTAGGGTACAGGGTTGGCTGCCAAGGACTTTAACAGGGCAGTATACCCCGGCTGCATAGGCAGCCCTCAGCACTGCTGCAGCCTGAGGAGTATAGATTGCACAGAGAGCCTCTGGAAAGCCAAGTTTGGGGTTAGCATAACAGGTCACCACCGTTTCAGCTTGATAGTGCTCCATTAGCTTTTGGATTGTCTTTGCTTGCAGATTGAGGAGATCGCAAGCAACAACTAACCAGTTAGCTTCGGGATGGGTGTTCAGGGCAGTCAGCAGACCACTGATTGGGCCAACGCTTTCTACTTGATCCGGCAGCGTGGGCAGCAACTCCAGTGGCGTACCCAACCACTGACCGGCACGCGCTGATAGATAAACTCGCTGGCAGTAGGGTTGTAGCAATTCATAGAGATAGGCAGCATAGGGTTTGCCAGTGTGGTTCAGCAGAGCCTTATCCCGGCCCATGCGCTTGCTCTGACCCCCTGTGAGTACCAGACCGTAGAGAGGACGCTCCAGGAGGGCGTTTTTGCCGCCGGACTTGGTCACTAGGCGGGTGTCTCGAATACAGATGTGGGGTGACACCGACTTGCACATGTCGTAGATCGTCAGCGCCGCTACCGAAGCACCACAGAGGGCCTCCATTTCAACGCCTGTTTTGGCGCTAGTTTTGACAGTGCAGTGAATAGTTACAAGCAAACGATCATCAATTTTGATATCAAAGGTGCAGCTCTCGACGGGAATCTGGTGACAAAAGGGGATCAGTTGCTCAGTCTTTTTAACAGCCATAGTACCCGCGATAACTGCTGTCTGAAACACCACTCCTTTCTCAAGGTAAATATCTTGACCAACAATATATGTACTCAAAGCAGGCGGCAATTGAACTATTGCTTGAGCTGTCGCTACTCGCAAAGATGCAGATTTGTTACTGACATCCACCATCTGCGGTTGGCCCTGAGCATCAAGATGCGCCCATACACGATCAGCCTCACCCATAGATCTAGCCCCCTAAACTGTACATCGGATGTAAAACCTGCTCGATCCTGCGCATTGGCTTCATCCCTAAAAGCTGTTGATAAATCTGTCGGCGTTGTTCTGGTGTCACATCACGGATTGGCAAGCCGTTTTCGGTAAATAGGCAAGCAAAAAGACGTCCATCGGCGGTCAAGCGCCAGCGCGAGCAGGTGCTGCAGAAAGGTTGCGACTCGGAGGCAATAAATCCGATTTTGGCAGCCCCATCGACTGTGAAGTAGAATGCTGTAGAATCGGGTACCGTCGGCAGCTGGGTTAGGGTATAGCGTTCCTTTAGGCGAGCAATACACTCTTGTGCTGAAATGTAGCGCTCATCATAAATATGGTTGGCATAGCCAATCCGCATCAGCTCCAAAAAGCGAACTGTCACACCTGTCTCGCGAGCAAATTCAACAAAATCAAACAGCTCATGATCGTTGACGCCGCGCATCAGAACTGTGTTGAGCTTGATGCTAAACCCCTGAGAAATACCCTCCCGGATATTACGAAGAATATCGGCAAGGCAGTCTCGGTGTGTGATCCAGGCTTCAGTAGCAGGCTGAAGGCTGTCGAGACTGATGTTCAGATTATGAACATTGGCAGCTTTAAGGACATCCCAGTAGAGGTGCAACAGCAGTCCATTAGTCGTGAGGCTGAGGGAGGGAATTTTCAGCTCAGCAAGCCCCTGCATGATTTCGGCAAACTCGCGCCGAACCAGGGGTTCGCCACCTGTGATACGAACTTCCTCGATGCCATAGTCCAGCAGCTCACCGATAATGTCTTTGTATTGCTGCGGACTTAGATAGCTGCTTTTGTCCATGAACTCAGGATACAGGGGCATACAGTAGCGACAGCGCAGGTTGCATTGATCGGTCAGGGAGACCCTCAGCTTGCGAATGCGGCGGTTCCATTGATCAACTAGTTGCATCCTAGTACCAGGGATAGAATAAAAAGACTTCGCCAGCCTTAAAGACCACTTGATCTTGGGGGAGCTCTACAAAGCCATCGCTGGTTGCCAGAGCAACAAAGTCGCCAGAGCTCTGAGGCATGATTAGTGTGAGGGCTTGGTTGCTACCAAGCTTGGCAGGTACAAAAAAAGTGAGATTAGGCTCAAAGGTAATGGTCTCACCCAGATAGCCGGAATAAACGGTGCGGTTCAGCAGATAGCGATGCAGACACACAAGAGCTGAGACAGGATTGCCTGGTAGCCCCCAGACAATGGTGTTAGCTTGATGATCAATGCCAAACCACATCGGCTTGCCCGGTTTTTGGGCGACACCGTGAATATAGGCAGTAACGCCACAATGTTGCCAAATTCGAGGTAAGTAGTCGCGTTTTCCCTTCGAGATACCGCCGGTGTAAATCAAGAGGTCATAGCTTTGGGTGTTAGTTTGGTAGTGGGCGATAATGCTAGCCGGCTCATCGGGGATGTGGTCAATCTCGACCTCGGTGTAACCGTAGGCGAGGAGAGCAGCTCTGAGGGCGTAAGCGTTGGAGCATCGCAGTTGATAGGGTGTGGGAGTTTGCTCGATGGAGACCAATTCATCACCTGTGGCTACAAGTTTGATGCGGGGAGCTGCTTCGACTTGGACATGGCTGTAGCCGAAGGAGGCTAGAATGCCGATATGAACGCTCTTGAGGGTAATGCCGGGGTGGAGAACGAGTGCCCCTGCGATGCAGTCGCTGCCTTGTCGATGAATAAAATCACCTCTGCTGCGCTCAACTTCATAGGTGATGGTAGCGACTCCCTGCTCGATACGAATCTGCTCGTAGGGGACGACAAGATCGCTACCCAGCGGCAGGGGACAGCCGGTCATCACTTCGAAGCACTGCTGCGGGTCGGCCAGCGTGGCAGCGCTTACCCCAGCGGCAGCCATGCCCGCAACCCTAAAGCGGCGCTGCCCAGCGGCATAGGCAGCGTAGTTAATGGCAATGCCGTCCACCATGACGCGGTTAATCGGCGGGTAGTCACGATCGGCATAGATCGGCTCAGCAAGAACCCGGCCTGCGCACTTCGCGATTGGGATCGACTCGGTTCTAGGTGGCAGCCACTGGGCTTTGATAACGGCTTCAGCTTCTTGGACGCTGATCATAAGCGCTGAAAGTAAGGCCAACGAATGGAGTGTCCGAGTATGAGCTGCACCTACCCTAGCAGCGCTTATCTTGGCTCCAGGGTGAGGAGAATTCCTGAAAGGCAGGTACAAAGTTACGGTTTTCGTGCTTGGAGCAACTAAGCTTAATGAGGGCAAAGCGCTGCAAGGGCGTTAGCTTTTGCCACAGCTCAAGGGTCAGCACAACCCCCCTGGCTGCTGCTTGCTCAAGGACGCTGGCAGGGATTGCGGTGGCATCTTCCCAAGCCGGTTTTGGATCAACAGGCAGCTCACTAGCTTGTTCTTGGCAGACATTTTCAATAAGGTGAATCAGGTACTCGCGGTAGGCAGCACGGTCGGCAGCAGTATCAGTTGGTCGGTCAATCAAGCTTTGGCGCTGCTGACGACTAAAACGCAGCCACTGATGTAGTTTGAGTTTGATGCCACACTGATCCAGCTTCAAGCGCACAACCATAGGGATGCAGCGGAGGCTATCGGCAAAGTCTTGCTCGAACTGAAAGATCATCGCGTTACCCAAGACATAAAGTGGGCTTAGATTGACAGGGGTTCGATGCGACGAAGTCTGACGGCACAGGCTTTAAGTTCAGGTTGCTTCGAGCTAGGGCAGGCAACCGAGTGAGTGAGGGCATTGCAGGCGGCATCTTCACCCCACAATGGTCCCCAATGCATCGGCATAAATACCGTGCCGGGGCTGATCGCCCGGGTTATTTTAACCGGAAGGGTAGCCTTGCCTCGCCGTGATTCAACCCTTACCCAGTCGCCCTCGGTGAGCCCTAACCTGTCAGCATCACGGGGGTGAATCTCGAGAAAAGGCTGGGGGTGCATTGCTCGAATTTTGGCTACATGGCCAGTACGGGTTTGGGTGTGCCAATGGCCATAGAGGCGTCCTGTAGTGAGGACATAGGGATAGTCGGGATCCGGTGGTTCGGCAAGGCCGTGTGAATGACTGGCGATGAAACGAGCGCGACCTGTAGGCGTTGGAAAGTGGTGATTGGTATAGAGGTTGCGGGTCTCGATTGGTCCAGTACGGGGATAAGGCCACTGTTGGGGGCCTTGGTGCAGGAGCTCATGACTGAGGCCAGAAAGATCACAGGGACGCCCAGCAGTAAGACCGACATATTCGGCAAAAACTGCTGCGCTATCGGCAAAGCTAAACGCCTTGGCAAAGCCCAGACGGCGGCCTACTTCCGCCCAAATTTCCCAATCAGCCCGTGCTTCACCGGGGGGATGGCGCCACGCCGGACAGAGGGTAACGCGGCGCTCGGAGTTGGTCATGGTGCCCGTTTTTTCACCCCACTGAGCAGCAGGCAGCACCAGATGCGCGTAGGCAGTGGTTTCGGTAGGAAAGTAGGCATCTTGGACAATCGTGAAAGGCGATCGCGAGAGCGCTGCTGCTACCCGGTGCAGGTCGGGCAAGCTCACCAGCGGGTTGGTGGCGGCAATCCAGAAAACATCCAGGGCGTCAGCCTCCAGAGCGCGAATCATCCCGAGAGCATCGAGGCCAGGCTCAGGATTGATTGGGCCAAGCTGCCAATACTGCTCCACAGCAGCGCGATCTTCCGGGTTCGTAACCTTGCGATAGCCGGGCAAGAGGTGGGCCAAGCCACCCGCCTCTCGGCCGCCCATGGCGTTAGGCTGCCCCGTCAGCGAGAACGGCCCTGCCCCCGCAAAGCCTATTTGGCCAGTGAGCAAATGGAGATTGATAAGACTTGTAACCTTGGCAGTACCTTCGCTGGACTGGTTAAGCCCCATTGACCACATGGAAAGGGTTTTCCGGGAGTGCTGCCAGAGTCGAGCGACGGCAATTACATCCTCAATTTCTATGCCGCAGCGACTAGCCACACGCGCAGGAGTGTACTCGGCCACCAGAGCTGCATAGGTCTCAAAGCCTTCGGTGTGTTGGGCAATGAAGTCGTGGTTGATGGCCCCCCACTGAATGAGTAGATGGGCAATACCATTGAGCAAATCAATGTCGCTGCCTGGAGCAATCCCAAGATATAGATCTGCACCCTCAGCCGTCTCGGTACGGCGGGGATCCACAACCACCACCTTCAAACTCGGGTCGCTCTTGTGGCGCTTGCGTAGGCGATTGAACAAAATTGGGTGGCACTCAGCGGTGTTAGTGCCGATCAAAAAGGCAAGCTCACAGCTATCGAGGTCAGAGTAGCTACAGGGAGGGCCATCTGAACCCAAGCTTTGGCAGTAGCCCTCCACGGCAGAGGACATGCAAAGGCGCGAGTTGCTGTCAAAGTTATTACTGCCCAGGCAGCCCTTGAGTAGCTTTTGAGCAACGTAATAATCTTCAGTATGCAACTGCCCTGAACCATAGATCGCAATTCGCTCGGGGCGACTCTGGCGAATGCGCTCCACGATCAAATCCAGCGCTTGATCCCAGCTAATCGGCTGAAAATCATCGCGGAGGCTGGAGCGATAAAGAGGCACGGTGGCACGGTTGTGATCAAGGGTTTCGAGAAGGGTGGCACCCTTAACACAAACCATGCCTTGACTGGAGGGATGAGACCGATCCCCACGAATTCTTGTGCCGCCAGCCAGAATTTCCAGGCCACAACCAACCCCGCAGTAGGGACAGAGGCTACGCACGTTATCCATTGCTGATTCTCATCTGAAGCTGGTTTACTCCTCCTGGGCAAAGTGACGGTGGAGAAAGTCGAGGACTTTGTTGCTTGGGTTGCAAAGCTTGGGTGCCGCAGGGATCCCAACAGCCAAGCGGGCAAGGGCGCGGCCATGCTCAAGCCCTTCACGCAGGCCAATATAGGGGTTTCGCCTCCAGATCTTTGGTAATGTGTGCTACCGTTTGTTACCTATTATGCAGTTATGTCATCTTAAAATGCTCATTCAGCATAAAAGGTGCTTTCTGCTCCAGATCAGCCCTCAAACTCAGCAAGCGATAGCTAGATTGAGCAGCAACGGGCCGGCCGCCCTTGGCTCAAGGAGGCATCCCTTACCTACAAATCGCTTCTGATGAAACCTGCTGCCTCAGGGATCCATAGCTTCATCCAAGTCACAGTGTCCACTTGGATGTCGAGGCACATGTGAGCTACAGATTTAACCGTCCACCCTTCCTGCTTGCTGCCAGGGTCAATGCCCACAGCAAGGGGCTAAGTTTTGCAGTCAGATAGTTTTGCGTTCAGATGCACGCAGAACACTCCCCTTTTCCAGAAGGGAGCAGCTTTGCCGCTCCTAATCCGCCACCGAGCACAGCTAGTTGACCCTCCCTCGACTGAAGTCGGGAGATTCCTAAGTAGCCCACAAACGGACTTGTAAAGGTGTTGTCAAACCGCCCTTAGACAGTCCCTCGAGGCAAAGCCCCAAAGTTCTGCTTACTTTTCTCAGTAGGTTAGCCGCAGCGTTAGCATCAGCGTTCACTAACCACCCTTTGGCTGTTTGGCACAGTCCCCGCTTTATCCACTTCCCAGATGCTTGCCACCGGTCGGGTCTTTCACCGTAGTTAGGTAGCTCATCCCTATCCAAGAAACTTGCCTGGGAAGTGTACACCTCGTCTACCTCAATGAACTCAATACCATAGCGTCCTGTAAGAGACCACTACTCCCGGTTGAGGGCTCCTCTTCAACACAAAGCCAGTCAGGGCACATGCAGTTCACGGCGCAGGTGCCGGCAACCGTTGCAACGGCTGTCTGGCAGGGAGAGGCGCTTTCAAGCGTGGGTGGACCACTGCATCTCCACTGGCGTCAGCGGGACGGAGTCGTTTGTGATTGCGCTCTTGGGGGCTGCCGCAAACCAGCCCAGAGGTCCGTGGTTGGCTTGTCAACTGCAGGGCTACCAAGAGCCCGTACTTTATACGTCAGCATGAGTGCGGGTAGTTTACAACATCCAAAAGGCCCTATCAGGTTTAAAGTGAGGAGTAACCCGACAAAGAGTGAGGCTTGGCCAATGACGCTGGCTCAGGAGGCAATTGCCCAAATCCCTGCCTTTTGCCAAGGGATCCAATACTTTGGGGATCCCTGGCCGGAATTTGATCGCCTAGGCCAGGAACCTGCAGTCGATGCTGCCACAGGCAAGCTGCGGGATCCCGGCAGTCCCATGGCTGCCTACCAAACTTTGCTCTATGCCGATGCGCTGCGCTACCTCACCCTGCAGATGACGGCCAGCAAAGCCTCGGGCCACCCAGGGGGCTTTGCCAGCCAGGCGGAGGCCTACGCCGCTTTGGTGTACTTGGGCCAGAAGAATATCCCCACCGAAGTGGGCCACCACGCCCCCGGCTTCTATGCCGCCATGTTCTTGGATGGATCCCTGGCCGAGATGGGCATCCACACCGTCTCTGACTTGCAGGCTCGCTTTCGGGAACGGGAAGGGCTGCTGGGGCACCTCTCTGGCTACATCCCTGGCTTGCTGGCGCCGGCAGGGCCCCTTGGGCAGGGGCAGCACTTTGCCATGGCCGCTGCTTTGCTTTACCCGGATCGCCTCTTTCCTGTCACCATCGGCGATGGGGGGCTGGGGGAGCCCTACGTGATGAGCTCCATGATCCACTTTCACACCGCCTTCCCGCAGCGCACCAACTTCCTGCCGGTGCTGGTCTGGAATGGCTACAGCCAAGAGCACCACAGCATGATCTCCACCCTCACCAACGCCCAGATGGTTGAGTACTGGCGGGGCAACGGCTTCGAGGAAGTGGTGCTGGTGGATGCTAAGGAATTCGACGATGCCCAGCAGCCTGGCCCCTATGTGGACAGCACTCTCTTTTCCCTGGAAGCCCGCTTGGCCTTTGCCCAGAGGGTACTGACCGAAATGGAGCGGGCCATTCAGGCAGCTCTAAGCGGCCACCTGACGGTTTTCATCCTCAAGCAACTGAAAGGGGCGGGCGTGCACGCCAAGGGATCCAAATCCCACAACCTCTACGCCCACCATACCTTGGATAACCCCGACATTGTGGCTGCTCTGCAAGCGCGGGCGCTGCATCCGGCAGCTTGGGCCCTGGTGCGACAAAACTGCGAGCGGGCTGCTGGGGGGCCGGCAGCCAAGGTGGTGGTCACTGAGTCTATCCGGCCTCTGCCGCCGCTGGGATCCCTCAACTTGACGGAGTTTCCCCTGGGCGATAAGCAAGTCTCCACCACGGCCATTGGCGCTCTAGTGGTGCAGGTAGGGCAGAAAGACCCTGACTTTCTGGTGGCCAACGCGGACGGCAACGAGGCCTCCGGCCTTGCCAATGTCAACCAGGGCCTGAAAGTCATCCACCCCACGGTGGATCCCCTCTACAACCAACAGCCCCAGGGCCAGGTTTACGAACCCCTTAGCGAAGATGCCTGCGCTGGCCTGACGGGGGGCCTGGCGCTCTTCGGCGGGCGCTCTCTCTGGTGCTCCTATGAATCCTTTGCCGTCAACGGACTGCCCATCTGGCAGACGGTAACCCAGGCGATGGCGGAGCTGCGCCGCCCCACCCCTTCCGCTATTGCCCTCTTCACGGCTGGAGCATTGGAACAGGGACGCAACGGCTGGACCCACCAACGTCCGGAAATCGAGGCCTATCTAGCGGCCATGATGCGCAACGGCAACATCTTCCCCCTCTTTCCCCCCGACGCCAACTGTGCCCAAGTCGCCTACGAGTGGGCCCTATCGACCTTCAACAAAGGGATCCCGATCTTTGCCAGCAAAACCCCCCTGCCCATCCGCACCACCCTGGAACAAGCGCGCCAAGCCGTGGAGCAGGGCTGCACCGTGCTCCAGGAACTGCCTGGATCCCGCACTGTGGTCTTTGCTGTGGTGGGGGATATGATCCTCCTGCCAGTCTTTGCGGCGGCTGACCAGCTCAAGGCCCAGGGGATCGGCAGCAAAATTGTTTCGGTAGTCAACCCTCGCCGTCTCTACCGCCCTAGCGATATAGCCTGGTCCACCTGTGCCCAACCCGATGGGGAGTTCATGTCTGACCAGGAGTTTGCCGCCTGGTTTGCCGGCGAAGCCCTTATCGGCGTGACTGGCGGATCCAGCCTGATGTTGGAGCCCCTGTTGTTGCGCTACACCGGCCCGCGCGATATTTTTGCCTGGAAACGCGGCGAAACCACCGCCACCCCTGCCGAACTCATGGACTACAACGGCCTAACGGCCCAGGCACTCGCGGAGAGGGCAAAGCAACTGCTAGACTGAGGGGCACATTGGGATCCCTTCAGTCTATGACCAGTGCTATCCCCCTCCGAGAGAAGCTTGAGAGGATATCCCCCACCGAGGGCAAGGAGCAAGTCATTGTCCAACATTTCGCTATCCCCTTGCTCCATGAGCTAGGCTTTGGAGACCTGGAGATTAGGCCTGAGTTTGAAACAGGGTGCGGAGAAGTAGACTTTGCGGCTAGAAAAAACACACAACATACAGACATCTTCTTCAACTCTAGGAAAAACCCATACCTTCTCTTGGAAGTTAAGTCCAGGACAGTCAATCTTAGTGAGGGATTCGCTGCCTATAGAGATGCAGTAGATCAAATAAAAAGGTACTTGCTTGGAGAGCATAGCAAATCAGCAAAGTGGGGAATAATCACCAATGCAAATTACATCCAGCTCTGGAGGAGGCACGGGAAGGTTGTTCACCCTGTTACAGCAAACCTTGCTATCAACCTGGATAACATTGAGAACATCGTGCATGATTTACGAAACAAGATAGAAAACTACGAGCGTGCTTTGACCATATGTGTGTACAACAATAAAGGCGGTGTGGGCAAAACAACAACGGTTATTAACCTTGCAGGAGCATTAGCATATAAAGGGAAAAAAGTCTTAGCTGTTGACTTTGATTCCCAAGGAGATTTGACAAGAAGCTTGGGAGCTACTCCTGGAAAAGTTACACTAACGCAGTGTTTAAAGGATCCCAGGATAGACGTCCACACGATTGTTCAGACATATAGGCTCAAGACACCTAAGGGAATAGTTCCCGTCTTCAACCTCATCCCAAGAGACCCTGAGCTGGAGACACTGACCAACAGTGACGCTGCAGCCTATATCCAGAAAGGAACCAGGCGCCTTCGGGATCTGCTTGCCCCCCTTCGTCGTGAGTATGACTACATCCTAATCGACTGCCCAACTCAGTGGCTTTACTTCAGCCAAAGTGGGCTTTTTGCTGCCGACGTTATTTTGATACCTACCCGACCTGACGATCTGTCTTCTTTAAATAATGCTGTTAGAGTAATTACCAAATTCATTCCAGAAACTGTTAAATCACGACATGACGGAGGCCCCATCGCTTTGCCTATCTTTTTTAATGGCGTCTCCTCGAAAAATCAAAACGCTATCAAACTGGCAAACGAAGAAATACAAAAGCTTATTAAGCAAGAGAAAGATATGGACTTAACCCCGTATTTCCGACTGCTCCTTAAAAAGGGCAATGAAGACAAATGCATTATACCCGACTATGCACTGATATCTTCTGCCACTTTCGCTCGAATTCCTGCTGTTTTTAGGGACAAAAGGATTTTAGAATACTACCAAAGTCTCGCCGGCGAGTACTTTATCGATGAGTGAGTTCTCCGATCTCGGCAAGCTGGTTAACTTACCCCTTGAGAGCATCATGCCTGCCGAGGGGTTTTCTGCTCCCTCTTTCCTGGTTACTGCAGCAGCCGCTCAGTTAAGGGCAACAGGAGGGCGCAACTGGGTGCCGCTGCTAGTGGTTGAAGCTGGCGACTACCAGTACAAGGCCGTTGGCAACCATTTTGTCTATGCAGTTGCTCAAGAAGCAGGGCTGGAGAGGCTCTGGTGTATCATTGTTGACCCAGCTCCGGAGCAGGTGGAGCAGGCCCAAGTTCTCGCCAGAGAAAGGGTTCCGAAGGTCAATCTGACTGAGGCTTCTAGGGAAACTATCTTGGCTGCGCTGAGATACCTGGCTGAGCAGCCCGGCACTCCGCTTAAGGGAGTTGATGTAACCACTGCAGCCGCGCGAATTGCGGAGGCGGATAGGAGCTGGTGGCAGGATCTAACTCCCATAACCAAGCTAGGATGCAGAATTACGCGAGGCAAAAAGTTGGATGCTCTGAAGGAGGTATTTTTCCTAGCTCCTACAGCACCACCTCCTAGTAAGAAGAAATCGTCTAAAAAAACCACGACATCCGCCAGCGTCAAGAAAACAAGCTCAAGTCGCTCGCGGAAAAAGAAAGAGGGCTAAAAGGGATCCTCCCCCCACTGCAGAACAAGGCCGGCCTTTAGTACCGCCGTTCCCCCGCCCAAAGACCCACCAGAGCTGCTTTGCCCCAGGGATCCACCTTCACCTCTGCCCGCAGGGTTTCTGGGCGGTGGCGGATTGCTTCTTCCAGAACCTCTCCCAGCGCTTCTGGAAGGAAAAACTCTTCGATCCCAAACCTGAGCTGCCACCCATCGAACCAACCCTGCAGGACAACTTCCCCAGGCCGCAGATCCCTGGGTCGGTCGCGACTGATGCCAACGGCCTGCCAAGGTTGAGCAGGATCCCCGGCAGGAGGGGCCAAGCGCAGGTAGAGGATCCCTGGCTTACGGAGCTCAGGGGACCAGCCGGGCAGTTTCTTCAGAGTGGAAAGTTGGGCAACGGCATAGCTCAAGGTTACGTAGCGGCCCCGCAAGGGGTCGTAGGGATCCCGAGGAGCAATTTGCAAGTAGATGAGGGTTCCCGTGGCAAGGGTAAGTGCCTTCCGTGTCGGCAGCAGCGCAACCAGGCTTACCTGCAGCAATAGGGCCAACCAGAAGAGGGATCCCTTGAGAGGCCGAGGAGAGGGCGTCTTCATTACAGCACGGTTCTAGGTGGCTTGCTGGAACAAGTTACCCCAAGCTGTGGAGGAAGTTATGCCTGTGGGGATCCTCTTTCAGGGCAGACTTTCCAGCCATAAAGATGCTATCCTAGTTGAGTGTCTTCTCGGCTCAGTAGCTCAGCGGTAGAGCGGGGGACTCATAAGCCCTGGGTCGCGTGTTCAAATCACGCCTGAGCCATCTCTAGCAAGGCTTTGGTTGCAGCCTTTGGAGGCCAGGTTGAGCTGGAGCCCCAGCTTTCGCTCTCAGGTTGCAAGAGGCGGCATTTCCAAGGGCGAGCCAAGCCCCTTGAGCGATCCCGATCCCGGATAAAAGCCGAGATCTAGCACCTGCTCAAGGGTGTAGGGACACTCAAAGGGCAGCTCCTCTTCCGAGAGCGGCGTTTCTTTCACCACCAACAGGATCCCGTCTTGGTAAGCCTCTGGCAGAGCTACCAAAAGCTCAGGCTTGAGGCTGGGACTCTCTTTGAGCAATCGCTGGATTTGGCGACGTTGTTCGCTAATAGTTGCCCGCCAACTTTTGCCGCGAAGCTGGGGCTGGAACTGCCATTTGAGGAGGTGCCCCAGCAGGATCCCCAAGCGATTGACCAATTCGCGGCGCTCTTGCCTGCCCAAAGCCTCGATTTCCTCTGCTAGATGGACAGTATCCAACTGCTGCAACTGTCCTGCCCGCAGCAGCGCTGCCTGCTCCTGAGTCCAGGCATAAAAGTCGCGCTCGTAAAGCTGCATACTCACTCCTGGCGCAATCTGGCAGTTATTCTTCAGGGTAAAAGTTGGGATCCATCGCCTGCTCAAAAGTGTAGGGGCACCGGTCAGGCAGATCCTGCAGAGAAAGAGGCGTTTCTCTCACCACCAGGAGCAGTCCTTTTCGATAGGCCTTTTCCATCGCTTCAGTTAGGTAAGCTTTGAGGCTAGGGCTCTCCGCAATGAGCTCCTGGATATCCTGCCGCTGTTCGATGATCGTGGCTTGCCAACTTTTGCCGCGAAGCTGGGGCTGGAACTGCCATTTGAGGAGGTGCCCCAGCAGGATCCCCAAGCGATTGACCAATTCGCGGCGCTCTTGCCTGCCCAAGGCCTCGATTTCCTCCGCCAAATGCCCAGTATCTAGCTGCTCCAGCCGGCCCGCTCGTAGCAGCGTCGCCTGCTCCTGGGTCCAGGCATAGAAGTCGCGCTCGTAAAGCTGCATGTCCACCCCCATCTGGGCGCTGCCCGGGTATCAACCAATCCTACTGGCTCTAGGAGAAACAAGTGGCTGGGCGCGGGGGAGCTGGCCTGCCTTTAACTGCCGCTGGAGCCAAGAGTCCGCTAGACTAAAATCTGGACATCCCTTTTGCAACTCTATGGCCGACCCTCTCACCCCTCAGGTTAGCGAGCGCATCTGCAAGCACATGAACGAAGACCACGCCGATGCCCTGGCGCTCTATGCCAAAGTCTTCGGCCAAGTGGAAGGGGTGACGCAGGCTCGCATGCAGGCCATTGACTCAGAAGGGATGGACCTGCAGGTAGAGGTAGACGGGGCCCTACGAACCCTGCGCATTCCCTTTGATCACCCTCTCAAAGATTCTGAAGATGCCCACCACACCCTGATTGCCATGCTGAAACAGGCCCGTGCTCGCCTCCGGCAAGCCAGTAGCTAATCTGGGCCTGGCAGCAAAAAAGGAGAAGACCCCGGCACCGGCTAGCCAGCCGAGGCCGGCAAGAGACGGGTCTAGTGAGCTTGCTGCAGGAGCAGGTCCAACTTGCCCTGGGCCTCAAGGGCATAGAGGTCGTCGCAGCCGCCGATGTGCTGGTTGTTGATGAAAATCTGGGGCACCGAACGGCGCCCGTTGGCCCGCTTAGCCATCTCCGCTCGCGCCGCCTCATCCCCATCAATGGCGTATTCGATGTACTTGACTCCCTTGCGGTCTAGCAGTTGCTTGGCGCGAATGCAAAAAGGGCAAAAACGCCAGGTGTAGATCTCAACAGCCATAGGGAGATAACGAACGCTTTCACATAGCTTAACATTCTTAGTTGGCCTCCTTCCAGTTGTGGCCAATTTGAATATCCACCACCAGCGGTATGGAGAGGGGCACCGCCCCTTCCATTTCTCTTTGAATGAGGGGCTGTAAGTCCTGCCATTCTGAGGGCTCTACTTCAAATACCAGCTCGTCGTGAACCTGCAACAGTAAACGCGAACGAAAGTTCTGGAGCTTTTCCTGCAGGCGCACCATAGCTACTTTGATAATGTCTGAAGCGGATCCCTGAATGGGGGCATTCACAGCAGCCCGCAGCTCGGCTTGTTTGCGGTGGCCCGATAGCTGAGACAAATTGGGGAAATAGCGGCGGCGACCCAGGATGGTTTCCACATAGCCGTGTTCTTCCACAAAGGCTTCGGTGGCGCGGAGATAGGAAAAAACGCCAGCATAGCGCTCATTAAATCGCTGCAAGAACTGCTTAGCTTCTGCCAGCGATACTCCTGCCGTGCGGGCAAAACGCTGGGCTCCCATGCCATAGATCACGCCATAGTTAATCGTCTTGGCAAGGCGGCGTTCCTCACTGGTTACCTCTTGCTTTTCAAAGAGCAAGCGAGCGGTTAGGGTATGCACATCTTCCCCGGAGCGAAAGCACTCAAGGAGGGTTGGCTCTTGGCTGAGGTGGGCCAGGATGCGCAGCTCAATTTGTGAGTAGTCAGCCGAGGCCAACAGCCATCCCTCCTGGGGAATGAAGGCCTGGCGAATGCGGCGGCTAAACTCGCTGCGGATGGGGATATTTTGCAAATTGGGGTTGGAGGAGCTGAGCCGGCCAGTGGCAGTAACGGTCTGGTTAAAGTTGGTGTGCACCCTGCCTGTATCGCGTCTTACCAGAGCTGGCAGTGCATCCACATAGGTGGATTTGAGCTTGGCCAGGGTGCGGTACTGGAGAATAGTTTCAATAACTGGGTGATCCCCTTCCAGCTTCTCTAAAACAGAAGCGTCGGTGGAGTATCCGGTGGCTGTCTTGCGAGTTTTTCGGACATCTAGCTTGAGCTTTTCAAAGAGTAGGGATGCCAGTTGTTTGGGAGAGTTGAGGTTAAAGACCTCCCCCACTTGGGCATAGGCCTTTTGCTCCAGGCTTTGTAGCTCTTTTTCCAGCTCCTGAGAAAACTGCTGGAGAAACTCAGTGTCGATACGGATGCCGACCCACTCCATTTCTTCCAAAACATGAGCCAAGGGCAACTCCACCTGGATAAAAAGATTCCAGAGGCGTGGGTCAGTCTGTTGCAGCTTCTCGGTGAGGATAGGCACCAAGCGATAGGCGCAATAGGCATCGGTGCCGCAATATTCTGCCACTTTGGCAATG
Organism: Synechococcus sp. H70.2; assembly: GCF_047462275.1. Classification (NCBI taxonomy): domain Bacteria; kingdom Bacillati; phylum Cyanobacteriota; class Cyanophyceae; order Synechococcales; family Synechococcaceae; genus Synechococcus; species Synechococcus sp. H70.2. The sequence goes on from NZ_JANSIU010000006.1 coordinate 164,928, forward strand.
GGCAGATCGGCAATGGACTTTGCTTTGCCCAGCAACTTTTCGTAGCTGGTGGTGGGCAAATTTAAATAGCTAGCTGCCAAGTCGGCCAAGTTGTGGCTGGCCTCTGGGTTGAGAACGTAGCTGGCCAGCATGGGATCAAATTGGATCCCTTGTAGGCGGATGCCATGGGCGCGAAAAATACTGAGATCATACTTGCAATTTTGCAGGCTTTTGGGCCGATTGGGATCCTCCCAAATGGGCTTTAGGCTCTGCTTAACTAGGTTCCAGTCCAGGTTGGATCCCTGGCGGTGACCAATGGGCAAATAGGCAACATCCCCCTCTGACCAACAGCAGCCAATTCCCACCAGTTGGGCGTCGCGGGGATCCAAACTCGTGGTTTCCGTATCCCAGGCTACGATCCCCGAACAGGCCAACAGCTCTTGCCGCAACAGCTCCAATTGCTCTGGGGTATCCACAATGCGCACTGCCGGCAGAGAAGGGGCGGGAGCAGCGGCAAAATCAAACCAAAGGGCCTCGTCGTAGGCAGAGCCATCCCCTTCAGCTTCTAGGGAACCTGTCCTGGCTGCAGTTGCCTGAGGGGGGATCCCGCCCAAGGTAGCCTGGAGTTTCCGCACTTGAGCAATGAAACTGCGAAACTCTAGTTTCTCCAGCAGCGGCAGCACTTCCTCTGGGTCAAAGCCGGTCAACCTCATGCCCTCCCAGTCAGGCACAAGGGGGACGTCGCAGTGAATCCGAGCCAGAAATTGGGAGTGCCGGGCCGCCGTGATCCCTTCCCTAAGGTACTGCTGGACTTTGCCAGGGATCTCCTCCAAATGGTTGAAAATCTCCTCCAAGCTGCCATAGCGCTGCAAGAGCTCTGCCGCTCGCTTGGGGCCAATCCCCTTGACGCCGGGAATGTTGTCGGAGGGGTCACCACAGAGGGCTTTGTAGTCGACCACTTGCCAAGGCCAGATGCCCAATTTCTCTTTGACCTCTTGGGGGCCAAATTCGCTGACGCGATCCTTGCTGTTGAGGTGCAAAACCCTAATTCTTCCCTCGCGGTCAATCAATTGAAACAGGTCCTGGTCACCGCTTAAGATCTGCACTCGATACTTTTGGGGAACAAGCCTACAGAGAGTCCCCAGAATATCGTCGGCCTCAAAGCCGGGCACTGCCAAAATGGGAATGCGCAGCGCCGCCAACACCTGCTGGAGGTTCTCCACATCTTCAAGAAACTCCGGCGGCGTTTCCGGGCGGCCTGCTTTGTAGGTTTCATCAGCCTCGTGGCGAAAGGTGGGCTGCCGGGTATCAAAGGCAACAGCTACATGGGTGGGGGGGTACTTCTCCAGAACCTCCAGCAGCGATTTCAAAAAGCCAAAGCTAACGCTCGTCGGGATCCCGGTGGAGGTGCGCAGGCCCCCCTCGCGGCTGTGGGCAAAGGCGTAAAAAGCGCGGTAGGCCAAGGAGTGACCATCGACCAAGAGCAGCGTCGGCGTGGGTGCAGCCATCGGCTTAGACCAGGAACTAAGTCCAGCCTAAGGGATCCCGACCTGGACAGGGAGCCGCTCCCTAGGGCCGCCAGGGAAACTGGCGAAAGTTAGGAGGGCGCTTCTCCAAGAAGGCGCGTTTGCCTTCGGCAGCTTCCTCGGTCATGTAGTACAGCAGCGTCGCGTCCCCGGCTAGCTCCTGCAGCCCCATCTGGCCGTCGCAATCGGCGTTGAAGGCGGCCTTGAGGCAGCGGATGGCCAGGGGACTGTGCTGGAGGATCTCCCGCGCCCAGCGGATCCCTTCTGCCTCCAGTTCCTCCACGGGCACCACCGCATTGACCAGGCCCATCTCCAGCGCCTGCGCGGCTGTGTACTGGCGGCAGAGGAACCAGATTTCGCGCGCCTTTTTTTGCCCCACCACCCGCGCCAAGTAGCTGGCCCCAAAGCCGCCGTCAAAGCTGCCCACCCGCGGCCCGGTTTGGCCAAAGATGGCGTTGTCGGCGGCAATGGTTAGATCGCAGATGAGATGCAAAACATGGCCCCCGCCAATGGCGTAGCCGGCCACCAGCGCAATCACCACTTTGGGGAGGGAGCGGATGATGCGCTGCAGATCCAGGACATTGAGGCGGGGAACGCCTGCCTCGTCTAGGTAGCCGGCCTCTCCGCGCACGCTCTGGTCGCCCCCAGCACAGAAGGCATATTTTCCATCCGTATGCGGCCCGGCGCCTGTCAGGAGCACGACTCCAATATTGGGATCCTCCCGCGCATCCAGAAAGGCATCAATCATCTCGGCAACCGTCTTGGGGCGGAAGGCGTTGCGCTTGTGGGGGCGGTTGATGGTGATCTTGGCAATGCCGTCGGTCTTCTCGTAGAGGATGTCTTCGTAGAGCTTGGCCGTCTGCCACATGGTGTCTAGCGTTCCAACTGACCTCCCATTATCCCGCTAGGGGACAGTCTGCAGGAGGGATCCCACCAGCCCTTCCAGGGTGTACTCCTGGGCCACCACATCTACCCGCCCCAAGATCTGCCTGCAGGTTGCCGCCGTTTTGGGGCCGATGGCCGCAATCTGCACCGGCGGATCCCAGACTTCAGGGCCCAGGCCGGCCTGGTGGAGGAGATGGGCAAAATGCTGCACGGTTTTGGAGCTGGCAAAGGTGAGGATATCCACCTGGCGCTCCTTGAGGGCAGCCACCACCTGGGGATCCGCCGCTGCCGGACAGGCCGACTGGTAGGCCGCCACCTCCACCACCTCGGCTCCGCGTTGCCGCAGCCCCTGCACCAGCTCCTCCCGTCCTCCGGATTCGACGCGGGGAAAGAGGATGCGCTGCCCCTGCACTGGCTCCGGCCAAATAGGCAGCAGGGCTTCGGCCACAAACTCAGAGGGCAGCAAATCTGGGCGGATGCCGTACTGGGCCAGTACCGCCGCCGTTTTGGATCCCACCACTGCCACTTTCAGAGAGTAAAGAGCCCGGCTATCTCGCCCCTGCTGCTGCAACCGCTCGAAAAAAGCCTGCACGCCGTTGGCCGAAGTCAGGAGCAGCCAATCGAACTTTTCCAGGTCGGCAATGGCTGTATCCAAGGGATCCCAGCTTGTAGGCGGCTGGATGACCAGGGCGGGCATTTCCAGCACCCGCGCCCCCTGAGTCTGCAGCAGCTCGCGCAAAGCTGGCGACTGCCCCTCAGCCCGGGTGACCAGCACCGTTTTGCCTGCCAAAGGAGCCGGTGGCGGTAACGGTGGGATCCCCGGCAAAAACTCCTGCCGCAGCCGCACCCCCTCGCCCACCACCAGTAGGCCAGGCAGCTTTTCCGGCTCCAACCCTTCCCCCTCTTTCAGCTCTGCCAGGGTGCCCACCCAAACCTGCTGCTCCGCCTGCCCTGCCCCCCAGATCACGGCGGCGGCACGCTCCGGCGGGATCCCAGCTTGCCTCAACTGGGCCGCAATCTGCTGCCGCTGCCGGGATCCCATCAAGATCACCAACGTATCCAACTGGGCCAAAGCGCCCCAGGGCAGGGCCTCCAGCTCGTGGGCGGTCAGCACGGCAAAGGCACGGCTCAAGTGCTTATCAGTCAGAGGGATCCCTGCCCACAAAGGGCCGGCCAGGGCCGACGACAAGCCTGGCCAAATCTCAAACGGGCAGCCCGCCTCCCGCAGGGCCTGCACCTCCTCGCGGGCACGGCCAAAGATCAAGGGATCCCCCGCCTTGAGGTGAACCACCTGCTTGCCCTCTCGGCAGCGCTGGATGAGCCAGCGGATGCCCTCCTGCAAACTTGCTGCTTCGGAACGTCGCCACACCTGTGCCTGGGGGGGCAACTCCGCCAACAAGCGCGCGTCCACCAGCTCGTCCACCCAAACGGCCTCAGCCCGCCGCAGGATCTCCAGCGCCCCTTGCGTCAGGCCGGCCCGCCCGCCCAGCCCCGCCCCCACCAGATACACTTTGCCCATGCTGCTGCACCCCTTCTCTTGCCCTCTACCTGTTGATCCTGCCGCAAAAGCGGGATCCCGCCTGCTTGGCAACTCTTCCTCCAAGCTGAGGCAAAAACCGCCTGCTTGCGAGATACTGAAAGCGTTGCAGTCTGAGGATCCCTGCCCATGGCTCGTGTGACTGCAGAGCTCTGGCCCCGACGGCGCTTTCTGGCCAGTGGAGCTGCTCTAGTGGCAGCGGCAGCGGGATCCCGCCGCTCCAGATCCCGGCCCCTGCGCTTAGTCACCAACTGGTACGCCCAGGCAGAACACGGCGGCTTTTACCAGGCCCTGGCCCTGGGCATCTACGCCGACTACGGCCTGCAGGTGGAAATCCGCATGGGGGGAACGGCGGTTAACGTGCTGCAACTGCTGGCCGGAGGAGCGGCGGACTTTGTCCTCGGCGGCAGCTCCGACGCCCTAGCGGCTCTGCAGTCAGGGATCCCCGTGCTCACCGTGGCCGCCTTTTTCCAGAAGGATCCCCAGTGTCTTTTGGCCCATCCGGGCGTGGGCATCGAGCGCCTGGAGGACTTGCGGGGCAAGCCCATCTGGGTCTCTCCGGGAGCCAACCTTACCTACTGGCCTTTCTTGCGGGCCAAGTTTGGCTTTACCGACGCGCAAAAGCGCCCCTACAACCTCAGCCTCACCCCCTTCCTGCTGGACAAACACTCTGCCCAGCAGGGCTATGTCACCTCCGAGCCCTTCCGCGTGCGCCAGGAGGGCGGCTTTGATCCGGTTGTCTTCCTGCTGGCCGACTACGGCTATTCCCCCTATGCCACCACGCTGGAGACTACCCGCCCCTTTGCCGAACAGCACCCGGAGGAGGTGCGAAAATTTGTGGCCGCCTCTATCCAGGGCTGGCAGAGCTACCTGGAGGATCCCCGTCCCGGCAACCGCCTCATCCGCCAGGACAACCCCAACATGAGCGAGGCCCTTCTGGCCTATGCCCACCAAGCCCTAAAAGACTACGGCCTCCTCACTGCCGGCGACGCGGCCACCCTAGGGATCGGCGCCATGACCCACCAGCGCTGGCAGACCTATTTTCAGGAAATGGTGGCCCTGGGAATTGTCGAAGCTGGCCTGAATGTCCGCCAGGCCTACACCCTTGAGTTCCTCCCCAGCCCGAGCGCCTAAGGGATCCCACCTCCCTCCATCACCGCCAAGCTCTGCAGCCGCGGGGATCCCTGCATCGCCAGCTCATGGCGCCGGGGCATCTGCTCTGTCAGCAGGTAGGCCCGGGGCAGATGGCCGCTCAGCCGCTGCCGCCGGTGGGGCAGTTGGTCGTTGCCAAAGCTGTGGCGGTACTCCTCCGAGTCGATAAAGGCATTGACCATGGCCTGAAAGCCCTGGCGCACCAGAATGTTGTGATAGGCCGCCACCTCCTCCTTGCTGGCGGGGGCCCGTCCCAAAAAGTGCTTAAAACCCTCCTCCACGCAGCGGGTGTTGCAGCCGGCACTGAAAAAGAGCTGCCGGTAGAGCCGGGATCCCCCAATTTGGCGAACCAAGCGCTTGATCCCAATCCGACCCCCCAGAAAGTCCTGCTCGATTTTTTCCAGCTCTCCTGCCTTCTCGTGCTGGTAGGGCTGGCGTTCCAAAAGCTGTTGGTAGGCGGCCCGCAACAGGTTTTGCAACGTTTGCGGATCCCGCTGGCGCAGTTCCATAGCGATAGCTCCCAAGCAACGCGACCGACAAAAACCGATTGGGCAAGAGGTCAACTTAAAGAAACGATGAAGATGGAGTTGCTCGATACACTTTTACAGTCGGCATTAACCAGATCCAAAAATTGTCAATGCCAACCCGGAGACCAACTGAGCAAAAGCCCTACTCAAGATTTATCTTGTCGATAAGTTGAACTGGGGAAGCTTGCGATAAATGTTTACAAGAAGGCCCCCAGTTTTTTCGAGTTTACGTGATTCTACTTTCCAGCTTTCTACATGGAGAAACTTTTCGTACTTACCCGTAGTTAAAGATTGTGACGTTTTGATTCCCCCAGCCTGGTCAAGATCCAGAATACGAGTAGGAACTGATTTTTCGCTTGTATTGCTTTTGCGGCAGGGCGTATCTGCCGGCAGAGTTTTTGTCTGCCTTGAAGTTGGGGATCCCACCTATGGTGAAACAAATCCGGCTAGATCCTCTATCCCGTGTCTCGGAGGTGGATACCTACAGCAATCTGCTGTCGGCCATTTTGTCGGAGGAGCTCCATGTCTCCAAGGAATGTAACGGCCGCGGCCTCTGCGCCACCTGTCATGTCTACGTCAAGGAGGGGATGGAGAGCCTCACCCCCATCACCCCCCGCGAGGCCAAAACCCTGGAGACGATCACCAGCGCCCGCAGCAATTCCCGCTTGGCCTGTCAGGCACGGGTGGTGGCCGATGGGGTGGTGGTGGAGCTGCCGCCGGGGATGTACGTGAACTCGCTGAAGGATGTCGAGGTGCTCATCGGTCGGCGGGCCGAACAAGACTTGCTGCACCCCCGAACAGGGCGCGTTTTGGTGGAGCAGGGCAAGATCATCACCCGTTCCACGATCAAGCAACTGGAAAACGAAGACTTCCGCATCATCGGCAGCACCCTTGCCCAGACCCGCGAGGCCTAAGGGATCCCAACACTCTGCTTGGGTTCCTGCTGCAGTGGATCACGGCTCAGTTTTGTTGAGGAGAAAGCCATGGCCAGCGTTACCACTCGACCGGATCCCCGTCCCGCCGTCACCATGCCGGTGGGCCACGAAAAGCACGCCCACTACAGCTACCGCGATTTCTTCCGCTTTAACCGAGAGCAAGGCACGATTATCGACTGGAATAACACCCAAAACCTGCTGCTTAGCGAAGACTTCATTGTCGGCCTGCAGGCGGGCCTAGAGCAGGAAGTGGGCGATGCCTCTGCGGCGGTGATGTACACCATCGGCAGAGACTGGGGCATGCGCGATGCCCAGCATTTTTCCCAGTGGTATGAGCGGGAGTACGGGATTGGGGTCAAGCAGTCCAACCTTCTGTTTTTGCTGGAGACCTGGTGGTGGCCTTTTACGGCGCAAGGCTGGGGCAAGTGGGAGGTGGAAACCGAGTCCAAACAAAAAGGGTTCCTATTCATCAACCTGTTTGACTCGCTGGTGGCCCGCACCCTGGGCGATGTGGGCAAGCCAGTTTGTCACCTCTATGCCGGGCTATTTGCCGGATTTTTCTCTGCTATGACTTCCCGCGAGCTGGCTTGCATCGAGATCCAGTGCTACGCCATGGGGGAGACCTACTGCAAGTTTTTGCTGGGCGGGCAAGAGCGCATCGATGCTGCCAATTTCTGGATGAGCGAAGGGGCCAGCGCCCGCGAGATCGAGCAGCGTTTGCACCAACTGTGAGGTCTGCCTGTGGCTTTTGCAGTCCTTCCCCGCCACTTTGGAGAAACGCCCATGCTAGACACCGATCTGGACTTAACCCAGCCGCTGGCGGTGTTTTTACAGGGGTTGAACTGGGATAACCGGCCCTTGGCCAAAGCTCCCTTCGCTCCAGAATCGCTGTCGGACTCCCCCCTGTTCTTGGCCCAGTCGGTAGGGCAGTTTTTCGCCGGCTGCAATTGGTCGGGCGTCCGCCCGCGCCCTGAGCCACCGCCGGAGGATCCCTTTACGCTTGAGGATTTTGCCGCTTTGTTTGGTGGAGCCTTGCTCTAGCCCCGCTTTGCCCCAACTTGGGTTTTGCTTCCTCGAGCCGCTCGATCTTTTGACTGGTTTTGAATCGGGTTTTTTAAGGAGACCTCACCCATGAATGACCTTCACCCTTGGCCAGAGCGCATTGCCGATCGAGAAGGGGATTACCTGACGCCCGACGATCTACAGGATCTCCTCCGCTACGCTCTCTCCTTTCCAGAGCGGCTGGATCTCTACCAGGTTTTGCAACAGCAGGAGGTGGCGTGGATCGAGAAGGTTCTACAGCAGCACGGGTACAGCGGTGAGGCAGGATCCTCTCTCACCCCCACTCAGCGCCTCTTGGCCCGGCAACTGGCCTTTTGCTTGCGCTCCCTGGGCCTGAGCTTGTTGTTGGGGGATCCCCTGCCCCTGCGGCAATGGAGGTGTGGGGCGATGGAACGATACCTGGGTTTGCCGGAAGCGCTCCGGCAGTTGCAGGCGGTGGTGCAGGGATCCCTGCCGGCGGATCAGCAGGGTTTGCTTGCCCCCTACTGGCAAGCGCTACAGGCTGTCTGCACCCCTTCCCCAGAGCGGCTTGAGCCAGAACTTGCTCCTCAAACCGAGACTGCAGCTCCGTCGGAAGAAGCGCTCACCTTGATGCACATGTTCGTCTAAACCAAGGGGGCTTCTTATGAATTCAATGGTGACCGCGCTGATGCAACAAAGTGAGGGCCGCTATCTGCGCCCAGACGAGCTGAAAACCCTACACGCCTATGTGGAAGGGATCCCCAAACGAGTCCGCCTCTATCAAGTCCTGCAGGCCAAAGAGCAGGAGCTAGTGGAGCGGGTGATGGAAAAGTTCCAGCCGATGATGCCCCATTTGCCCCGCCAACATGGGCACCTGGCCTGGGAGCGTTGCCGCCGCGATCTAAGCATGGTGTGGCGCTACTGCTGCCTGGCCATGCTGCTCAACGATGAGGATTACCTGCGGGATAAGTTGCTCTACTGGCTGGAGACGATCCTGAAGTCCTTCAAGATGCGCGACCAGTGCCAGCCTGCCTATAAGTTGATGCTCGACTCCCTCAGCGCTGTCTTCGGCCCCGAAGCGAGCGAGGCCATCCGCCCCTACGTGCTCTTGGCCAAGTCGATGCTGGTCAACTGAGGTCAATGGGCTCTCAATATACAGCCCACTCCCTGGTCATCTATTCCTTGCACCTAACGCGACCACCCCCGGCCCCTCTCCCCAAGGGAGAGGGGAGTTGGGATCTTTGTTGCTATTTGAAATGACCATAAAAGCCTAAGTTTCAGCCGCCCTCAAGTCCGTCCATCTCCCTGCGAGGACAGCCATGACTACCCTGCAAGAGATCCTGCAAGACCAGATCCTGCCCGGGCACTGCTTTAGCCCTGCCTACTACATCCGTCCCGACATCCACAGCGGCCTGCTCTACAGCCGGGGAGGATACCGCCTGGCAGCCTTTCCCATGCCTCTCCTGGAAGCCATCTACGCCGGCTTGCGCTATGAGACGGGGCAAGCCACCCGCGTCATCCTCTACAACTGTGGCCGCCACTGGGGAGAAGCGTTTTTCCGCCGCATCGAAGACGAACTCTCCCGCTACTACCAACAGCCGTTGCAGGAATTGCCGCTGGGGATCTTCCTCGATGCCCTCAGCGAGCTCTGGGCCACCCACGGCTGGGGCCGCCTAGAGCTGGACTTTTCCGCTGCTGACCGCGGCTTGGTGGAGGCTAGGATCCGCAACTCCGGCTTTGCCCTGGCTGCTCGTGCCAGCCTCAGGCCGGAGGAGCTGTCTGCGCGGCGGGAGCCTGCCGGCTATCTAGAGGCAGGAATGCTGGCCGGCCTCTTCTCGTTGCTCTCGGGCCGAGATCTGGTCTGTGTGCAAACCACCTGTGAATCCCTGGGAGCCGACTGCAACCGCTTCCTTATTGGCACCGCTCAGCGGCTGCACAATGGTGAAGGCCTCTCCCACGAGGAGATTGTGGATCGGCTGGCCGCTGGTTCCTAGAGGGGGAGCCTTTCTGAAAAACTGCCCTTCCAGGCGGCTGCCGAAGGAGAGAGCTAAGCTTTTCCAAGTCTTAAGACTTGTGAAGATAGGGATGGCTCACCTGCTCAATCCCTCACTTTTTGCGAAGTTTTTTAGCTCCTCAGCCAGCAGGTTCTCAACTGAGAAGCCTCTGTGATCCAAATTGCTAAGAAAGTTATCTATTCCTGGGGATCCCTGCGTAATATATTTTTTCACACGCTCCCCCATCAATTCGTCATCCTAAAATATTAGCTATCCCAGGTCTTGAGTTGGTGAGGGGAGAGAGAAAAAAATGAACGCCCGCGAACGGAGCCAAATCATTGCTTCCGAGTGGATGATTGATAGCCAAAATCCGGTTCATTCTATTTTCCGGCTGAAGCAGAGGGCAACTTACTCCGACGTTACCCTTTGGTGGTTGGCAGTGCAGCTCAACCTGAGCGAACGCAACTCCATTCATTCTGATCCTCGCTAGGGGCCAGAAGCGAACTCCAGCCTAAAACATCCCCCCTCCCACGTTTAACCTCGAAATAAAAAAGAAGAGCTGGACTTCTCAAGCAACAGCTCTTCCGTTGAAGGCAAAAGCGGGGCTCCCGACCCACTCTAATCGGTCGGGGGCAAAGCCGCTACCTGAGCCGTCTGCAGGGGTCGGAGAGGTCGTTGCACAATTTCCGTCGGCAAGGCACTGCGCAAGTGGGCTGCCACTGCCACTGTTGTCACGTCATAGGTCTGAGTAGCCAAACGCGGGTAGAGGCCGATGCCGAGGATGGGCAAGAGCAGGCAGAGGGCGACAGCCATTTCCCGCGGGCGCAGATCCCCCAGATACTCCTCTAGCACCAGCCCGGGATCCTGAGCTCCATAGAACACCTGCCGCAGCAGGGAGAGCAAGTAGATGGGGGTAAGAATGAGGCCTACCGCCGCCAACAGGGCCACCCCTGCCTTAAAGGCCGGCGCATAGGCATCGCTGGTGGTCCAGCCCAGCAACACCGTCAGCTCACCCACAAAGCCGCTCATCCCCGGCAGCGCCAACGAGGCCAAAGCTCCTGCTGTAAACAGGGCAAAGGTTTTAGGCATTTGCTGGGCCAGGCCGCCCAGCTTGTCGAGAGCAAGGGTGTGGGTGCGCTCGTAGGTGATCCCTGTCAAGAAGAAGAGCACCGCCGCAATGAGACCGTGGGAGATCATCTGCAGCAGGGCGCCGTTGAGGCCTAGCTCTGTAAAAGTGGCAATGCCGATTAACACAAAGCCCATGTGGGCAATGGAAGAATAGGCCAGGCGCCGCTTGAGGTGGTTTTGCCCCAAAGCCCCCAGGGCCCCGTAGATGATGTTTACTGTGCCCAACACCGCCAGCACCGGGGCAAAGGACACATGGGCCTCCGGGAGTAGGCCCAGGTTCAGGCGGATGAGGCCATAGCCCCCCATCTTGAGCAGCACCCCAGCCAAGATCATCGAAATGGGCGCCGAGGCTTCGCTATGGGCATCCGGCAGCCAGGTGTGAAACGGAAAGATGGGCAGCTTCACCCCAAAGGCAATCAGGAAAGCCGCATACGCCAAGACCTGCAGGGCCAGCGGGTAGGATTTTGCGCCCAGCTCTGCCATCTCCAAGCTAAAGCCCTCGCCGTAGAAGGCCATCGCCAGGGATCCCACCAGAATAAAAATAGAGGCGGCAGCGGTGTAGAGGAGGAACTTGGTGGCGGCGTATTGGCGCTGCGGCCCACCCCAAATGGAGATGAGAAGATAAACGGGTACCAGCTCGATCTCCCACATCAAGAAGAAAAGCAGCAGATCCTGCGCCAGGAACACACCCACCTGGGCGCCATACATCAATAGCAGCAGGAAGAAAAACAGGCGCGGCTTCTGGGCTACCTCCCAAGCCGCCACCATCGCCAAAGTCGTAATCAAGCCCGAGAGCAACACCAGCGGGAAGGACAGGCCATCCACCGCCAGCGACCAGTGAAACCCAATTTGGGGTACCCAGGCGTAGCGTTCTGCCAGTTGCAGCGAAAAATCCCGCAAGTCGTAGCGCTGCCCGAAAACATAGACCATCAGGCCCAAATCCAAAGCCCCCACCGCCAGGGCATACCAACGCACCCAGCGGCTCTGGGGGATCAAGGGGATTCCAAAGGCACCCAGCAGCGGCAGGAGCACCAGGACTGACAGCCAGGGAAACTCAAGAGAACTGCTCATGACTGGAAATGGGAATAAGTACTTATGCTCAATATCTCACTAATATGAAGCTATGTAAACAAATGGAAAGGGAGATTTACAAAAAAATCTGCGCCAGAGCGCAGATCTAGGTCCCCTCTCCAACGCTTGTCATGGAGAGCGCCTAAAGGATCTGGCCTGACCATGCGCCTTGGGGTAGTTGGCCAGGCGAAGTCTCAGAGTGGGAACTCCCCCCTGCCTAGCTAGTCGTCTTCGGCAAAAACGAAGCGGTGCAACTCGTCCAGGGTAGGCTCAGGGCTTTCCAGCGCGAAAAGGACGGCATCCTCAATCACGGCGCTCACCTTTTCCTGAATGGCCTGGAAGTCCGCCTCAGTCATCAAGTTGTGTTCGAGGGCGTAGCGCTCCAGTCGCTTAATGGGATCCCGCTGCCGCCAGAATTCTTTTTCTTCCGGGCTGCGCAGCTCGTCGGGGTCAGCCAACGAGTGGCCACGGAAGCGATAGGTGAGGCACTCCAGCAAGGTGGGGCCTTCCCCGGCGCGGGCCCGCGCGATAGCCTGTTGGGCAGCCTCCCGCACCGCCAGCACGTCCATACCGTCCACCTGGTAGCCGGGCATGCCAAAGGCAGGGCCCTTGAGGTAGATGTCGGTTACCGAAGTGGCCCGTTTGTGGGCCATGCCAATGGCCCAGAAGTTGTTTTCCACCACGTAGACGATGGGCAACTTCCAGAGGGCGGCCATGTTAAGGCATTCATAAAACTGGCCATTGTTACAAGCCCCATCCCCAAAAAAGCAGACGGTCACCTGGTCGGTGCCGCGGTACTTGGCCGAAAACGCTGCTCCTGTCGCCACCGGGATCCCTTCCGCCACAAAGGCATAGCCCCCCAAAAAGTTGTGCTCCGCCGAAAAGAGATGCATGGAGCCACCTCGTCCCTTGCTGCAGCCGGTGGCTTTGCCAAAGAGCTCCGCCATCACTGCTCGGGGGGGAATCCCGGTGCTAAGGGCATGCACGTGATCCCGGTAGGTGCTGCAGACGTAGTCGGTGGGCTTGAGCGCCTTGATCACCCCCGTGGACACCGCCTCCTGCCCGTTGTACAGGTGCACAAAGCCAAACATCTTGCCCTTGTAGTACATTTCGGCGCACTTGTCCTCAAACAGGCGCCCCAACACCATGTCTTCGTAGAGCATGCGGGCCTCTTCGGCAGAGATGCGAGCACTCGCCACGGGAGGGGTAAGTTCCTGAACCATGCTGGAAGGTGATTAAGGGTAACCCATTTTTGCAGTCTTTTAATTATCCCACGCTTGGGGGCACTTGCAATCCCGCTGAGGGGGAGATCGAGGTGGATCCCAGTTCTGGAGGAAGGGGGGTAGACTGGAAGATTAAGGCAGGAGGCATTGCCATTGCAGCAGCCGCATCAAAGTCAGAACTCCGTCCCGCTGAGGCGAATACCGCAAGAGCAGGTATCCTGGCAAAGGCTTTTTCTAGGAGGGATCTTCTCCTGGAAGCCGAACGGCCGGCCAAGATAACGGGGTGCGCCTATGGGAGCCCGTTGGGTTAGCGGTTTTGCGGCGGTGCTATTTGCCCTGACGGTCACCCTGCTAGGGGGCTGGTACTTCACGGCAGCCATTGGGCTGATTATTTTTCTGGCGCAACTGGAGTTCTTTCGTCTGGTGCAGGCCAAGGGCAATGCGCCGGCCATGCGCACCACCATGTTTTCCAGCCAAGTGCTGGTGATTTTGCAGCAGGTTAAGCCGGAGTGGACCAGCCCTGCCTTTATCGTGGCCGGTTCTGTGATCTGCTTTTATCTGCTCTTTAAGCCCAAGCTGGCCACCATCGCCGACATTGCCACCTCGATTTTGGGATTGTTTTACTGTGCGCTGTTGCCCAGCTTCTGGATCCGCGTCAGGGCTTTGTCTTTTTCCCAAGGACTTGGCGAAGGGCTGTGGATTACGCTGCTAGCCATTGGCTGTGTCATTGCTGCCGATGTAGCGGCCTACCTCTGTGGGCGGGCCTTTGGGCGCACCAAGCTCTCCCTCCTCAGCCCAAAAAAAACGGTGGAAGGGGCCGTGGCCGGGATCGCGGCCAGCATGGCCCTGGCCATGGCCGGAGCCTACTACCTGAACTGGCCCTGGCACTGGTGGAGCGGCAGCGTGCTGGGGTTTTTGATTGGGCTAACGGGCCTGTTGGGCGACCTAACGGAATCGCTGATGAAGCGGGATGCCGGCGTCAAAGACTCCGGGGATCTCATCCCCGGCCACGGCGGCATTTTGGATCGGGGCGATAGCTATGTCTTTACCGCGCCGTTAGTGTTTTACTTTATGGAATGCCTGGAATGGCTCAACGCCTATTTCAGCCGATAATTGCGATAACTCCCACTCCAGCCGAGAAGATTCTAGACACAAGTTTGCCTTTAGTAAGGTTGGACAATCTGTGCGCGTTCCTCGTAGGAACGGTACGACCAAAGCTACCCTTGGAACGGAGAAATCTCTGGTCTTTTGGCTCTTCAGCTATCTCGTTTCTCAACCTTCTCTTGCTGCACTTCTAAGATGACCTGCCTGACATTTTCCAGACAGCAAAACCCCTGGGGGTTGTTGACCTGGCAGCCACAGCGCCTGGCTTTGATGTGGGCGGCAATCTCGGCAAGAATGGCCTGGGGCGTTGTGGATCCCTGCAGCTCCTGCCGAATGCGCCGGCGCGTCCATGCAAAACAGTAGCAGACGGGTACGTCCTCGCCACTTTCTTTTTGAAAGACTGGCACCTTGAGGTCGTCAACCCCAAAGCTTTGACCTTGCTCGGAAAAATAAACAACAGGACAAATGGGATCCTGACAAAACGCGTAGCTACTGTCTGCATTCAGTTGTGCCAAAGCTCGAGGGCACAGCAGGCTCTTCAGGGTAATCAGTTGAACCGGGATCCCTTGCTCCCCGCTCCTTGGACACAAGGGCTGCCAAGCATTAGCGGAAAATGGTGCAAGGGGTTTTCTTGTCATGGGTTATCGAGCTGTTGTTGGAAGATAGTGCAAGAGGAACTTTTCTCTTGTTCAGAAAATTTCTGTTGACACTGTTCAATGAGTGTCGATAGCTCCCCTTTGAGTTCCTGCAGATGGGCAATTGACTTATCGATTTGTCTAAGTTTTTCCGTTAGCTTTACGTACACCTGCCAGCAGGGCAGAGCTTGCCCATTTTCCTGAAGCAAGAGCAGTTCTTTGATCTCGGCCAGGGTAAGTCCCAAAGCCTTGGCACGGGCAATAAAAGCCAGCCGCTCCAGCTCAGGCTCCCCGTAGAGGCGATAGCCCCCCTCCGTCCTGCGCGGTTTGGGAATGAGCCCCAGGCGCTCGTAGAAGTAGAGGGTTTGGGGACTGATGCCCAACTTCTCGGCTACCTGACCCACCCGCAGCAGTTCAGTCATGCCCGGTTCTATACCCTCTCTCCAGCAGCTCTCCTAGCCTAAACCCTATAGCTAACTACAAGGTCAAGAGGGATCCCCCGCAAGGTCCACCCCGGCAAAGAGAGCCGCAAGAGCCCGTCAGGCTAAAGTAAGCCTGCTAACCTATTAGGGTAGTCCTTCGAGAAGCCCTGGCCTAGATTTGGCATGACTGCTGCACCTGCCCTTGCCCACCTGCCCAGTCAGTACAACCCCTTTGCAACCGAGCCGAAGTGGCAGCGCTTTTGGGAGGAAAAGGGGTTTTATGTGGCGGATCCCAAGGCGCCGGGAGAAGCCTTCAGCATGGTGCTGCCCCCGCCCAACGTCACGGGCAGCCTCCACATGGGCCATGCCTTTGCCTTTACCCTGCCGGATGTGGTGGTGCGCTACAAGCGCATGCGCGGCTACAACGTCCTCTGGCTGCCCGGTACGGATCATGCCAGCATTGCCGTGCACACCATCCTGGAAAACCAACTGCGCCAGGAGGGCAAGAGCCGCTTTGACCTGGGCCGCGAGGCTTTTCTGGAGCGGGCCTGGGCTTGGAAGGAGCAATCCCAGGGCACCATCAAAAGCCAACTACGGCGCCTGGGCTTGTCACTGGACTGGACGCGGGATCGCTTTACTCTCGATGAGGGGCTGAGCCGGGCAGTTACGGAAGCCTTTGTCCGCCTCTACGAAGCAGGGCTAATTTACCGGGGCGAGTATTTGGTCAACTGGTGTCCGGCCACCCAGTCGGCCGTCTCCGACATCGAGGTGGACAACAAAGAGGTCAAGGGCCACCTCTGGCATTTCCGCTATCCCCTGGCTGCGGATCCCAGCCAGTACCTGGTGGTGGCCACCACCCGCCCCGAGACAATGCTGGGGGATACAGCCGTGGCGGTCCACCCCCAAGACGAGCGCTACCGCCATCTCATTGGCCAGTTCGTGCGGCTGCCCATCAAGGAGCGCCTGATCCCCATCATTGCCGACGAGTACGTGGATCCCTCCTTTGGCTCCGGCTGTGTCAAAGTTACCCCAGCCCACGATCCCAACGACTTTGAGATGGGCCGGCGCCATCAGTTGCCCTTGATCAACATTCTCAACAAGGACGGCACCCTCAACGAGAACGGGGATCCCTTCACTGGTCTAGATCGCTTTGTGGCCCGCGAGAGGGTGGTGCAGTGGTTTGCCGAGCACGGTCTGCTGGAGAAGGTGGAGGAGTACACCCACAGCGTGCCCTACAGCGACCGCGGGGGTGTGCCGATTGAGCCGCTGCTCTCCATTCAGTGGTTTTGCGATATTTCCGGCATGGCGGCCCGCTGCCTGCAGGAGGAGCGGGAGCACCACAACCCCCGCTTTATTCCGGAGCGCTGGACCAAGGTTTACACGGGCTGGCTGGAAAAGCTGCGCCCCTGGTGCATCTCGCGGCAACTGTGGTGGGGGCACCAGATCCCGGCCTGGTACCCCGTCATCGACGGCCAGATCCCTGAGGATCCCCAGGCTTTTGTGGTGGCCCGCAATGCTGAAGAGGCCTGGGCGAAGGCACGGGAGAAGTTCGGCCCGGCCCTCGAGCGGCTGGAGCGGGATCCCGATGTGTTGGACACCTGGTTTAGCTCGGCTCTGTGGCCTTTTTCCACACTGGGCTGGCCGGAGGAGACGGAGGACTTCAAGCGCTACTACCCCACCTCCCTCATGTCCACGGGCTTCGACATCATCTTCTTCTGGGTGGCCCGCATGGCCATGATGGGAGTGCAGTTTACCGGCCAGATCCCCTTCAAAGATGTCTACATCAACGGCCTGGTGCGGGACGAGCACGGGGCAAAAATGTCCAAGTCCAAGGGCAACGGCATCGATCCCATCGAGCTCTTGGACAAATACGGCACCGACGCCCTGCGCTACGCTTTGGTTAAAGAAGTGGTGGGGGCAGGGCAGGATATCCGCCTGGCCTACGACCGCAAGACTGGCGAGAGCGCCAGCGTGGAGGCGGCCCGCAACTTTGCCAACAAGATCTGGAACGCCTCCCGCTTTGTGCTCCTGAACCTAGAGGGGCAAACCCCCGCCCAACTGGGATCCCCGGCTCCGGAGGCGCTGGAGCTGGCCGATCGCTGGATCCTGTCGCGGCTGCACTCCACGGCCACCCAGGTTATTGAAGAGCTGGAAGCCTACGGCCTGGGCGAGGGGGCGCGGCTCTTGTACTCCCTGATTTGGGATGACTTTTGTGACTGGTACATCGAGCTGGTCAAGCCGCGGCTGCGGGGGGAAGACCTCACCTCCAAGCGCACGGCACAGCAGGTGTTGGCCAGCGTGCTGGAGACCATCCTCCGGCTGCTGCACCCCTGGATGCCCCATATCACCGAAGAAGTCTGGCAGCTCCTCACCCAGGCCAACCAAGCCACCTCCATCTCCGTCCAGCCCTATCCCACCCCCGACCCCAGCTGGGTTAACCCGCAACTGGAGCGGGAGTTTGGCCTGGTGATCCAGACCATCAGCAGCCTGCGCAACCTGCGGGCAGAGGCTGGCCTTAAGCCCCATCAAACCATCACAGCTCTGCTGGTTACCGAGGATCCTGACGAGCAGCGGATCCTCACCGCTGCCCAGGCCTACATCCGCGAGCTGGCCAAGGTTGAGTCCTTAGAAATCACGGGATCCCTGGCCACGGAACCCAAGCAGGTGGCGGCTGCCGTGGTGGGCACAGTGCAGGTGCTGGTGCCCTTGGGGGGGCTGGTGGATGTGGAGGCGCTGCGGGCCAAAGTGAAAAAAGATCTGGCCAAGCTGGAAAAAGAGGCCCAAGGGATCCGCGCCCGCCTGGAGAACCCCAATTTCCTCAGTCGGGCCAACCCGGAAGTGGTGCAGGCCAGCCGCGAGCAACTGGCAGAGCTGGAGGCCCAGATGCAGCTCTTGCAAGCCCGCCTGGAAAAGTTGGGCTAGCTCTCCTTTGGGGCTCTTGCCCTGGACGGCCGACTTGCGTAGCCTTGAGCTCAAGGGCACTGGCTATTTTCGTGCAATGGGAGTGGCTATCCCCCATCTCTGTGTTCGAGATAGATGTCGGTTGTAGCGTTCGGTTCTTCTGATCTTGACGGGTTTTCACGTTTTATATTGGCAGACGGCTCTCCGAATATCTTGCTTTTTGTTCCTCTCTCTTTCGGAGATCGTCGATGTCAATCCTTTAAGGTGACGGAAGCGGATTTGACCGCTGTTTTTGCTAAGTACGGTTCCGTGAAGCGGGTGCAGATCCCTACCGACCGTGAGACAGGCTGCATCCGCGGTTTTGGGTTCGTGGAAATGAGCTCTGAAGCCGAAGAGCAGGCTGCCATTGCCGCTCCGGACGGCGCAGAATGGATGGGCCGCAACCTCAAGGTCAACAAGGCTCGCCCCCGAGAAGAACGCCCCACCTCAGGCTTGCGGTCTGCCAACTCAAACGGCGGCGACCGGCGGCGCAATTTCCAATCTCGCTATTAAAACGCCTGCTGAGGCTTCTCGGTTTGAGTTTGCCCCTCACCCCCGGCCCCTCTCCCAGAGCGTCCCCCACCCCCTGCCCCTCACCCGGAGGGAGAGGGGCAGGGGG
>NZ_JANSIU010000007.1:0-136559 GCF_047462275.1 Synechococcus sp. H70.2
CGAAATTCAAACGCCCCTTATTCTTTGTTGAACAGGGAAAGGCCGAGAATGTCAGCCGGCAAGAGGTCGCTAGTAAATTGAATCCGCTGAAACTTGGCCCCCAAGCTACGGGCAATGGCCCGCGCCAATGTCGTCTTGCCCACCCCCGGCACATCCTCCAGCAGGACATGGCCTTCTGCCACCAGGGCCGTCACCACTGTCTGCACCACCTGGGACTTGCCCTGGAACACCGATTCGACATTGGCAATGAACTTGCCAATCTGCTGCTGCAAAGTTTGCCATCGCTCCGCCGGGATCCTCCCTCCCGCCGCCAGGGTACCCCCACCTGCCATAAACCCTCCTCCAAGGGGCCTATTCCACCATATAAGCCCGATCCTGCCCCCCGCCCAGAGCAGGATCCCACAAAACTCCGGCGGAAAACCGGAGTATCATAGACCTGATCCCTGCAGCTAAGGATGGGTATTTTGGAACTGTCCTGTAAAAGCGAGTACGCGCTCCTGGCGCTGTTGGAATTGGCCCAGCACTACCGCGATGGGCGGGTGTTGCAGATCAAGGAAATTGCAGCCCATCAGTCCATTCCCGACCGCTACTTGGAGCAATTGCTAGCCACCCTGCGCCGCCAGGGGCTGGTGCGCAGCCAGCGGGGGGCCAAAGGAGGGTACTTTCTAGCGCGGCCACCTTGGCAGATCTCCCTGTTGGACATCATTCAGGCCATTGAGGGAGAAGAGCTCACCCGTCCCCGCGACTGGCCTGGCGGCGATCTCACCCCCGAGCGTCAGGTGCTCCTGCAAGCTTGGCAAGAGGCCCAAGCAGCAGCAGTGGGCATTCTCCAAAAAACCACCCTGCAGGATCTTTGCGACCGGCAGGCCCAACGGCAACAGGCCAGGCTGATGTACTACATCTAAGCTACAGCCAGTAAAGGCCAACGCGGACAGGAAGGGCCGGGATTTTGACTCCATTTTGGGTTATTCTGGAGCGCGATGCTTCTCATTGAATCCCTACTCTGCCCATGACCTTGCGCTCCCCCCGCTCCCCGGCTGTCGAGACCTTTTCTGTAGAAGACTTTGCCCAGGCTCTAGCGGCACAAAGCCTTGACTTCCGACCGGGCCAGGTGGTGCGAGGTCGTATCTTCCAGTACCAGAGCGACGGCATTTGGGTGGATATTGGCGCCAAGTCGCCAGCCTTTTTGCCCCTCAAAGAAGCGGGGATCGGCTCGGAGGAAGACCTGAGCCAGCTGTTTCCCCTCAAAAGCGAGGCCGAGTTTCTTATCTTGAAAGAAGACGCCGCAGGGCAGATCCTCCTCTCGGCACGGCGGCTGCAGCTGAGGCGGCTTTGGGAGGACCTAGCGGAAAAGCAGGCTAGAGGCGAGGTGGTCACGGCGCCGGTGATCGGCATCAACAAAGGTGGGGTGGTGGTAGATGTGCAGGGCCTGCGCGGCTTTATCCCCCGCTCCCATCTTCTCCAACGCGGATCTCTGGAAGAGCTGGTGGGTCAATTGCTCACCGCCAGCTTGCTGGAAGTCAACCCTGCTGCCAAGAAGCTGGTGCTCTCCGAGCGAGTAGCGCGACAAGCAGAGAGCTTGGGGATCTACACCACTGGCCAGGTGGTGCGGGGCAAGGTCAGCGCCCTGAAGCCCTTTGGCGTTTTCGTGGAACTGGAGGAGGGGGGCAGCGGGCTGTTGCCCATCAAGCAGGTCAGCCAAAGCTTTGTTGCCTCTCTCTCCGACTTGTTTCAGCCAGGGCAGCCCATCAAAGCAGTAGTCATTGATGTGGATGAGGCCAAAGGGCGGATAGCGCTCTCCCTGCGGGTGCTGGAAAGATACCCTGGCGAGGCGTTGGAGCAACTGTCTACCCTTATCGAAGAGGCTGAAGAGCGGGCCCGCAAGCTGAAGGGAAGGATTACCCCCGATGGCAAGGTCATCTAGGCTTGCCAGGCAAGTTAGCTGGCCTCTCCGCCAAGCTGGGCCTCCTCCAGGGTGGGAGGGGCTGGCTATCTCCTTAACCAATCCAAAAGGGTTTTCCCCCCCAACCCCAGGCTGAGCAAAATGGAAGTGGTCAGTAGCCCTGCAGCGACGCAGAGCAGGGATCCCAGGCTGCAGAGGATCCCATCTTCTTCCAGGAGGCCGAAGGCGGTGACGAAGACCCCCATCGCAGGCAGGGTGTTGGTGCCGGGCAGGGGAATGATCATGGAAATGCCCATCAGGCCAATCCAGGTGCCTAGCCAGACCTGGCCGAGGCGACTGGTGCAGACTTGTTTCCAACGGGGGCGGGCCACTTGCTCAATGCGCTGCAACCATGGGATCCCAGCCTGCACCCACTTTTGCAATTGCTTCCGTTCAATGGAGGTCCGCAGCACCCACGGCGGCAGCCAGGGAGTGGCTCGCCCTGCCAGCATTTGGAGAGCTAGCAGCAGAATAACCGCGCCAAAGGGAGTGGAATAGCCAGGAGCCGGCAGAGGCAAAGCCGAGGGAAAGGACAGCACCGCCAAAAACAAGCCAAAGCTGCGCTCACCCGCCAGTTTTAGAATCTCTTCAATGCAGATGGCTGCTTCTAGGGATCCCTCTACTTGGAGCTCAGACTGCTCCGGGCTGTCGGCAAGGCCAGCCAAGCGGGCCAGCTCTTGGGATAAACGCGCCATAGGAGGCACAGAGTTGGGGTAGGAAAAGTTGACCAACGCCAGCCTACTGCAAATTCTGGGTTTGTTGGATATCTTGACTCTTGAGGAAGGGGGTGATTTGGGAGAGGGGAAATGAGCGGCCAGGCCCCTGGTAAGCGGTTGGAGAAGGCGGTGGGCAGCCGTGGCCTTGCCCAAGGACCAAAGCGTTTGCTAGCGCAGGGGATGGCTGGGCTGGTGCTGGGATCCCTACTGCTGGGGAGGAGTAGCCCAACCTTTGCTGAAGCCCAACTGGAAGTGGGCACCTCCGCTACCTTGCCTCCCCAGCCAGAGCCGACCTTACCTCCTCCGCCCCAGGGAGTTCGCCAAATCTCCGAGAAAACCGATCCGGAGGAAACTGCCGACATGCCTCTTTCCCTGCTGGCTGAACAGGTGCTAGAGGCAGTTTGCGAAGGGCAAATTGATGCCCGACGAGCCTTGACCCTCATGCCGGATCTGAGCAAGTCCCACATCCTCGCTGCCTGTCCAAAGCGGCTGTCCCCCAGAAGCTGAAAAGGGAAACCAAGCCAAGCCTAAACGGGAAAAGGGAGGGGAATTTTGCCCTGTCTAAGAGGTCATTTGCTCGCCGGATGCTGCCGAGCACTGGGAACAACTTACCCACAAACAGCGCCACTGCTTTGCGCCCCATAGCCCAGATTTCCCCTGCCGACGACCAGCCCGTTTTACAACTGGGCTAGCTAATTGGGGTGGAGAGCCAGCTACGCCTATTGCCCAGGCTAGCTAGCGTAAATTCTAGAGTGGCCCCCTTCCCTTCAAAAGTCCAAACCTTGCTTTCAAAGCGAGCAAAGCTCTGTGTTCTGGAAAACAGACAAGTGTCACACCAGCAAGCAATAATGAGGGCAAGCACAAGGAGTTCGACGGAGCCAAGTCTTATGAAGCCGGGTCCTATAAACTCCCAGCAAGCGCGTTCATTTATCGCCTAGAGTTCCGTTGTTTCTTATTATCTTCCACTTGCTATCGGCTTGCTCAGGGTACATTCGACTGCGAAGTAGTCTTCCAGCCACTGCTGCCTTTGCCAAAACAGATCAAGCTTTATTATGACGTAAGAGGAGCTAGAACCATAACTGAAACTCCAACAGATTCCGATGGATATGAGATGACTTATCACTACGTCACTCTCACAACTCCTCAAGTAGCAATAATAGCTTGGGAAGCTTACAGTGAGGCCGAGGCTCAGCAACTGGCAGAAAAGATTCAATCATTCCTGATGAGTGCAGAGAGTCAGATCTCGGTGGCCAGCGATAGTTTTGACTTAGGGGATTTGCTTGTTTCGATTACGTGTTCTCTTGTTATACTAGCAGTATTTACAGGGATAATAGTGGCTGGGCTAACGAGGCATCGACCGACCTTTGACCGCTTCCTAGACCAGATCCTGGAGGAATACCTCACTCCCTTTGGGATAAGGGGAGAGAAAACTTATTCCTTCAGAGATGTATAGCAGGTTGTGGTTAGGAAGTCAACAAGTTCCGAGGGCAGTATCTTTTTTTCAGTAGAGGTGGAGTTGCACTCGGGAGAGACTTTGTTGCGCCTGAGTTTTGGTTCTGATGGTAGTAAGGCAATGGTGGAAGCGGAACAATTGGGCCATCTTTTGGGGTGTCCGGTAAAGCTGCCGGAGGCAACGCCTTAGGCTCAACCTATCCTGATAGCTCCTTCCAGCCAACAAGGGAAGGCAAGGTTGGCCAAAGCTGAGACAATAACACCTGTCCACGCGCTCAAAGGGATCCCCTGTGCTGCCGCGGGCTGCTCTGTGGATTTTGGGGTTGGGCCTGCTTCTGCGCTGCTGGGTGGCTGCTCTGTTGCCGCCGGGCTTTGACGAAGCCTACTACTACCTCTACACTCGCCATCTGGACTGGAGCTATTTTGACCATCCACCGCTGGTGGCCTGGACCACAGGCCTGGGACCTCTTCTGACGGGGCAGGTGTCGGCTTTTTCAATTCGATTGGGATCCCTGCTGGTTTACAGCGGCTCTTCCCTATTGCTTTACCTCACAGCGGTACGGCTCTTTTCAGTGCAGGCAGGGCTGATCACTCTAGCAACCATCAGCATCGCGCCCATTTTCTGGATTGGGTTTGGGGTGCTGACCCTGCCGGATAGCCCGCTGATGCTTTTTACGGCAGCAACCCTGTGGGTGGCTGCCCAGGAGTTTTTTCCAGCTCCCTTGGCGGAGGGGAAATTGGGAGCCTATGGGGCAGCTCGCTACCGACCGGGGCCGCGGCTAGCCCTGATGGGGCTATTGGTGGGGCTGGCCTGCCTGGGCAAATACCACGGCCTGGCGGTGGGGTTTGGCCTGGTGCTCTTTTGTCTGCTCAGCTCAGCCCACCGCTGCGCCCTCCGGTCGGGATGGGCGCTCTTGGCAGTGCTGGGGTTCTTGGCGGCCTTCAGCCCGGTGCTGATCTGGAACGCCCAGCAGGATTGGGTCTCCTTTCGCTTCCAGGGGGGGCGAGCGGTGCCGGAGACTGGCTACCGCCTGCAGGATCTGGGGCTGACGGTGCTGGCGGAAATTTTTTATCTTTTCCCAACCTTGGGGATCCCTTTGCTGGGGCTGAGCTTGGCTGAGGGCGGGCGGGTGGGGTTGGCGCTTTTTCAGGGAAGACGCCTCACGGATCGAGAGCTGAAGCATCTTTTGATCTTGGCCTGTGGGCTGCCGCTGGTGCTGGCTTTTACCTTGATGGGGGGCTATCGGCCCATTTTGCCCACCTGGCCGATGCCGGGGTTCTGGGTGCTGAGCTTGCTTTTGGGATCCCGTTGGGAAAGGTGGCCAGAGGCAAGGCGGCTCTTGGCAGGAACGGCGGTGGCGGTGAGCCTGTTGGTGGGGGTGGGGCTGGCCCATGTGCGCTACGGGCTGCTGCAAGCGCCTGGCGGTCTGGGCCTGTGGCCGGTGGAACGGGATCCCTCGACTCAGTTGATTGACATCGAACAGTTGCGGCGGCCATTTCAGGCGGATCCCCGCTTGGCCCAGGCTCTGGCGGAGGCGGATTTCATTTTCACGAACGCTTACTTTTTGGGCGGCCAGATTGGCATGGCCTTGGCACCGCTGACGGAGAAGCCCATCACTTGCCTGGATGAGGATCTGCGCGGCTTTGCCTTTTGGTCACAACCTGAAGATTGGCTGGGGCAGGATGGCCTGCTGATTACCTCCAAACTGTTTCAGCCAAGAGCAGGGATCCCGGCCGCCTACGGCACCTACTTTGAACAAATTGAGCCAGTGGCAGAGATTCCCCTGCGGCGGGCGGGGGCAGTGGCCCAAACCTTTCAGGTGTACCTGGCTCGGCGGATGCGCCAACCCTATCCTCGTCCCTACTCCCGCCGGCGCTGAGGGCTACGGCTTTTTCTGCCCACTAACGCACCCCCCCAGGAACTGCCAAGGGCAGATGGGCCGAGCTTCTGGGCTTGGCTAGCCTAATAGTCTATTGCTTCAAAAGTTGGCGAGGAACTCATGCAGACCATCATCATGACGGTGGGCACCTCTCTGCTTACCAACCTAGACAAAGACCTGCAGCCGCAGCGCCCTTGGGTCGGCCAAAAAACCATCGGCGATCCAGAACGGGCCTTGGCCTGGATGAAAAAAACAGACTTGGAACTAATCAGCGCCGAAACCAACACCTACTACCGGCTGGATCCCACTCCGCAGGATGTCTTGATTTTGCTGTACTCCGAAACCCCTGAAGGACTGGAGTGTGCCCAGATTTTGCAGCTCTTTTTTGAAAAAGCGCTGGGCCAGCAGCAGGTTTCCCTGCTGCCCCTCCCCGGCATCAACTACGAGCTAGAGGGATCCTCGCTGGAGCGGATGGCCAAGCTGTTGCAACAGTTGGCCGAGAGCGCCAAGGGGATCGTCACCTTTGCCGCCACCGGGGGGTTTAAAGCCCAGGCCATGGTCATGGCCGTGGTGGGCAGCCAATTGGGGATCCCGGTTTGCTACATCCACGAGCAATACAAATCTTTGGTGTATTTGCCTTACTTACAGCCGCAAGTTCAGCCGCGGATCCCGCGGGCGAGCTTGCCGGATTCCGGCCGGGATCGCTCCCAGGTCATCCAATTGCGCAGCGACAGCAGCCATCACCGTCCTCGCAGTTGGGTCAAGGTGGAAAAACTCCTGCGCGACCTGCCCTGGGTAGATCTGGTTCGCTACGACCCAAGCGCCTACGCTGCCCCCAAAAACGGCGTCAAGGCCGCCAACCGCAAAACCGCAGACGGCCGCCACATTTTGTGGATCCATCTCCACGAAAGCCAGGACACCCACCTTGCCGTTAGGGTAGAGACCACCGGCTATACTCCCGAACACCTAGAGCAGGCCGCTGCCGAGCTGCGGGAGCGCCTCGGTCGCCTCCTCTAGCTTTTGCTCAACTGCTGGGCCACGAGTTGCACGATGGCCTGAGCCGCACCCGGCTTGCCCCCCAGACGCCGCAATTCCGCCTGCATCTGTTGACGCCGCTCGGGATCAGTCAACAGGGCCCGCATCTGTTCGGCTACCTGGGCCGGGCGCAAGTGTCCTCGCAGCTCCGGCACCACCTCACGTCCTGCCCAGAGGTTTGGCCAAGCCAGGTAACCCAGCCACCGCAGGGCAATTCTGTTGATAAGGCGGGCCAGCCAGGGGCCCAGACCGGGCAGGCGAGCCAACAGGCCAGGGATCCCACCCCAGGCACGCATCGCCTCCAGCTTGTTGGTGGGGATCGCCACCACCATTGGCACCCCCAAGTAAGCCAGCTCGGCAGTGTTGGCGCCGACTGTAGTTAGACACAGGTCGCAATTGGCCAGCACCGAATAGGCGGGGAAGCTGGTCCACAGGTGTACCGTGGTGCCAAAGGGGGTGACGAAGTGGGATCCCAGATTGGTTTGCTCCAGAGTGGCCGAGGTGCCGTAAATCACGGCCATATCGGGGTTGAGCTTGGGATGGGCATAGGCCGCCAGCGATTGTGGCGTCTGGCCGGGAGCCACTGGGATGACGAAGCGGACGTTGGGCAGCAACTGGCGCAACTCATCCGCCACCGCCAGCACCAGCGGCACCCCCAGGGAGAGCTTGGCCGGCTTGGAGCCGGGGAGCAGCCCCACCTGGTAGTGGGTGCGGTTGCTCTCGCTAAGACGTTGCCAGCCGCGCGGCAGCAAAGCTTCGTCGGCGGAGCAGTTCTCCACCTTTGCTGGCGCCGTTTGCTCCTCGAGGGGATCGGAGGAGAGGTGGCCCATTTGCGTCAGAGAGGAAAACCCGGACATGGCCTGAGGGGTAGAAGGCTGGGCGGGAAGGGATCGGCTGCTGAGCCAGCCGGCAAGGGGCACGCCCGGCAAGTAGACAGCACTGGCCACGCCATCGGCCATCAGATCCCCGACCACGTGCATTTTGGCAGCCCAGCAGTGGCCTAGGAGGCGTCCCCCGTCGTAGCGGCGTTTGATCTCCTCTGTGCGCACAGCAAAAGCGTCTACCCAGGGTTGCCAGCGGGGTCGCTGCTCCGCATACACCACCAGGCGGTAGCGCAGACGACGGGCAATCCAGACGGCAAAAAACTGATCCCCTCCTAGAAACAGCACCACCCCCCGCTTGGCCCAATCCCAGGCTTCTTCGGTCTGACCCGTGAGCAGAAAAGCCAGAAAAAAATCCGGATCCTGCACCCGATCGACCTGGATAAATTCCTCCGCTATCTTCATCTCTTGTCCAGAGGCATGCGGACAAGGAGAGAGCACCAGAGAAAGACGGGCCTGGGGCAGTTGCTGGCGCAATTCTAGGACGACTGGCCGCACCCAGGTAAGCAGCTCGCCGGGACCGTTGGAGAGGATGAGAATGTCGTAGAGAGGCTGGCCGCCGTTCACTGAGACGCTCAGGGGGCAAGAACTTTGCCGCTATTGTACAGTTTGCCTTTGGGCGCCAGGAGGCTAGCGGGATCTTGCCCTACTGCGAGGGAGCTTCGCCAGCCCTTTCCCTTGCCCAGGGTTTGTCCAACTGACTTTGCAACCACCCTTGGATATCCCGCAAACTTTCTGGGGAAACCTCGTGGCCCATTGCGTACTCGCGATAGGTCAAGCTTAGGGGCAAAGAGGTAAAGTAGTCGCGGATCTGGCGGCCAAAAGCCACCGGCAAGACGGCATCGGCGGTGCCGTGAACCACCAGGATACTGAGGTGCTGCAGCCGGGCGGGCTCTACCGCCTCAGCTAGGATCTCTGGCGAAAGGCGACCGCTAATTGCCACCACCCCGGCCAGCTTTTCAGGCTGGGTGAGAGCCAGATACAAGCTCATAATTGCCCCCTGGCTAAACCCCAGCAAGTACACCTGCGCCGGATCCAAACCCAGACTCGGGATCCCCTGATCCAGAAAGTGGCTTAAAAGCTCCCGGCTGCGGCGGGCTTGCTCCGGATCCCCCACCAGCCCTTCCGGCGTCCAGGCCATTTCAAACCAGGCAAAGCCGCCCGCCCCCCAGGGAAGCGGCGCCCTTAGGCTAATTACCGCTAGGCGGGGATCCAAGTAAGGGGCCAACTGGAGGAGATCCCCCTCGTGGCTGCCGATCCCGTGCAGCATCACCAGCACCGGCGCCTTTCCAGGCCCAGCTTGGCGGGGGGGTTGAAAGCGGTAGGCAAGGGGCAGAGAGGAAGACACTGCACTCCTCTGGAAGAGGGACGCCTATTGCGGGCCTAGACCCACTCCCGGGGCTGGCGCAGCACTTCGTAGAGCTTGGCTTCCCAGCTATTGGGCGGGGGCTCGTAGCCGTATTCCCAGCGCACCAACGGCGGCAACGACATTAGGATCGACTCGGTGCGGCCCTGGGTCTGCAGCCCAAAGAGCGTGCCCCGGTCGTAGACTAGGTTAAACTCCACATAGCGCCCGCGCCGGTAGAGCTGGAACTGTCGCTCCCGCTCCCCCCATTCCATCCCCTGCCGCCGCTCTACAATCGGCACATAGGCCGGCAAGAACGCCTCAGCACACCCTCGCACCAGCTCAAAAAGATGTTCCCAACTGCGGGATCCCACCCGCACCTGGAGTGGCGGCGGCTCAGAGGCAAGCTGTTCGGGATCCGCTTCTGCCTCCCCCTCAGGACGGTAGAGGAGCCCCGGCCGGTCGTCTTGATAATCAAAGAAAATGCCACCAACGCCGCGGGCTTCACCCCGATGGGGCAAGAAGAAGTAGCGGTCGCACCAGATCTTAAAAGCGGGGTAGTAGGCCGGATCCAGCCGGTCGCAGGCCGCCTTGATGGTGCGGTGAAAATGGGTTGCATCCTCCTCAAACAAGTAGTAGGGGGTGAGATCCATGCCGCCGCCAAACCACCACACCGGCCCCGCCTCGAAATAGCGGTAGTTGAGGTGAACTGTTGGCACATAAGGGTTGCGGGGGTGCAACACCATGGAAGTGCCGGTGGCGTAGAAGGAATGACCTGCTGTCTCTGGACGCTGCTTGAGGATCGAGGGGGGCAGCTGGGATCCGAACACCTCGGAAAAATTAACCCCTCCTTGCTCGAACACCCCTCCCTGCTGGATAACCCGCGAGCGACCGCCGCCACCGCCAGGACGCTCCCAACTGTCCTCGCGAAACTTGGCTTTGCCGTCCAGGGCCTCTAGTCGAGCACAGATCTCATCCTGGAGTTGTCGCATAAACTGGCTTACTCGTTGACGAGCATCCCGCGGCGGTGCTGTCGGGCTTGCGGTCAGCATCATCGTCTTCCCGTCTCTCGAAATGGACGAAACAACTCCCCCCCAAGGGCAGACCCTCGTCTCAAGCCTTGCAGGCGCGGAGAACTCTTCTCAGCGCTCTAGGCCATCTCTAGATTACTCTAGTTTTAAGTGGGAACGACCGCGTGGGGGCGGAGCCTTGCCCACTTGTTCCGCTCCTCGCGAAAACTCTGGCAGGCCACCACATCCCACTCCATCTCGGTGCCGCCGTTGCGGATGTTGACGTTGATCTGGGGTCCTTGCGGCTCAAAATCCGGCGTCAGGGTGAGGTGGGGCTGTTGGTGCTGCGCTTCCACGGCGTGATAGGTGGTGCAGCGATCTACATAGTAGCAGTGGATACAAATACACATCTGCTGCCTACCCGAAAGCGTTTGTGATCTCGACAATAGCATCCTGTCTGCGGAAAGACGGGGGATCCGGCCTGTTCAACCAAGTTCCTGAGACATTTCTTAGGAAAAAGAGGCATTTCCCCTTCTCTCGTCTAAAATCTCAGGATACTCATCCACCCATGAGGCTAAGGCTTGGTTTCTGGTCAGGATCAAGCCAAGCAGGCTATCCCGAGGAATTGCCATGAACACCCACACCCGCTACCGCTTTACCTGCACCCTCTCCTTTGGGGATATCTACGGCCAGATCATCGTTTGGCTAATCGTGGTCTTTGCCGGCCTGGGCGCTGCCCTCTCTTTGATGAACAGCCCCCTCTACGCCTTTCTCACCATCGCGCTGATCTTGGTCATCTCCCTGCCTTTTCTGCTCTTTGCCTTCGTGACGACGCTGCTCAACCACATCGAGTTTGTGGCTGTTCCACCGGAAGAAGAGGAAGAGCCCACTGCGGCAGCCAAGTCGCCGGTGGCCATCAGCTAGCAGCGGTCTAACCTGGCGGCCCCGGGGAGGAGCTGGGGGCGGGGACAGCAGCGCTTTCTCCTTAAGGGTTGTTTAAAGATTTGTCAAACTTTGTTATAGTTGGATCCAGCAGCCTCGCGGCCTGACCCCTTTGCCGTTGGCACTTCCTAGCTGAGGAAGGCGACAGGCGGTCTACGGCTAGCTCAAGAATGGCTGCAAGACCGTTGACGTGCAGGGGTAATGTGAGGTGATGGAAAATCACTCGATCCAGATCGACTACCGAGTGTACCGGTTGGCGCGGCTGTTGAGCGAATACCTCAATGTAGGGGAGTTAATTGCGGTTTCCGCCGGATCCCTGGAGGAGGAGCCGCTGGCTCCCGCCGAGTGCTCTGCCTGCTGAGCTGGATCTGGCGCCAACAAGCGGGATCCCGTAGGCTAGGTAACTTGTCTCCCGTTGTATCTCCTATGCGGATCCCTTCCTGGTGGCCACAGCTCAGCTTTCAGGTCTGGCTAATCTTCGTCGGTCGGTTGCTTTCCCAAACCGGAACCGGCTTTGCCCTCTTCTACGCCCCCCTCTTTTTCGTTGACCAGGTGGGGCTAAGGGCCACTCAAGTGGGGCTGGGGCTAGGCCTCATGGCTTTAAGTGGGGTGCTTGGCCGCATCCTTGGCGGCTCAATGGCTGACGGCGCTTGGGGCCGCCGCTCCACTTTGATCCTCTCGCTGGCCATTTCTGCTGCTGGCTCGTTTGGGTTTGCCCTCTCCCAAGGTTTCTACAGTTTTGCCCTAGCCAGTCTGGTAGCAGGGATGGGTCAAGGTTTGTACTGGCCACCAGTGGAGGCAATTGTAGCCGACCTAACCACGCGCGAGCAGCGCAACGAAGCCTATGCCCTCAACCGCCTGGGGGATAACTTGGGCCTCAGCCTCGGCGTGGCCATGGCCAGTGCCTTGGTAGCCCTAACGAAGAACTACCGCCTCTTGTTTGTGATCGACGGCCTCACCTACTTGATTTTTCTAGCCCTGCTCTGGTGTTGCGTTCAGGAAACTCGGGTCACTCAGTCGGCGGCAGAGCCCCTGTGGGCCGGCTGGAAAGCCGCCCTGAGGGATCGCTCCCTGGTGGTGTTTGCCCTGGCCAACCTTTTCTTCACCACCTACATTGCCCAGCTCAGCAGCAGCTTGCCCCTTTACTTGCGCAAGGGGGCTGGGATCCCTGAGGTACAGATTGGCCCGTTGTTTGCCCTGCACGGCGCCCTCATTGCCCTGCTGCAGCTGCCAGCAGCTCGTTGGCTCAATCGCTGGACGCGGGTCCGCGCCCTCCAGGGATCCGCTCTACTATGGGGGCTGGGTTTTGGGTTGGTTTGGCTTAGCAGCTTGGCAGCCCAGTGGGGAGCGATGCCAGCTAGGGGGATGGCGGCTTTGGCCTTGGCGGTGCTCTCGTTGGCCTTGGTGAGCTACAACCCCTCGGCGTCGGCGTTGGTGGCGGATCTGGCTCCAGCTCATCTGCGAGGGGTGTATTTGTCGGTCAACTCCCTCTGTTGGGCAGCCGGCTTTGCCCTTGGGCCACTAATCGGGGGGATGGCTCTGGATCTGCCGCCCCCCTGGGCAGGAGGGCTGTGGCTCCTCTGGGTGTCTACCGTCGGCCTGGTTTGGGGGATCCTCGGCCTCTTGGATGGCCTCCTACCCTGCAGGGTTAATGCAGCAACCGCCCCTCCCCCTGCCCAAGGCAGAGCCCTAGGGTAGGAGGCGGGATGGTTTGTTAAGCTGATGTTACCTTCAACCCTTGCAGCATGAGTCGTATTGGCATTCTTGGGGGTGGCTTTGGCGGGTTGTACACAGCCCTGGAGCTCATCCGCCGACCTTGGCCGGAGCCGCCGCAGATTACTCTGGTGGATCGGCAGGAGCGCTTTGTCTTTGCTCCGTTGCTCTACGAGCTGCTCACGGGCGAGCTGGAAGACTGGGAGGTAGCCCCCCGCTTTCAGGATCTGCTGCCGCCAGAGTCGGTGCAGTTTTGCCAGGGCTCTGTGCAGTCCATTGACCTGAAAGCCCGCCGCGTCCTGCTGAGAGAGGGGCAAAGCCTGGAGTACGACGCCTTGGTGCTGGCACTGGGAGGGGAGACCCCTCTAGAAGGCGTGCCGGGAGCAGCGGAGTTTGCCTTTCCCTTCCGCACCCTGGCCGACGCCCAACGGCTGCGGGCCCACCTGAAAACTCTAGAGGCGCGGGAGGCGGCTCAGCCGATAACTCTGGCCATTGTTGGGGCGGGAGCAAGCGGTGTGGAGCTAGCCTGCAAATTGGCAGACCGGCTGGGATCCCGAGGGCAGATCTGCCTTGTCGAGCTGGGATCCCAGATTTTGCCAGGGTTTACCCCCTCCACCCGGGAGGCAGCCCAGGCGGCGCTGGCTAGGCGGCAGGTGCGAGTGGAGCTGCAGACCAAGGTGCTTGGGATCGAGGCCGTGGAAGAAAACAGCGCCCCTCCCTTCCGCCTGCGGCTGCAGCGACGGGAAGCCCAAGAGATGGCCACCGCTCTCGTGGATGCGGTGCTGTGGACCGTCGGAACCCGACCGGCAGCAGTGATTGCCGACCTGGATCTGCCCAAAAGTGAGCGGGGGCGGTTGCAGGTTTTGCCCACCCTGCAAACTCCCACCTTTCCAGAAGTGTTTGCCCTGGGAGACGTAGCGGCGGTGGTGGATGCCGAAGGCCAGCCGGTGCCCGCCACCGCCCAAGCAGCTTTTCAACAGGCTGGCTATTGCGCTTGGAACCTGTGGGCCTTGCTCACCCAGGAGCGGCCCCTGCTGCCGTTCCGCTACTTCTCTCTGGGGGAAATGCTTAGCTTGGGGACGGATGCAGCGGTGCTTTCTGGTCTCGGCGGACTCACTCTAACCGGGCCCCTGGGCTACTTGGCGCGGCGAGCCGTCTACCTAGTGCGCCTACCTACCCTGGAGCACCAGCTCAAAGTGGGGTGGAACTGGATCACCCGCCCGCTCTGGCAGGCCCTAGGAGCCCTGTAGCTGGCGGGAGCGCTCGTAGGCTGCCCGCACTGCCCGCATCAAGGCCCCCCGCACTCCCCCCTCTTCCAGGGCCTGGAGCCCGGCGATGGTCGTTCCCCCCGGGCTGGTCACTTGATCCTTGAGGAGGGCGGGGTGGAGCTTCTCTTGCTGTAAAAGGGCAGCAGTGCCCACTAGGGTCTGCATGGCCAGTTGGGTGGCAAGGGGGCGCGGCAACCCCACCCCCACCCCCCCGTCAATTAACGCTTCCAGGATCACCGCTAAATACCCCGGCCCCGACCCCGAGAGAGCGGTCACCGCATCCATTTGGCTTTCGGCCACCGTCACCACCTCGCCCACGGCGCGAAACAGCTTCTCCACCTGCTCTACCTGGCCAGGCGTTACTCCTGGCCCGTAGCAAATAGCGGTGATCCCTGCTCCCACCAGCGCTGGCGTGTTGGGCATGGTGCGCACCACCCTCTGCTGGGGAAAAGCCTGCTGCAACTGCTGCAATGGGATCCCGGCCATAATAGAAACGACCAACTCTGTGGCCGCCGGCTGGCCTATCTCTGCCACCACCTGGGGGAAGACCTGAGGCTTGACGGCCAAAAATAAAATCTCAGACTCCCCCGCCTCAGAGGGATCTGCCAACAGCCGAATGCCCAGCTCCTGCTGTAGACTCTTGGCCCTGGCTGGGTCGGGCTCTCGCAACGCCAGCTGCTCTGGGGGATAAACTCCCGCTGCCACCCAACGCCGCAGCAGGGCGGATCCCATGGCTCCGCCCCCAATGACACATAATAGCGGTTGCTTCATGGTAACTAGTGCTGGCCTACCGCTTGCAGGTGTTCATAGCTGCTAGGCCAGAGGGGGGTGGGGTTTTGCAAAGGGCGCTGCAGCGGCTGCATAACTTGGCTACTAGGGGTAGAGATGGTTACCGTGCTGGGGGTGAATAAAAAAATATTCTCCCCAATCCGCTCCTGATGGCCGTCAATGGCATAGGTGCCGCCAGCAACAAAGTCCACAGAACGCTGGGCTTCGGCGGGATCCATCAGGCTTAGGTTCATGATTACCGTCTTGCGCTCACGCAGGTATTGGATAACCTGGGCCATCTCATCAAAGCTGCGTGGCTCCAGCACCACCACCTCGTTGGTAGGCTGGCTAATGCCAGGCAATCCAATGACGTTGCTTCCCATACCCCCTCCTGAGCGCTCCCGATGGGGCTGACTGCGCCGATGACCACGCGGCTCTTCCCGATGGAGAGGCCCTTCTCCAGCTTCTACTGAGCGCTGCCGCCGTCCCCGCAAGGAGGGCTCTGCTTCTTCCTCGCTAGGAGAAGAAGTAGCTCCTGGAGAACGGCGTCTTTCGTAGAGAAGTTGATAGTCGTCCTGCCCATCCATCTCAGATTCAGAGTACTCCTCCAGGTTATCCGCAGGATCATTTAAGCCTACAAAATCCCTTACCCTGCTCCAGATTCCACTGACATTCATCCCTTGCATCCTCACTACCTACCCTAAGTCTACGGAGAGCGCGGCACTTAAGCCTTAGAGCCTAAGCAGAGACCCAAGTTAAGAGGGCGTTGGCGCAGGAAGCTGCCAACCTGAGGGACTACCCCAAGCAACCCAGCTTTCTCCCTCCAAAGTGCCCTGTGGGGTTCACACAAATTTAATCACAACCCCAGGGCTTCACAATATATCTATCGCCGCTCAGCACCGGCAAACAAAGCGCGCCCCAGTCGAATGAAGTTAGAGCCTGCTGCCACTGCTAGCAGGTAGTCGTCGGACATACCCATTGAGAGAGTATGTAATTGCAGGCGCTCGTAGCCGCTTTGCCGAATGGACTCAGCCAGCTCAGCCAGCTTGCGAAACAGCTCCAAGGCAGCTTCTGCGCTAAGGCCCAGGGGTAGGATCGTCATCAGGCCCACAATTTCCACTTGCAGCAGTTGGTTGAGTTGAGGCAGGCTCTGGAGCAGGTCGGGGATAAGCCAGCCGAATTTGTTGGGATCAGGGGCTAATTTTACTTGCAGGCAGAGCTTGGGGGTAAGCTGAAGCTCCCCCGCTTTCTGGTCTATCAGCTTGGCCAGGCGCAGGCTATCGACGCTGTCAATCCAGGCAAATTGCTTGAGGGCCGGCTTTACTTTATTGGTCTGGAGGTGTCCAATCAGGTGCCAGACAATGTCGGTCAAGTCCTGCAGCTGCGCCTGTTTGCCGGCTGCCTCTTGCACTCGACTTTCGCCGAAGTGGCGGATGCCAGCTCGATAGGCGGCGCGGATGTGGTTGACGCTGTAGCCCTTGCTCACCGCCATGATCTCCACATGGCTGGGGATCTGGGCACGGATGGCCTGAATGCGGCGGTGGATAAGCTCTTCGTCAACAGGGGGCAGTGCCGGTTCAAGCACGCTGGAAGAAGGCAGAGCCATGGCTGGAGCCACCTAGGAAGCTAGCAGAAGATCTCGACCGAGAGGCCAGTCCTCATCTTGTCTAGGTCTAGACGCTTCTGGAGTGGAGGTCTAGAGCCTAGGGGCCAGGAGGCAGCCCTCCGGTAGCGGAAAGAGGGGTAACAGAGGCTCTTCTAGAGCTTAACCCAAGGCCGCAGCCAAGATTTGATAGGCCAGCTTGGCAACGGTAAAAGCGCTGCGGCGATCGGTTTCCTGCTCGCCGGTAACTGCCAGCTCCACCACATCGGCGCCAACAATCTGCCGCTGCTGCCCCAGAGCCCGGATGAGCTCCACTGTTTCCCACCAGCCCAGCCCCCCAGGCTCAGGGGTGCCCGTGGCCGGCACGACTGCGGGATCTAGGCCGTCCACATCCACCGTTAGGTACACTTGGGGGCCCAACGTGGCGATTACCTCGGGGATCCACTCCTGGGCTGGCCTGCCGTGCAGGCTGTGGGCAAAGAAGGTGTGCAGGCGGTGCTTGCGAATGGCCTGGCGGTCTTCGGCACAGAGGGAGCGGATCCCCACCTGGGTAAGGCGGCTGCCCACTTGCTCAACTACCCGCGCCATGGCCGAGGCGTGGGAGTAGCGGGATCCCTCATAGCTATCTCTGAGGTCACAGTGGGCATCAATCTGCAGCACGTGCAGCTCTGGGTAATGCACCAAGTGGGCGGCAATCAAGGGGCCAGTGATGGAGTGCTCGCCGCCAATAGAGAGCAAAAACCGTCCTGGCCTGACCCACTGGGCGGCGCAGCGCTGAATTTTGGCCATGGCCAGCTCGTGGCTGTCTAGCCCCTCGAACTCCACCGGCGGCGCCGTCCAGTAGCGGGAGATGGCTTCGCAGCAGTTGGGGCGGAGGGCCGGCTGGCAGTCCCTCACCTCGTCGTAGATCTCCACATAGGCCGAAGCCTCTAGCAGGGCTTGGGGGCCTTTGGCCGTACCTTTGCCGTAGGAGGTGGTAGCCTCGTAAGGGACGGGCAAGAGAATAGCCTGGGCCACCTCGGGATCCGACTCAGGCAGGCCCAAAAAAGGCAGGGGAGAGCGATACATAGCAAAAGAGCAGGCAGGGATCCCTATTGTAAAGGGTGTTGAAAGGGCGTACTCCAGGGCGGCGCGGAAAAGCCCGTAGGCAACTTTAGTTGCCAACCAACGCTGCAGCCTGCTAGATAATTATAGGTGCGGCTCGCAAGCCAGCTTCTTGGATGCCAACGAGCTGCCTAATTCTGGTGAAAAACCCGACGGGTGGCAAGCATCTGTGCGGGTCTTACGCGAGGGCTGCACCAAACGGCAAAGAGGTTCCAGCCTAATCTCCTTGGGGCTTTGCCTCAAGAAACTGTGGAGGGACAGCTTGACAATGTCTTTACGGGTCCGGTTGTGGACTGCGTAAGGATCCCCCCACCTTAGTCGGCTGGAGTACCAACGGTACTGCCTTAGCCAGGCCCCTTGACTTTCTCTTCCCCGTTCCGTCTTTTTGGACAAGCTGACCTGAGGCTCCTATGACCCCTGCTTCTCAAGCTGCTCTTTTTGACGCTCTTGCCCAGCGCCGTGCCCTCAAGATCATCAGCGGCCTACAAAACTTTGACCGCGAGTCCGTGCTGAAAATTACTCGTGCCGCCCAAGAGGGGGGGGCTACCTGGGTAGATATTGCTGCCAGTCCTGAGTTGGTGCAGGCGGTGCGGGCCCAAGTTGAGCTGCCCATCTGCGTGTCAGCAGTGAATCCGCAGCAATTGGCTGCTGCAGTGCAGGCAGGAGCTGACATGGCCGAAATCGGCAACTACGACAGCTTTTACCCTTCAGGCCGCGTCTTCTCTGCAGAAGAGGTTTTGGAGCTCACCCGTCAAACTCGCGCGCTCCTGCCCCGCACCCTTCTATCGGTTACTGTCCCCCACACGCTGCCCTTAGATCAGCAGGCGGAACTGGCGGAGAAACTGGAGGAGCTGGGGGCTGATTTCATCCAAACCGAGGGCAGCAGCAGTGCCGAACCGCGCCACGGCGGCTCGCTGGGCCTGATCGAGAAGGCTGCTCCCACGCTGGCTGCTGCTTACGAGATTAGCCGGGTGGTCTCGGTGCCGGTCATCTGCGCCTCCGGCCTCTCAACGGTAACGGTGCGCCTGGCCATTGCTGCCGGTGCCTCGGCGGTGGGGGTGGGCAAGGCCGTCAGTCGCCTCCAGGACGAGGTGGCCATGGTGGCCCAGGTGCGGGCCCTCCGAGAAGCCTTGGTCGGATTCCACCTACCTGCTCTGGTCTAACTGGCTTGCGGGCTAAGGTGGCAAGGGGCGCTAGGCGCCATTTCTCCAACGGGGAAGCCTACCCGCTAGGTAGTTAGCCAGGGGATCAAAGCTTCACAAAATTGTAGGGGGCCGTGAGGTTGTTGTAGCGAATGCGCAGGCGACCCTGAAAGGCGTGATCCAGCTCCTCCACTTTTTGGGCAAAGGCGGGCTCATCTTCCCAGTTGATGAGAAAGGCGCTGTTGTAGGCCATGTTCTTGGTCAGCAGCTCTCCTTCAACGCAGTCGCTAGCCAGGGGAGCAAGGGCAGCTGTAAAAGTCTGGGCAATGCGCCGGCGTCGCTGCTCCAAAAGTTGCTCCAAAGCCCGCCCAATTTCCACAACGGCCTCCAGTCCCAGCGGAGTGCCAGCCAGCTCATCACGGCGGGCTTTCAGGGCCGGGTTTTCTTCTAGCTCCAACTGCAGCTCCCGCTCGGGATCCCAGAAAACCTTCACCCCTACTTCCCGTTTGCCCTCCAGGCGCTGCAGCAGGACCAACAGATCGCTCAGGCGCGGTTTAACCAGATCCTGTTCTACCTGATCCCAACTACCCACCACCAGGCCAAACTGCAGCGGCAGCAGGGCGCGGTGACCTTCCTTGATAACGCTTTCCAAAACGGCCTCGTGGGCCAGCAAGTTGGCCCGGCTAGCCAGGTAGCGCTCCTGGCAGGCTTGGGAATAGAGGAAGGCTAGAGATCCCAGCACGTGAACCCGCACCGGCTGCTTGTCCAATCCCACCACCTTTAGGTGGCGCGGGCCGGGGGCAGCGACAATCCCGTAGAGGTAGAGGGCACTAGTAGGGTTGGGACTTACCGTTGGCATAGCTGCGGGCATCTCCAATGAGCCAGGTGAGGTTGGATTCTTCCGTGTCGATGGCCTTGCCATCCGAGGAAATGCAGTAGCGACCCATCACCATCTGGTGGCGCAACGTCACCCCTGCCGCAATCTGGGTGTAGTTGAAGATAAGGCTGCCCTCCAGCGTACACCCCTCGTTTAACACACAGCCGTAGCCAATGGCCGTGGGGCCGATGAGCTTCACCCCGTCTGCCAGGTAGGTACTGGCCCCGATGTATACCGGCGGCTCAATGTGGATGCGATCCCAGTTGGCGCGAATGTTGATCCCTGTCCAGACACCGGGCCGAATTTGGATCCCGGGTACCTTAACACCCTTGATCTCCCCGCGCAGCACCTTTTGCACAGCCAGCCAGTAATCGTGGGTACGGCCAATGTCCACCCACTGGAAGTCAGCTTTGATGCCGTAGAAGGGAGCGCCGACTTTTACCAAAGTAGGGAAGAGATCGCTGCCGATGTCGTAGGGGCGGCCGGGGGGAATATAGTCAAACACCTCTGGCTCAAAGACGTAGATGCCCGCGTTGATGGTGTTGCTAAGCGCCTCTTCCTGCCTTGGCTTTTCTTGGAAAGCAGTAACCCGACCTGTTTCATCAGTTACCACCACCCCATAGCTAGAGACCTGGCTGGGATCCACCTCCCGCAGCACTACTGTGGCCAGCGCCCCCTTAGACTTGTGGAAATTGACCACCTCGGTTAGGTTGAGGTCAACCAGAGCGTCGCCGCAGAGTACCACGAAGGTGCTATCGAAAAAGCCAGAGAAATCCTGGATCTTGCGCATACCGCCAGCAGATCCTAGAGGCTCGGCCACCGGCTGGCCGTTCTCAAAATGGCCCTCGAAGGAAAAGCCAATGTGTACTCCCCACTGCTGGCCATCGCGGAAGTAGTCCTCAATCTGGTGAGCAAGGTGGCTGGTGTTGATCATGATCTGGTCAAAGCCATGTTCCCGCAGCAGCTCCACCAAAAACTCCATAACAGGCTTGTGCAAAATGGGGATCATTGGCTTCGGCATCATGTAGGTGATGGGCCGTACCCGTGTCCCCTTGCCGGCCGCCAGGATCATGGCCTTCATGCCTTTGTCTCTCCTCTAGGCTTCTGTGTTTTTCACCCTACTAGGATTGACTTTACTAAATGAGGGGGAGACTAGCCCTTTAGCTCCTATTCTCACAAGGAGACGACGCTCCAGCTTAGACCTGCCCGGCAGCCCCACCGAAGCCGCCCAGATCCTCCCCTCTCCTTCGGGTAACACTCTGCGGCTAGCCCAATCGGGAAAAGACTTGGCTGCCCTGCAGTGCTGTTTGAGGAGAGCTGGAGCGGGAAGGAGCTTGTGCTTTCTCCCCTACAGAACAAATCCCCCAACAGGGGGAGCTCAGCTTCCGAAGCTGAAAAAGGGAGAGCAGAAGCTACTGAGGGGCAGTGGCCAGAGCTTTGGAAGGCTTCTTCTCTGGTTTCTCGGCTGCAACCTTGGCTAGGAGAGACCGTAAGCTCGGAAAAAGAAAGTGGTTTTCTTCAACGTATTGAGCACCAAATAGCCCTTTCTCTGCCCAGAAGAAGCGGTCGACAGTATGCTCATTGCGTCGAACCAGTATGAGTGCCGGCGGCTGAATAGAGTTTTCCTGAATGTATCTTCTAGCAGCAGTAACGGACTTCTCTTCACCGCTCTCTAGCTTATATTGAGGAATAAGATCTAAAATCTTGCGCCCTTCCAAGCGGCGACGGCTCTTGCGCTTTCTTTTCCTGACCAATGTAAACCTCCTAGGAAAGATTACGAAACAGTCGCAAAGAATATATCAGGTTTGCTTAAGAAAATCAATAGATCCTGCGGCTCTCGTTATCATCGTTAACAGAAACAAAAAGCTAGCACTTATCCTCAATTGATAAAGAAATGCCACTAGCAGAGCAGGTATCCAAGCTCTGCTATAGACACTCTCCACTTCAGAAGGTAAGCAGTTGGCTACCAATATGGCAAACTTAGCCCTGCCAAAAGGAATAATCCTTGGCCAACTCTGCCGAAATTCTACAACCAATTCTCTATTTCTACAAGATACTAGGCCTGCTCTCCTGGATTGGGCTAAACCCTTGGACAGAGGCCAGGCCTCTTGCTACCCTGTCTCCAGGTAGGACTGTGCCAGTGTCGACGACAGGGAATTTTGGCCATGAGGAAATTGGCGTTTCTAGTGGGTCTGGGACTCGGCCTGGTTGCCTTGCCGGTTTGGGCCCAGGGCTCCAAAGGCTCCACCCCGCTCCCCAGTCCTACTGCCGCGGCTACCCCGGCTAGAGGGACAACCCCCAACCCGCAGGCTTCTCCTTCTCTAACTGCAGATCAGGTCACTGATGCCCAGGTGGAGCAGCTGGTGCGCATTTTGTTGGAACTGGATCCTCTAATTCGCAAAGCTAGCGCCCAGTTGCGAGAAACCCAAGACGAGGCTGAGTATGAGAAGATTATGCAGCGTACTGAAGCCGAGGCCAGCCGCATTGTCGAGAAGCAAGGGCTAACGGTGGCTAAATACCGTGAGCTGATGACTTTGGCCAACGAGGATCCCACCTTAAATCAGCGAGTGCGGCTGCGCCTGCAAGAACTCATCCAGGAAAAAGGATCCTCTGCTTCCCCTCAGCCAGCTAACCCAACCCCTACACCCTAAGCTGACATGCTTCCTCCGCCTAAAAAAATCCAAGGTGAATCCCTGCGGGCTGGGTTGAACATTGCCCTGTTCTTCTTTTTGCTGCTGCTGGTTTCCTACTTGAGCCTCAACTTCCTGCTGGCTTTGGTGGACAAGCTCAGCTAGCAGACCCTCGAAGAAGCTCCTTCGCCTCAACTGGCCAAGAGCCCTTTGTCTTTGGAAGGGGGAAAGATACACTGGATTTACAAGGCTTAACGCCTTTTCTCAGGTGTTGCCCATGAGTCCTCTTTCTTGGCTGAGGCTGCCTTCTCAGTGGACAACTTTGCCAAGATCCGCTGGGCCCTATCGGGAGTCTCCTCCTGCCCGCCGAGATTCCGGCTGGGGGCGTTGGCTGCGGTATTGGTATTTGCGCCTGGTGCGCCTGCAATCTTCCCCTGAGGAAATTGCCCGGGGTCTAGCGGCAGGAGTTTTTGCCGGTTGTTTTCCCATCTTTGGTTTTCAAACCTTAGCTGCCCTGCTGCTAGCAGTGCCCCTGCGGGGCAACAAGCTGGTGGCGGCGGCAGGAACCTGGGTGAGCAACCCCCTCACCTACGTGCCCGTCTATGCTTTTAACTACCGGGTCGGGGAATGGCTGCTGGGATCCAGGACGGCCTTGGCCGCGGCGGAACTCGTGGCCGCCCAAAACTGGATGCAGTTGGGCTTGGAGGTGGCGGGCACGCTTTTTGTTGGCTGTGCATTTGTTGGGTTTTGGGGG
Source organism: Synechococcus sp. H70.2 (assembly GCF_047462275.1). Taxonomy (NCBI): domain Bacteria; kingdom Bacillati; phylum Cyanobacteriota; class Cyanophyceae; order Synechococcales; family Synechococcaceae; genus Synechococcus; species Synechococcus sp. H70.2. Next base: position 23,063 of record NZ_JANSIU010000007.1, read on the forward strand.
GCCTTGGCCAGCTATTTTCTCGGCCTATGGCTAGTGCGCCGGATTCGCCAGCGGCGGAGAATGAGCCGCTTGGGGCAGAGTCTGTGAGGGGGCAGAAGGCCGCTAGGGGATCCCTGCCTACCCAAGCCTAGGGATTGTCAGAGAAGGGAAGGGTTTGACGATGGAAGAGATGCGATCGCTACTAACCAACCTGGGCCGCCACTCTCGGCGCTGGGGGAAACAGTTGGGATCCGCCCTCCAGACGGGCATGAGCCAGCTTGCCCAAGCTTCGCAGCCAATTGTGTTGCTTTCGCCACGGGAGCTGGAGAAAATGCGGCGGGCCTGTCGCTTGGCAGCGGATTTGCTTAAGCACCTAGAGCCGATGGTGCAGCCAGGAGTTACCACGCAAGAGCTTAACGACGAAGCAGAGCGCTGGACGCGGGCCCACGGGGCCAGGAGTGCCCCATTGGGCTACCACGGCTTCCCCAAATCCATCTGCACCAGTGTCAACCACGTCGTTTGTCACGGCATTCCCAGCCCTAAGCAGATCCTGCGCGAAGGGGACATTATTAATATCGACGTCACTCCAGTTTTGGATGGCTACCACGGCGATGCCTCCAAGACCTTCTTTGTTGGCAAGCCCTCCGAGCGAGCACGGCGCCTAGTGGAGGTGGCCGAGGAATGCCTGCGGCGGGGCATTGCTGCCGTAAGGCCAGGGGGCCGCGTGGGGGATATTGGGGCTGCCATTCAAGAGTACGCTGAGTCCCAGGGCTACAGTGTGGTGCGGGACTTTGTCGGTCATGGGATAGGACGGCAGTTCCACACTGCTCCCCAGATTCCCCACTACGGCGAGCGAGGGAAGGGGGAAAAGCTTCGTCCCGGCATGGTGTTTACCATCGAGCCAATGATCAACGAAGGCACTTGGGAGGTGAAGGTGCTAGCAGACGGGTGGACAGCTGTAACGGCAGATGGCAAGCTCTCCGCCCAGTTTGAGCATACTGTTGCTGTCACGGAAACCGGCGTGGAGATCCTGACGTTGCCTTCCTCTTAAGCTTTCTATGAAGAGTGTGAGCGTTGCGGATCCCCGCCTACGCCTCTCCTCTGAGAATCTGGTGCTGCTATTGGCAGCAGCAGTGGGCCTGGGCACGGGCCTAGGGGTGGTGGGGTTTCGTTACTTAATTGGCTGGTGTCGCTATCTGTTCCAAGATCTTCTAGTTGACCACCTTGCCAAGACGGCCCAACACCATGGCCTAGAGCAGCTGGGATCCTGGGTGCCAGCTTTAGCACCGATACTGGGAGGTTTATTGATTGGTGTGCTGAGGGTAGCTCTGCCCCTTCCCAACTCCAGCCTCCCCAGCTTGGTCAGCCCCAGCCGACCGTTCCTTCCTCAGCCCAGCTGGATCCCTCTCAAGCTGGTGTACGCTGCCATCTCCTTGGGGGCGGGAGCCTCCCTGGGGCCAGAGGCCCCCAGTGTAGAAAGCGGCGCCCTGCTGGGAGGCTTGCTGGGGCAAAACCTGCGCCTCTCGCGGGAGCGGGTGCAACTGTTGATGGCAGCAGGGGCGGCGGCGGGTCTGGCGGCGGGGTTTAATGCGCCAATTGCCGGGGTGTTTTTGGCACTGGAGCTGGCTTTGGCCCGCACGTTCACTACCTCTGCTGTCAGTGTGGTGGTGTTGGCGGCGGTGGTGTCGGCCTTAATTGCCCAGGTGGGGTTGGGGGCGCAGCCGGCTTTTCTCTTGCCCACCATTACGCAGCCAGCTTTTGTCCTGCCGGACTACGAGATCCACAGTCTCCTGGAGGTGCCTCTCTACTTGGGTTTGGGCCTTCTAGCCAGCTTAGTCTCCATCGCCTTCGGCTACGCGCTGGAATGGGGCAAGCACCTGTTCAGCAGCGGATCCCTGGCAGCTTGGCCGGCCTGGAGCAAGCCCACTTTGGGAGGCGCGATCCTAGGCTGTGCAAGCCTGGGGATCCCGTTGGCGTTGGGAGTGGGCTACGAGACTATTGAGTCGATTCTGCAAGGGGTGCCCTTTTCCCTCAGCCAGTTGGGCTTGCTGTTGCTGGGCAAGGTATTCCTCAGCGCGGTGAGCTTGGGCAGCGGCTTCGTCGGCGGCACCTTTGCCCCGGCTCTGTTTCTGGGGGCAGTGTTGGGGGCAGGCTATGGCCAGGTATTGGGACGGGTTTTGCCTGCTTTTGCCCTCTCTCCCCCTGCCGCCTATGCCATGGTGGGCATGGGGGCAGTATTGGCGGCTAGCGTGCGGGCTCCCCTGACGGCAATTCTCCTGCTGTTTGAGATGACGCGGGACTACCACATTGCCCTACCGGTGATGGCGGCGGTGGGTTTGAGCATTTGGCTAACGGAGCAATCGCACCCACCGGTTATCTACCCTTCCGCCCGACGCAGGCAGGAGCCCAAGGGCGTGACGGTGCAAGAGGTGATGCTGCCCCCTTCTCTGCTCCTGCCGCAGGATATGCCGCTACGGGAGGCGCTGGAGCGTTTGCTGCAACAAAAGTGCCACAGCGCTTTGGTGGTGGACGCCCAGGAGCGGCTGCGGGGCATTCTCACTCTAGAAGACCTGGAGCGAGCTCTGGCTCAGAGGGAGGCCAGGGAACTGGCGGAGCTGACGGTGGAGGAGGTTAGCCAAGCTCCTGTGCTCACCACCTTCCCCGATGAGACTGTGGCGGTGGCTGCCGAGCCAATGTACAAGTACGACTTGCGCCAGTTGCCGGTGGTCTCGCGGGAGGATCCGGAGCAGGTGGTTGGTCTCCTGGACCGGGAGCGGGTGTTGCTTTCCCAAGAGATTGAATCCGTGCGCCAAGTTCTCGAGCCGGAAGTTCCTGCTCCAGAGGGGGGCAACAACGGGATCCCTGCCTCTGCCGCGGCGCCGACAGACTAGGGATCAGCGCTGCCACCGAAAGGTGGAGGGGCATTCCCGACACTCCCCCAACTAAAGTCGAGGGCTTCTTCCGCAGTCCATAAGCAAACTCATCAAGCACTGTCAAGACGCCTCTACACGTTCCCTGCAGCAGCGTCTCCCGGAGGCTTGCCACCGGAAGCCTCAGCAGGACGAGGTTTCCACGACTGGGGCAGGCTTAGGTAGGCGGCGGGCGAATCTCCGCTGTACCACCGCTGGCCCTTTGGGGAAGTTAACAGATCTCCTGGAGCAGGCGGGCAATTGCCTTGCTGGCAGTAGGAAAAGCTGTTGCCCTTAAGTTGGCGGCCATTTGGGCAACCAGCTGGGGCTGGGCCAGCCAGGTTAGCGCCGTTTGCCGCAGCACCTCCAGATTGGCTTCCGATTCTCGCAGGACCACTCCCCCACCGCGTTCCACAAAGGCCAGAGCGTTGTAATACTGGTGGTCTTCGGCGGCAAAAGGATAGGGGATCAAAATGGCAGGGGTGGCAGTGGCCCACAACTCTGCCAGGCTGAGGGCGCCGGCCCGGCTAATGGCAAAGGTGGCCCGCTGCAACAAAGCGGCCACATCGGTGCGGAAGGGAAAGGGGTAGTAGCGGGGATGGGAAGGGATCCCGACCTCCCCCTCGCCAGTCAAATGCACAATCCAGGCCCCGGCCTCCAACCAGGTCGGGATGCAGGCGGCCACCAGGCGGTTGAGGCCCCGCGCTCCCTGGCTTCCCCCCATCACCAGAATCAGAGGATCCCCCTCCGGAATCGGCAGATCCGCGGGCAAGGGCTGAGGCTGATAGAACTCTGACCGTACCGGTGTGCCCACCACCTGGGTGACTACCCCCGGCAAGTGCTCCGCCGTTTCCGCCAGGCCCAAGGCCACTACCTGGCAAAACCTTCCCAGCCAGCGGGTTACCTTGCCCGGGATACGGTTAGACTCGTGCAGCAGCACCGGCACCCCCAGCGAGCGGGCTGCTAAGATGGCTGGGGCGGCAATGTAGCCGCCGGTGGTCAGGACAGCATCAAAGTGTCCTTCCTTAAGGATCCGCCGCACCTGCAGCGTTGCCCGTGCCAACTGAACCAGGGATCCCAGCTTCTGGAGAGGGGATCCCTGCCAGCCAGACAGGGTGACCCGATGCAGCGGATAGCAAGCGGGCACCAGCTTCCCCTCCAGCCGCTGGGGTACCCCCAGCCATTCGATTTGCCAAGTGGGTAACTGCTCAGCAACAGCCAGAGCAGGAAAAATATGCCCCCCTGTCCCGCTAGCTGCCACTAGTAGCCGCGGTGGTGAAGTGGGATCCCTCTTGTCTCTATTCACCGGACGAAGATGGGGAGTTGACACTCCCCAACTTTAGTCGGGGGATGCCTACGCAGTCCACAGTTGGACTCGCAAAGGCGCTGTCAAGACGCCCCTAGACGGTTCCTAGTTCCGCTTACTGACTGGCTTTCGGCACTGTCCAGGTTCTTCAGCGGGGTAGGTGCTAATAGTGGCGGTCGAAGGTTTTTCCGCCCCCCCCTCATCGCGCTAGCGGGACGGAGTCCTTTCGCGCTAGCGGGACGGAGGGTTACCAAGCTACTCTGCTGTGGTGTAGCCGACGTAGCGCAGGAGCGTGCCCCGCTGCCCCAAGATAAATCCTCGGTCAGGGCCAAAGAACTTAATGGAGTAGAAATTGGCGGGAATGTTGCTTAGCTTCTTGGCCTCCTCCCAGGTTTTGCCGCCATCGGGGCTGTGGAGGAGTGTAGCACCCCCTCCTACCACCCACAGGTCATGGTCGTTTTGGTAGGCTGCATCGAGATAGCCAAAGCTAAGGGCCCGTCCAGGTCGCAGCGGCTTAGACCATTCGCCAGAGGTAAAGTCATCTGTAAAGGCAATCTCTGCCCCCTGATTCAGTTTCCAGGCGCTGCCGTTAGGGCCAAAGCCCATGTTCTGGATACGGCGAGAGCTCTCCCGCAGATAGGGCTTCCAAGCGTGGGTTGCGGGCGTGTACAAGAAGTAGAAGCTGCCGCGTGAAGAAACGGCTAGGTACTCCCCTCCAGGACCGCGGGCGATGTTTTTAATTGCCCCAATTGGCTCCTCCACCTGCGCATGCCAGGTCTGCCCCCCGTCCTCTGTGCGGTAGATAGCTCCCACATTGGTTACCATTTCGGCAGCGCCAGCGCCCAGGGCATGGATGAGGAGTGGCTCTCCTGGCAGTTGGTTGCTCAGACGAATCAACGTCCAGTCGGATCCCTCATTCAAGGTGTGAAGCAGGATCTTTGGCTGCCCCACTATCCACCCCTCTGCCCCAGCAAAGCTAATTGATCTCAAGTAAGCCTCGGGCTCGAGGGCCGACAGCTTGCGCACCTGCCAGTGAAGGCCACCGTCTTGAGATTCCAGCAGCGTTGCCTTGTCACCTACCAGCCAGCCACGGGAGGGGTTAGTGCCAGTGAAGGCAATATCCAGCAGGATGTTCTGGGTGGGCACCTCCACCTGTTCCCAGGGCACCACCTTCATCTCTGGCATTCGCGCTGCCATCAGCAGGAGCGAGAAGGCAGCCAACAGCGCCAGTCTCAGGAGCTTCACCATTGTAACTATCACTCGACGAAGTAAAAACTCATTAAAAACAAAAACCCCAGTGCCAAGCCCAGGAAGATGAGTAGGTTTTTTTGCGCAGGGGTCATCACGTTGACCCCAAAGCCATAGCGCAGGTTTTCCTGAAAGCCGGAAGGCTTGCCCTTGGTACCCACCGCTTGGAACAGGCGCTTATCAGCTCGGCACACTGGACATCTCCAGTCAGGAGGCAGCTCCTCAAAGGGTACACCTGCCGGGATGTGATTGAGCTGATCCCCTTGGGTTGGCTCGTAAACATAGCCACAAGAGCGGCATTCATAGCGCTGGAGGCCTCGGGGATCGCCAAGCTGAGCCTCGACCTCATCTTCCGGCAGCTCGATTAGCTTGGGTACCCTGGGGGCTTCGGACTGGTTGGCAAGATGGGAGTGGGCGCCACTCATGGTCAAGGATGGATCTGCATCGTTCAACCCCTATTATGAAGGGATCCGTTACAAAAATCTACTTGCTTTCCCCAGAATACTTCTGTATTCGTCGAGCCAGTTGGAAACTGACGCGACACCCATCTCAACTGGCCAGGGGATCCCGTGCTATGTTTTAGCTACCCTATCTGCGTGGTGTGCCAGTGGGTGCCCTCTATGACCATGCCCCCTCGTCGACCTACCCTCAACCATCTGCTAGTTGTCAAGGATCGCCATGGGCCCAAAGCTTACTGGCTAACGGCTGAGCTCTATTCTCTGGGGCGGGATCCGAGCAACAGCATTCGCATTGACTCCCAGTACGTCTCCCGCCACCACGCCATCTTGGTGAAAACCGAATCTCCCACCTCTCTCGATGGGTTTACCTATCAAATTATCGATGGAGATATCCACGGCACGCCCAGCACCAACGGCCTCTACATTCGGGGGGAGCGGGTAGAGTTTTGGGATCTCGAAGATGGAGATGAAATCCAGTTTGGTAGCGACGCCACCGCCACCTATTTGCGGCAGGCTCAGGATTTGGACAGGATTCTCTCCACCTTTGAAAATACCCAGATCGTGGGCCTGTAAGAGCCGACTCATCAGGCAGGAGGGGAAGGCGGTGGCGGGGTCATTGACTCCTTGCAACGCAGCAGCTCTTGGATGAAAAGGCTGTTGGCCTGCTGGCGCGAACGGTGAGGGAGGCGCTGCCTGCCAACGTGGAATAGAGAGGCTGTTACTGGCTAGCAGGCGCTGCCCAGGTCTGCAAGCTGGCTTCAACTCCAGAGCAGGCGACCAAGAGGGGCCTACGGCTTGCTGCGCGAAAGAGGCCACCCTGCAAGCCCCCGCTGCTACTGGCACCCACACCAACCCATAGGCCAAGCGGGAAAGCGTCAGCCCTGTCTTTATCCAAAACCAGGTGTCAATCCGGCTTGGGAGTGGGAGGGGATGTGGACTCCGACGCGGCCAAGGGGATTTCCCTAGCTGGGGCTGCTACAGGCCAGACTAGAAGTTCGTGGCTAGGTTGCCAAAAGCCCTCCGTTTTAGCTGTGGGCTAGTTGACGTTTGGTGGAGTGCTTTGAAAACTGTTTGGCCAGAGGTGTGAAGAACACAAAGCATGCATCCTCCGGGGATCGCTGGAAATTTACAGCTCTAGGCTCCATGGCGGGGAGCGCTTGGGTAGTGTTTCAAGCGGAAAGGCGAAGAGATGTGATTCGGAAAACCTAACTCAGGTGATCTCAATCAGCACGAGCCTCTGTTCAAGAAGATAGGTTACAGTTAACCAAAGGGATAACAATTTTGACGAAAAAGACATCTTTTCCTTTCTAAGCTGACTTTTTGATAGGCTAATGGATCGAGGCCGACCGGCGCCGATCTCAAACGGTGTCGCCCGTCCTCGGCAAACTGGTTACCATCGGGCGGGATCCCGGCTGCGATGTGGTGCTCAACGACCCAACTCGCTCGGTCTCAGGAGTCCATGCCGGGCTTTATCTCGATCCCAAAACTCTCAAGTTTTACATTCGCAACTTGACCCGGGATCGCTTGCCGCCTAAGCAACCCAACCCCATTTGGGTGAATGGCCGAAAAATCATTCAGGAAGAGCCTGCGCTCGAGGCCAATAGCCAAATTCAATTGGGGCGTATTGTGCTGAGCATAAAATCCATAGAGGTTGCCGGAAAAGATCAAGGGGTTTCTCTGAACCGCGGGACTTTGGGCACCCTCAAGGTTAAGTGCAGCCGCCTGGAAAACCCTCACTATCTGCCGCCAGAATATCAAGGCCAGAACTGCCCCTACTGCGGACATTTGGTCTTAAGTGCTTCGCTGGTGATCCCTCCTCCAGAGGCTGACAGAGTTTATGGTGGCCAAGTACGTGCATTTGGCAACTAGGTACCCGGCCATCAGACTGCTCAACGATCTGCAAGAGTTTCGGGAAAAAACTGGCGATCTAAAGTCGGTGGTACACGGCTACGAGCCCCATGATCATGTTTATGAGCAATTGGAAAAACAAGGCGGCACCGTTTTGATGCGGGGGTTCGGGATCGTCGCTTCTCAGGTGCTGGAGCGCCTCTACGAAGCCCGCAAAGTCAACCCTCGCATCTCGGTGGTGCATCTGAGCCGTGCGCCCAAGAGTGGCAATCGCTTCGGACGGGCCAAACGAGTAGTGGAGAACCATTGGGAGTTTCAGCCCTTCAACTGGCCCAAGGGCACTTGGGGTGGGGTTCTGCGCGCCAAATTGGAAGCAGCAACCCCCCTGGAACGGCGCGAACTACTGGAAGCCTGGGGCGGCACTACAACGGCAAGTCGGCGCAGGTGGCGGCGGATTGTGCGGCAAGGGCTGCAGGAGGGCTGGTACTCTTTGGCAAGGTGGAATCGGTGGCTCTCGGCGACAAGGGCAAGCCGGTAACCTACATTCGAGGTACCCACAACAACACCCAATTGAAGGTGGAAGCCGATTTTGTTATCGACTGCACGGGCTTGGTTTCGGATCCCATGACCAATCCCCTCCTCAATAATCTGCCCCTCAATCCCCACGGACGCCTACATGTTTCCAACGATTTTGAGCTGGTGGAGATGCGCAACGGGGATGGACGGATGTACGCTGCCGGGATCATCACCTTAGGTGGACCCTATGCGCCGGTGGATACGTTTTTGGGCCTGCAGTACTGTGCCCATCGATCGGTGGAGCACTTGGCTCGGCTGGGGGCACCAGGGGTTAAAGGTCTAGAAGGGATCCGATCCCTGTGGCAGTGGTGCAAGTGGGCCTTGAACCTCAGCCCTTAGCCTTTGAACTGAAGCCAAACGAACTAACGATTGGGGCCAACGAAACTGGAGGAAACCATGACACCCACTCTCATTGGCCGTTGGCAAACCCGCATTTTTTTACTGGCTACTGTAGGTGTTTTAGCGACTTTGCCTTTTTACTTTGGACTGACTGGACATAGAGGCAGCCTTACCTATTTTTGGGTGCTGTTCTACGTAGGTTTGTTTGGCTGTCTTTGGGATGTTGTCTATAACTACCTGATGGGGTGGAGGTGGGATCACGATTGGCCTGGGATCCTACAGCTTTTGGCCGGCATTTGGGAAGGGCTTTTCTTGGGCACAGTCCTGAGTCTGGTGGGCCTTCCCCATATCCCAAGCCAACGGTTTGACCTGGGCGACTTTATTCTCCACTACAGCGTGGTCTGGGTTTGCCTTTACCTCAGCGCTTGGGTGGTGATGCGGATTTTGTTTCCCCGCTGGCGCTTTCGCGGCGGAGAGTGGCTGGGGCCATGGCCTCGCTCCGACAACTAGAGAAACCAGAGTTTTGCCCCCCGCAAGCCTGTACTCTGATGGCTCGCACCCAGATCAACCTCTACCTGGAGATCCTTTGCGCCCCTGGGATCCTGCTGAAGCCGGATCCCTGCCGCCTTAGCCCCAGCTAGGGTGCCGGCTGGATTGGCCGGAGGGGGGATCCCCATCTAGGGTGCTCTACCCTTCCGTCTGCTTGCCATAGTAGGATCAGCACCTGCGTAGCCTACCTGCAGAGGCCGCTGGTCTTTAGCGGTCGGGGTTTTTCTAGCCTCAAACGTCCCTCATGCCGCCCATCACCAAGATCCTGATTGCCAACCGAGGCGAGATTGCCCTGCGCATTATCCGCACCTGTCAGGAAATGGGGATCCGCACTGTGGCCGTCTACTCCACTGCGGATCAGAACTCGCTCCATGTCCAACTGGCGGACGAGGCGGTCTGTGTGGGGGAGGCCCCGGTGGCCAAAAGTTACCTCAACATTCCCAACATCATCTCGGCAGCCCTCACCCGCGGTGCCAATGCCATTCATCCGGGCTACGGGTTCTTGGCAGAGAATGCCAAGTTTGCCGAGATGTGTGCCGACCACAACTTAATTTTCATTGGCCCTTCCCCAGAGGCCATGCGCAAGATGGGCGACAAGGCTATGGCGCGCGAAACCATGCAGGCGGTGGGCGTGCCGACAGTACCTGGCAGCCGTGGGTTGATCACCTCTGAGGAAGAGGCGCTGCGGCTAGCTGAGAAAATCGGCTACCCCGTGATCATCAAAGCCACTGCCGGAGGCGGGGGACGGGGTATGCGGGTAGCCCGCGATGCCCAAGAATTGCTGAAGATGATGCGCACCGCCCAGGGGGAAGCCCAGGCAGCCTTTGGCAATGGGGGGATCTACTTGGAGAAATACATTGAGCGGCCCCGTCATGTGGAGTTTCAGATTTTGGCCGACAGCTATGGCAATGTGGTGCACCTCTATGAACGGGATTGTTCAATTCAGCGGCGGCACCAAAAACTGCTGGAAGAAGCCCCTAGCCCTGCTCTCACGCCGAGCTTGCGCGCTCGCATGGGAGCCACGGCGGTGAAGGTAGCCAGGGCAGTAAACTACGTGGGGGCAGGCACGGTAGAGTTCCTGCTGGACAAAAATGGCCAGTTCTACTTCATCGAGATGAACACCCGCATCCAGGTGGAGCACCCCGTAACTGAGATGGTGACTGGCCTGGATCTCATTGCCGAGCAAATTCGCATTGCCCAAGGCCAGCCCCTCACCTTTCGCCAGAAGGATGTGCAACTGCGGGGCCATGCCATCGAGTGCCGCATCAATGCCGAGGATCCCAAACAACAGTTTCGTCCCTGCACGGGCACCATCACCGCCTACTTGCCCCCTGGGGGGCCAGGGGTGCGCATGGACTCCCACATCTACACCGACTACACTATCCCCCCCTACTACGACTCACTGCTAGGCAAGTTGATTGTCTGGGGGCCTAACCGGGCAGCAGCCATCCGCCGCATGCAGCGAGCCTTGGGGGAGTGCGCCATCACGGGTGTGCCCACCACGATCCCTTTTCACCAGCAGATCCTGCGTCACGAGGCTTTTTTGCGGGGTGAGGTGCACACGGATTTCATTGCCCAACACCTGCTGAGCAGTTCCTCCGAGCGCTAGAGCGCGGGACTTCCCATTGCCGTCTGCTAAACCCTAGCCACCACCACCTGCTGCGGCTGATCCTGGTACTTGCCTTGGCGGTCGGCATAGGTAATTTGACAGGGATCCCCCTCCAAAAACAGCAGCTGCACTACCCCTTCGTTGGCATACACCCGGCAGTCAGCGCTGGAGGCATTGGAAAACTCCAGCGTCAGGTAGCCCCGCCACCCTGCTTCAGCTGGAGTTAGGTTGGCAATCAACCCCACCCGTGCGTAGGAAGACTTGCCGATGCAGATGACAGTAATATTGTCGGGCACGTGGAGCCGCTCGAGGGACACCCCCAGCCCATAGGAATGGGCAGGGATGATGAAGTAGTCTCCCATTTCGTCGTGGTGGAGCTCCACAGGTTCTAGGTTCTTGGGGTTAAACCGCTTGGGATCCACCACGGTACCGGGCACATGGCGGAAGATCTTAAATTCCACAGGGGAAAGGCGAATGTCGTAGCCATAGGAGGAAAGTCCGTAGCTCAAAACAGGCCGCATCTGTCCATTCCACTCCACGGCCCGCACCAATTCGGGGCAAAACGGCTCGATCATCCCTCGCTGCGCTTGCTCCCGGATCCAGCGGTCGCTTTTTAGCATGGCTACAGGACATAGGGACCAGAGAATTGGGGGAAAGAGCGTATAGCTGCGGAGCACAAAACTATCAACTGCTGACCCGCGAGGGAGCCAAGCAACTCCCCAGGCCCCGGGAGGGCTCCTGCCGTGGGCGCAGTTGGGTGATGAGATCGGCGCGTTCCAGGAGAGAAGCCGGCATTTCGGGCCCGGTGATGATCATGTCCATCCAGACCGGACGCTGATCGACCAGGTCTAGCACCTGTTCTTCTGGAATCAAGCCCAACTTGATGGCCAAGCTCAACTCATCCAGCACCACCAAGCCATAGCGGCCACTCCTGACGGCCTCCTGGGTAAATTGCCACAACTCGTCCAGAGCTGCTCGCTCCTCCGGCTCCAGATGCGGTGTATCGATGCAGCGGTGTAGACGGCAACGAACCCACTCCAGCGAACTGCCCAGCAAAATCCGGTTCTCCGGGCCTTGCTTAATCCCACCTTTGAGAAACTGCACAATCAACACCCGCGTTCCCTGACCCGCCAAGCGCAGCGCCTGCGCCATCACGGGGGTGAACATGCCCCGACCGGGATGGGTGTAGAGTTGCAGGGATCCCTGGGGGATGAGATGGGCGGGAAAGGCTCCATACCCTTGGAGAAAGGAGTCGCCAGCAGTAGAGCTAGCCTGGGCAGCAGGCTGTTTGACAGGGGCAACAGGAACAGCATCCTTGGGGGAAGGCATAGGGTTAAGGGAGGCAGTGCAAACCATGGTTTTATCTTGGGAGTGGGCAAAAGGACAATACCCCGCGAACTAGGGATTGCCCACAACCCAAAAACAGAAGCGTCACCCACAGCCGGCACCAGGACCTATCCTTTACCGAGGTGGGCGACAGCCGCTAGGCTGCAGAGCCTGGAAGTGGCGCAAGGCGCCAGCCACGGATTCCATGAAACACCACCTATGGCTATCCGTCAACGAGCGAGGGCTTTCAGCAGCCGACGCCCAAAGTTTGCCCCTCCTAGGCGGTTTTTCGAGCTCCGCCGACTTTCTTAGAAGGCCAGGAGCTTGTCGCGGCTAGCTGAGGCCTCTTGCCTTGCTGGGTATAAAGGGAGCAGAGCAGAGGAGAGGGTATGGCTGGCTCTCTTTCCCAAACGCCAAGTGTGTACCTACAAGACAATGGCTGCCCCCTAGGTGCCTCCGTTCTACTCTGTGGCTACAACGATTTGGCAGAGTTGACGCTAGAGATTCTAGAAGAATTTGGACAGCGGGCAGTGGTGGTGGCTCCCTGCCCGCCGCCCTCTCGGAAAGGGGGATGGCAATACCTGCAGGGGGATCCGCACCGGGCGGAAGTGTTGCGCCAGGCGGGGATTGAGCAGATTAAGGTGGCCTTGCTTTTGGAGGACAACGACCAAGCCAACTTCGAGCTGGCCCTCTTGATTCGAGATCTCAACCCGCAGGCGCGTATTGTCTCTCGTCTGTTTAACCCTAGCCTTGCCCGCTACTTGGACTCAATTTTGCCGCAGCATTTTTCCCTCTCAGTTGCCGGCTTAGCGGCCCCTGCCTTCGCCCTCAAGGCCGTCTCGGACGAATTTGTTGGCTACTTCGAGCTGCCTCAGCTAGAGGCTCAGCCGGCTACGCTGCCACCGGAGCTGGCGGATCCGGTCCACTTTGGTGCTGAGCAAGAGACCACCCTCTGGAACGTGGTGGAGCTGACCATTGGCTACAACTCCCGTCTGCTGCACATGCCCCTTGAGGAACTGGAAGAAACTTTCCGGGCGCGGGTGCTGTTTCACTACCCTGGAGATGGACTGTCCAACTTTTCCGAGTCTCGGGTTTTCGAGGATTTCGACCCCAAGGCAGAGCTGCTGGAGGGGGATCGCATTTTGGTCGTCTGCGACCCGCGGGCCTATTTGCAACTGTTGGAGCGCAACGGGCGGCGAGGTTCTTCGCGGGCGCAGCGCTGGGCTCATGCGAAAAACCAAAAACGGGGGCAGCGACGCCAATCCCCCAGCTGGGAATCTTTTTTGTCTTGGCTAGACAAGGGACTGCGGCAGCTGCTCCAGGTCAAGCCCCTCGTCCGCACCCTCGTCTTCACCCTAGGAGGAATGCTGGTGCTGGGGGTGATCAACTTCAGGAGGATTGGCAAGCCGGTCGTCGACGCGCTGCTGCTGACCATTGTGGTGCTGACGGGGGGCTACGGAGATATCGAAGCTTTTCAGCAAGCGGAGACCCCTCTAGGGGTGAAGGTGGTGGCGGTGGCCATGACCTTGGTGGGGGCTGCTCTGGTGGGGTTAATCTACGGATTGGTGACCGACAAGTTGGTGAGCAGCCGCTTTGGGCTGGGTGGGGCCGCCCGCATGCCCAAAGCGGATCACGTGGTGATCGCGGGGTTGGGACGGCTGAGCTACTTGGTGCTGCAATTGTTGCGGCAGATGGGCTATGAGGTGGTGGTGGTAGAGCCCGACAGCGACAATCCCCTGCTGAAGGCCGCGGAACGGGAGGGGGCGGTGGTGATCCGAGGCAACTACGCCTTGGCCAGCACGCTGCACCAGGCCCGCATCCAAAGCAGCCGCTCTTTGATCTGCACGACGCCTGACGATCTCACCAACCTCGAGACCGCCCTGACCGCCCACAGCCTGCAACCTGGGATCCGCACCATTTTGCGGGTCACGGATCCTGCGCTGGCGGCGCGGATGCAGCGGCATCTGCAGACGCTGGGAACCAGCTACAGCACCACGGCCCTGGGGGCGCGGGCTTTTGCTACGGCAGCGTTGGTGGGATCCGTTTACGGCACCTTGACTTGGGACGGGAAAACGCTGCTGGTGACGCTGCTGGAGGTCTCGGCCCATGACCCTTACCTGGGGCTATCCCTACGGCAACTGGCCCAGGATTACGACCTGGCGATCTTGCTGCATCACTCCCGGCCGGGCCGGCCCTGTGTTTTTCCCAAGATCTGGCAGAAAGAGGGCGAGACCCTGTTGAAGCGGGGGGATCGCCTATACGTGATGGGGACGGTGGGATCCCTGCTTCGCCTGGCCCAGGGACGCCCCCTGCCGCCGGAACTCTATCAAGTGCGGCTTTTGGAATACCGCAACCCCTACTTTGAAGACGAGATCCTCTCCACCTTATCGTTTTATGCGGGGCTGCCCAAGACGGCCCTGAAGCCGCTGTTGCGCTGCCTGCCGGCGGTGGTGAGCCCCCCTCTCCCCCGCGACAAGGCCATTAAGTTGGCCCGCCAACTGCGCAAGATGAACACCGAGGTGGAGGTGTTTGCCCAGGCACAGGCCGAGCGGCGGATCCCTGAAGTCCTCTAGGGCTTTTCCGCCACAAGTCGCACAAAGCGATTCTTCCCGTAGAGCTCTTGCGCCACCACTCTCAAGCCAACCTTCTCCAACAGCCAGGCTAGGTCCTCAGCGCTGAAGCGGTTGTGCTCGTAGAAGTGGGTAAACTGATCCACCAAGGTGTCTAGGGGTGTTTCCGGCTGAAACAGTTGGGCTTCTGTGGCAGCATCGAAGTAGAGACTAAGCGGGGCGCGCACCCAGTCCACTAGCAAAAACCGTCCTCCTGGCTTGAGCAGGCGTCGCACCGCTTGCAACAGGCGCACCGGCTGCACCATCTCGTGGATCACCACCACTGCCTGGGCTGCATCAACGCTGCCATCTGGCAGGGGCAAGTGGGGATCGTGCAGGTCGTCCTGCAGCAGGTGGATGCCAGGGATGTCTTTCAAGTCTGCCGCTGCCCGCTCCAACATGTAGGGCATTAAATCTACGCCAATGAAATGTCCGCCGGGGTAGCGCTGGGCCCACTGCCGGAGGACATACCCCGGCCCCGTTCCCAAATCCAGCAGGCAGGGCGCAGCGGGCAAGCAGGGCTCAACATGCTGCTGCCAAAACTGCCAAAAAGCCTCATTGAAGCGCCCAGGAGCGGTAGCCAGCATCTGCTCGCAAAAGCTAGGGCCACGGTGGTGCTGGTAAAGGAGCTGAAAGGTATCGAGGCCAGCTTGGGGCATGGCTAAGCCTCCTCAACGGATCCTGGGAACAAAGTCAGAGGCGTAGGCAGGGCATCGCAGCAACTCAGTTGGCCTAGCGGGCGGCGGAAGCAGTGGAGAAATTGGCAACAGCCGTCTCCAGGTCGTCAAAACAGGTCAAGACCTTCTCCATTGAGGTGAGCCTGAGGACAAGGGCGACGCTTTCGGGAACGCAACAGAGGCTGAGGTTGCCACCGGCAGCCCGGCACTTGCGCAGGGCCGAGATCAGCACCCCTAGGCCAGAGCTATCCATAAAAGTAACTGCCGACATGTCAATCAACAGGTTGTGGTAGCCAAAATCCAAAACCTGCTGCAGCAACTGCCGCACTTCGGAAGCGGCCCTGGCGTCAAAGCGACCCTCCAGGGGCACAATCGCCAGTTCTTGCCCTTGCGGAGTTTTGGCAGTCCGGATGCGTAGCTTAAGATCCATTGTTTCTGGTCAAGACTTCATGCCCTACCTTAGCACTATCGGTTGCTGCCATGAACCCCTCAGCAGAAAATTCCCCTTCTGCCGCTTCTTTGGCAGGACAATTTCCAGCTGGCTGAGATTATCTGCCAAAGGGAAGGGGGAGCTGGCGACTACCCCGTAGAGAGGGATCCCACCTTGGCTTCCCATCTCAGATCCGGGCCGTCGGGCGTGGGAAGGGACATATGTAGGCGGGGACGGTGCATAGCAAGCAATTGGGCCAAGCGCTTGCGCAGTTCAGTCCGCGGCACGATTGCATCGATGAGCCCATGGGCTAGCAAGTACTCAGCCGTCTGGAAGCCCTCCGGGAGTTTGCCCTTGCCAATGGTTTGCTCGATAACATTGGGCCCGGCAAACCCTATCTGGGCGCCGGGTTCGGCCAGGATCAAGTCTCCCAGCATGGCAAAGCTGGCGGTCACTCCCCCATAGGTGGGATGGGTAAGCACGGAGATAAACAACTGCCCGGCTTCGCGGTGCCTTTGCAGAGCGGCTGCTGTTTTGGCCATCTGCATCAGGCTGAGGATCCCTTCCTGCATACGGGCTCCCCCCGAGGCCGAAAAAAGGATCAGGGGCAGGTGATCGCAGGTGGCGCGTTCGGTGAGACGGGTAATCTTCTCGCCTACAACCGAGCCCATGCTGCCGCCCATGAAGCGGAAATCCATGACGCCAATGGCCACCCTCATCCCTTCCAGAGTGCCCAGCCCGGTCAAGACGGCATCCTTGAGCTGGGTGCGCTCCTGGTAGGCGGCCAGGCGCTCGGCGTAGGGCTTTTGGTCAAAAAAATGCAGCGGATCGGTGGGGGCCAGGTGCTCGTCGAGGGGCTGCCAGGAGCCGGGATCCAAAAGCTGCTCCAGCCGCTGCGGGGCTGTGATGCGATGGTGGTAGCCACAGCTAGGGCAGACCTGCCAGTTCTGCTGCAGATCCTTGGTGTAGGTGAGCGCATCACAAGCTGGACACTTCTGCCACAGGCCGTCGGCAATCTCTCGCACTTGCCGCTCTTTGTCAAAGGGGCTGCTGCCTGTCAAGTTGAGAGAAGTCTGTTTGCGCCGCTCGGCAAACCAATCCAGTAAAGACATAGCCGCTGAGGTACCCCCCTAGCTAGGGATGGCCAGAGCTGAATCTACAAGCCCTGCCGGTGAGCCGCGAAACTCATCTTAACGTTCTCAAGCTATCAAAGAATCGCCAAGCTGGAAATAGAGACTTGCAGTAGACCATGACCGCAGAAACCCAGTGGCAGGTGCTGACCACAGGGGATGGATCCCTGACTTTTTTCTCCCAGGAGTTCGGGCAGGCTTTTCACAACCTCAGCGGCGCTGCCCAGGAGGCACTGGAGAAGTTCGTCCGCCCTTGCCGGCTGGATCGGCTGCCGTTGGAGCGGGATCCGGAGGATCCTATTTGCCTTTTGGATATTTGCTTTGGCCTTGGCTACAACTCCGGCCTAGCCTTGGAGACAATCTGGCAGGTGCGGCCCAATTGCCGTGTGGAAGTCATTGGCCTAGAGCGATCCCCAGAGGTGCCCCGCCAGGCCTGGCAGGTGGGGGTGGGATCCACTTGGAGCTTTAGCCAGGAGTGGCAACGTTTTATCCACGAGGGATCCTGGCAATCACCGCGCTGGCGCGGAAGGCTGCTGTGGGGAGATGCCCGCCAAACTCTGTTGCAGGTGCCGCTGGGATGGGCGGATGCGGTGTTTTTGGATCCCTTCTCCCCTTCCGTTTGCCCAGAGCTGTGGACGGTGGACTTTTTGCGGGCAGTGGCGGCGCGAATGCGCCCCGGCGGGATTCTGGCCACCTATTCCTGTGCGGCAGCAGTGCGGGCAGCTCTGCTGGAGGCAGGCCTGTTTATCGGCTCGACACCACCGGTGGGTCGCCCCTGGCCAGGCACGGTGGCCTCACCTCAACCGGATCACCTGCCGCCCCTCTCCCCCGTCGAGTGGGAGCACCTGAAAACCCGCGCCGCGGTGCCCTACCGGGATCCCACCTTGCGAGGGGATAGAGCCCAGATTCGGCTGCAGCGCCAGCAGGAACAGCAAACTTCACCCCTTGAGCCCACTTCCGCCTGGAAACGCCGCTGGCTTGTGCAAGCCTAGCAACCGGAGGGCAGCTTTTGCCGGGATTGCTGTTGGGGTGTAGCCAAGACACCTGCACCAGTCCCGTACCCTTACGCAAGCTGCCCTTTCTTGACAAAGTTAAGCTAGTCCGGTGAACTGCCATGTCTACACTGGTTGCCCTTTGGGCCGAGCAGCACCGTGTTATCCTGCAGCTCTTGGCTCGTCTCTCTCGGGCCTCGGAGTTGGATCTGGAGCAGCGGCGTCTCTGGGTGCAAAGGTTGCGGCAGCGCCTCTCCCGCCATATCCAACTGGAGCGCCACGCCCTCTACCCGCTGCTCAGGGCAGCCCTGGCGGCGGAGCCTCGGCTTAGCAGCCAGGTTGAGGGGTTGGAGCAGCGGATGCGGGATCAGATCCCGGAGCTGACCCGCTTTTTGCACCAGGCGGAGCGTGAGCCGCAGCAGTTGGATCCCTCTGCTGCCCTTCATTTTTATCAGCAGTTGCGGGCCCAGTTTGAGCAGGAAGAGAAGCTCTTGCATCCCCTCTTTGCCCAGCGTGTTTCTCCCGCCGCCGAGCAACAGCAGTTGCGCCTGTTCCGCAAGCGCCTGCAGGCCAGTGCCCCCAGTTCTGCTGCCGGTCGTCGCTCCGGTTTGGAGGAATGGGAGCGGCAGGCAGTGACTCGCCCTGTCTTGCCCCGCGAACGCCTTTGGCCCCCGCCAGGTAGCACGGCGTCGATGACCACCCCATAGCCGAGGACGGTCTTGTCATTGGATTCTGCCTTGGGTGGCCTTCAGGAGCGCCGGCGGGTTCGCAATGGCCAGAGCTGTCCGCCGGGGATCTGTGAGTGCCCATGTTTGGAGCAGATTCGCTGGCGGGATCCCCGGGCCCCTGCCCTCCTCATCCACGGATCGCCCCACCGCCCCCTGGCCTGCCCCTTTGCTTGACCAAGAGAAGTCACTGGGGTGGAAGTCCTCACCCGGCCCAACCTCGGCCTCTACACCCAGCCCCTCTCGTTTGTCGGCCTGCCGGTGCTGTCGGTGCCGCTGCGCGAGGGCGGATCCCTGCCCTTTGGCGTGCAACTGGTGGCTGCCCCCTACCAAGAGGCCAACCTGTTGCGGGCCGCCGCCCATCTGGAAGCGCTGGGGATCCCGGATGCGCGGCCTGCCTGAGCCAGCAGAAGCCCCCTTTTGAACTATATCTAGTGTTTCAATTTTGAATCTTTTGCTCCAGACGCTAAATGTGTGATCCCCTCGATGGGAGTAAAAATGTGCTACTCTTAAGGGCCGTTTTTGCCAGAGAGTTTGAATCCTGCCGGGGCAGGACGTGAGCTGCTTGCCTAGAGAGAGGAAAATCTTAAAGTAAAATTAATCCCCCAGTTGTTGTAGCGAATCACCTCTTTTCCGAGTTGGGTCGATAGAATGAACGGCATAAAATAGACACGGTACCCCCACCTGGACTCTATATCATGGATCACCCCACTTCTCTGGCCCAGCGCTACATGGAGGTATGCAAGGCTTACCTTGCGCTCAACGAAGCCTTTGCCAAATTGGATTACTCCTACAGCCGCCTGCAGGAGAGCTTCAGGGAAATTCTCGGCCTAGCCAAGAAGGCTTTGGTTCAACTGCCTATTCTACGACAGCAGGTCGAACAGTTACAGCAGTGCGTCGAACAGAGGGATCGCTTGATTTGTTCCCTGCGAGAAGAACTGCAGGAGAAAGAAGCTCGACTATTGGAACAGGTGAGTCGCGTCACCAGTTTGGAGGATGAATTGGCAAGCTTAACAGAACGGCTGAACCAAGCAGAGGCAGCCCACCAAGCGTTGGAGGCCCGCAACCGTGAGCTGGAAGCAGCTCTGGGAGAGCGAGATCGGCAAATGGATAGCCTGCAAAGGCGGTTGGCGGAATTGGAGCAAGAGAACGCCTCGCTGAAGGCGCAACTGTCTCCGGTGGCTGACCTGCTTACCGGGGACTCAATAAATCTCCTGCAAGAAACGGAGAGGGCTGTTGAGGCCGATAAGGAGGTGCTGCCGCAGGTGCTGGCTTCGCTGCCAGAGACTGAGCGCCTTGTGCAAGAGGCCAAGCAGCTCAGTCCCTCTTCCTCAGAGCTGGACCAGCCGCAGGCAGCTTAATTCAGCCTTCCAGCCAAGGTTGACAACTGCACACCAGGTGACGATCTCCGTAGGCGTTGTCGATGCGGCTGACACTGGGCCAGAACTTGCGCTCCTTGACCCACGGGAGGGGATAGGCGGCTAGGGAGCGAGGGTAGGGGCGATCCCAGTGATCGGCGGCCACTACCTCGGCGGTGTGGGGGGCAAGTTTAAGGGGATTGCGCACGGGATCCATCTCGCCCCGCTCAATGGCAGCAATCTCCTGGCGAATGGCAATCATTGCCTCACAGAAGCGATCCAGCTCTTCTAGGGATTCGCTCTCGGTGGGCTCCACCATCAGTGTCCCCGGCACTGGCCAGGAGATGGTGGGGGCGTGGAAGCCGTAGTCCATTAGCCGCTTGGCTACATCCTCAACCTCAATGCCGACGCTTTTCTTGAGGGGGCGCAGGTCCAGGATGCACTCGTGGGCCACCCATCCCCCCGGCCCTTTGTAGAGCACCGGGTAGTAGGGATCCAACCGCCTGGCGATGTAATTGGCATTGAGGAGGGCCACCTGGGTAGCTAGGGTAAGGCCGGCGGATCCCATGAGGCGGATGTAGGCCCAGGCAATGGGCAGGATGCTGGCACTGCCCCAGGGGGCGGCGCTAACCGGGCCGTTGCAGCCAGGCAAAAAGGGGTGGCCGGGCAAATAGGGCAGGAGATGACGGGCAACGGCAATGGGCCCCACCCCTGGCCCGCCCCCGCCGTGGGGGATGCAGAAGGTCTTGTGCAGGTTGAGGTGGCAGACATCAGCCCCTAACTCCGCCGGACGGCAGAGGCCCACCTGGGCGTTGAGGTTGGCCCCATCCATGTACACCTGCCCTCCGGCCTCGTGGATCATCTGGCAAATCTCGCGGATCCCTTCCTCAAACACCCCATGGGTGGAGGGGTAGGTAATCATCAGGGCAGCCAGGCGTTCCCGGTGCTGCTCCACCTTGGCCCGCAGGTCTTCGAGGTCGATGTTGCCGGCCCTGTCGCAGGCCACGCTCACCACCTGCATCCCGGCCATGACAGCGCTGGCGGGGTTGGTGCCATGGGCAGAGGTGGGGATCAGGCATACCTGGCGCTGGCTTTCCCCGCGGGCCTGGTGGTAGCGACGAATGGCCAGCAAGCCGGCATATTCCCCCTGGGATCCAGCGTTGGGCTGGAGGGAGACGCCGGCAAAGCCGGTGATCTCCGCCAGCATTCGCTCCAACTGGGCAAAGAGGGTTTGATAGCCGCGAGCTTGTTCCAGGGGCACAAAAGGATGGAGCTGGGCAAACTCCGGCCAGGTCATCGGCAGCATTTCTGCCGTGGCATTCAGCTTCATGGTGCAGGAGCCCAAGGGGATCATGGAGTGGACAAGGGAGAGATCCCGGCTCTGCAGGCGGTGGATATAGCGCAGCAGCTCCGTTTCCGAGTGGTAGCGGTTAAACACCGGATGGGTGAGGTAGGGGGTGGTGCGCAAGAGCTGAGGCGGCAAGCTTTGGTGGGGATCCGAACTCAGGCCCTCGGGATCCCAGGCTGGCTCCCTGGAGCCGGCGAAGATTCCCCAGAGATCCCGCAGATCTTGAGAGGTGGTGGCCTCGTCCAGGCTGATCCCTAGAGTTGTCTCGTCGATCCGCCGCAGGTTGATGCGCCGCTGGGCGGCCCGCTCTTGGATCTGCTGCACCTGCTCTGGAGAGGCTGCCCTTACCCAAAAGGTGTCGAAGAAATACTCTGGCCCCACTCTGTAGCCCAGGCCCTGGATCCCGGCGGCCAGGTGATGGGCCTGGCGATGGATGCGTTCGGCAATTTGCCGCAGGCCGCGCGGGCCGTGATAGACGGCATACATGGAGGCCACCACCGCCAAGAGCACCTGGGCGGTGCAGATGTTGCTGGTGGCCTTGTCGCGGCGGATGTGCTGCTCCCGCGTTTGCAGGGCTAGGCGCAGGGCCGGCCTGCCCTGGGCATCTTGGGAGATCCCCACTAGGCGCCCCGGCAGCAGCCGTTTGTGGGCCTCGCGAGTGGCAAAGTAGGCGGCGTGGGGGCCGCCGTAGCCCAGGGGCACCCCGAAGCGCTGAGTGGTTCCCACCACAATGTCCGCTCCCCACTCCCCTGGCGGTTGCAAGAGAGTCAGGCTGAGCAAGTCGGCGGCTACGGCCACCACCATCCCTCTTTGGTGAGCCTGCTCCACCAGGTCGCGGTAATCCCGGATCTCTCCATAGGTGTTGGGATACTGTAAGAGCACACCAAAGCCGTTCCCAAGCTCAAACTGGGAAGGATCGGCCACGCGCACCTGGATCCCCAAGGGTTCTGCCCGTGTCTGCACGACGGCAATGGTCTGGGGATGGCAGCCGCGATCCACCCAAAAAACTGGGGATTGCTTGCCCGCTAAGGTGTAGGCCAGGTTCATGGCTTCGGCAGCAGCAGTGGCTTCGTCCAGTAGGGAAGCATTGGCAATCTCCATCCCTGTTAGATCAATCACCATCGTCTGGAAATTGAGCAGGGCTTCTAGCCGCCCCTGGGCAATCTCCGCCTGATAGGGGGTGTAGGGGGTGTACCAGGCAGGGTTTTCCAGGATGTTGCGCTGAATTACCGGCGGCGTCAGGCAGTTGGAATAGCCCATGCCCAAAAAGGAGCGCCACACCTGGTTTTGGGACGCCATTGCCCTCAGCTCCGCCAACACTTGAGACTCAGGGCACGGGGATCCCAGTTGCAAGGGCCGGTTGCTGCGAATTGCTGCTGGCACTGCCTTTTCCACCAGCTCTCGGAGGGAGCCCAATCCCAAGGCCTGCAACATCTGGCGGATCTGCCGGGCATCCGGCCCGATGTGCCGCCAGACGAAGAGTTCCCGCTGCTCTAGCAGCTCTAGGTCGGGATCTGGGTCAGGGGGAGCTTGAAGAGCCTCCTGCCTAGAGGAGCGGAGGGAAGAAGGGTAGAGCTGGGCTAAGTCGGACATAGGACAAGCCAAACGCAAGGGCAAGTTAGCCAGTTGCAAGCGGACTGTTTCCCCATCATAGTTGTTAAAAATTATTTCTGCCGGTATCTCAACCCGAATTTGGGTCTCGATGCGAGGTAGCGAGGATGAGACACTAAATGGTCGGAAAACGTTAGCAACCTATCCCGTGAGCGCGGTTATGGCTGCTTTCAATCCCGTTTGCAGAGGTGGTACTATGCGTCGGCTGCTGTCTACCTGCTTGCCTGTCTTATTGATGCTTTGCCTGGGCTTGGCCTCGCTTGGGATCCCTGCTGCGGCGGCAGAGCTGCCGCCGGTAAAACACCTCGACACTCCGATTGACGTCAACAACACTATCCTGCGCAACTACCGCCAGTTGCCTGGTTTCTACCCCACTCTGGCCCGCATCCTGGTGAAAAACGCTCCTTACAAAAGCCTAGAGGACATGCTGAAGATCCCGGAGCTAACGGAGCAGCAAAAGGCGCTGATCAAGGCCAACGCGGAGAACTTCGTGTTTGGCGAGTATCGCGAAGGGGCTAGCCAGCTAGAAAACCGCATCAACCAGGGTTACTACGGCTGATTCCCGCATCCCATAGCCCAGGGCAATGTCTGCAAGTATCCCGCCTCCTTTGCCGGCTGGCTGCTGGGATCCCCCTCCACTTGACCCGGATCCCGCTCTCCCTTTTCCCATGACCAACTGCCGCCTCTAAGTTCACTAGTAGAGTTGGCTGGGGGGGGGAAGCTACCCCCCTAGATTTGGCAGGCAGAGGCAAGAGGAAGGCGGGCGATGCAACAGGGCTGGCACCAGAGGGCAGCCTCGCTAACTTCAAGTCCCCTGCAGCGCAAGCAGCTGGGGTCCTTGTCTCCTGGGAACTGGAAGCGCTGGCAACATCGTTATTGGAGCTTTTCCCAACTTTATCGGAGAGAGTGGGGAAATGCAGCGCTGATGGAGCTCCCCACGCAAGTGGTTCGAGGTGATCTCTCCCAGGCCAGCTTCTTTCAGTCAAGGGGGCTCATGAAGCAGCCACAGATTTTGGGGCCACAGATTTTGATCTGTGGCTACTACGGCTACGGCAATGCCGGCGACGAGGCCCTGTTGCTGGCTCTCTTGCAGCAGCTGCGGCAGTTGCCCAATCCCGTGCAGCCAGTGGTGCTTTCTCCCCGCCCTGAGGCAACGGCTGCCACCTATGGGGTGCTGGCCTGTCCGCGCTTTGACGGCTGGGCTTTGCGGCGCTATCTGGGGCAGTCTCAAGCTTTCATCTGGGGTGGGGGCAGCCTGCTACAGGATCGCACCAGTTGGCGCAGCCCGCTTTACTACCTGGGTCTAATGCTCTGGGCCCAGCGGCGGGGGCTGAAGACCTTGGCGTGGGCGCAAGGGATCGGGCCTTTGCAGCGGGGCTGGATCCGCGAGCTGGCCCGCCGGTCTCTAGCAGGTTGTACGGCCATCAGTGTGCGCGACGCCGTTGCCTCCCAATGGCTGCGAGATTGGGGGATCCCCCACCAGGTGGCCCCGGATCCGGTTTGGGGCCTGCCCGCCAAAACCCTGCTGGAGTGGGAAAGATGGCCTCAGCCCCGCATTGCCGTGGTCTTGCGGCAGCATCCCCAGCTCACTCCAGCGCGACTTGAGACTTTGGCGGAAGGCTTGAGGCGCCTCCAGGCTGCCACAGGGGCTTATCTGCTTTTGCTACCCTTCCAACTCGCTCCTCCCGGATCCCTGGACCTCGGCCCAGACTACCGCCTAGCGCAACAGCTGCAACAGCGCCTGCCCGGCCCCAGCCAGGTGTTGGAGATTCGGGATCCCTGTCTTTTAAAGGGGGTCTTCCGGGGGGTGAGATTGGCAATTGTGATGCGCTACCACGGCTTGGTGATGGCGGCGGCTGAGGGTTGTGCCTGCTTTGGCCTCAGCTACGATCCCAAAGTAAAAACGCTGCTCGGGGAATTGGGCATGCCCGGCTGGGATCTCGAGGCGATCCCAGAAGATCCTGAAGCCTTGTGCCAGGCTTGGCTGGCCTGCTATGCCGACGGGCCAGCCCTCAGCCCTGACCAAGTGGCTGTTTGGGTGGAGCGATCGGCCCAGCACGCCCAGTTGCTAAGGCAGCACTTGCCTTGAAAGGAGAGGGGGATCCCAAGCTCCTACCCCCTTGACCGAGACAAGGGCGGCGCAAACCCCGCTCTCTAGGACTGGGGAGAGCATCAACTGAGAGTCTTCCCCGCTGCCAGTGTGATTCGGGCAGCCGTTCTTGTCGGGATTCGCTCTACGCTGGGAATAGGCTCCTCCCATGAGTGCCAAGATGCAGCCCTGTACCCGCCAACAGATCCTGATCGGAATGGGCCTGACCAGCCTGATCCTGGCGCTTATTGCCGGTCTCTGGATCTGGCTGGGATCCCTCCGCGTGCCCTTCCGTTGGGATCCGCTGGCCGTCGCCTGGGGAGCGGCGCTGGGGCTGGGGGTGGCGCTGCTGAGCGGCGGGGCTTACTGGCTTTGGCCAGCCTATCGCCGGGTAGCTTCCGCCTACTTGCACCTGGTGGCGGATCCCTTGCAATGGGGAGACGTCTTCTGGGTGGGGGTGCTGCCGGGGTGGAGCGAGGAGTGGCTGTTTCGCGGCGTGCTGATGACAGCCCTGGTGGCCAGCCCCTTGGGGTGGACGGGCGGGATCCTCCTGAGCGGGCTCTTGTTTGGGGTTTTACACTGGCTAGAGTGGCAGGGTTGGCCCTATGCCGTCTGGGCCAGTGCCGTAGGTATTCTCCTAGGGATGGGCGTGTGGCTGTCGGGAAACCTGTTGGTAACCATCGTCGCTCATACTTTGGTTAACTGGATTGGAGTTTGCCTTTGGAAAGGTTCTGCCCTGCTAGCCAAATCCTAAGGCGCCCAACGTCGCTGCCCAATCCCTCCCAGCGGGAGAGAGGCCGGGGGTGAGGGGAAGGAGCAATGAGTAAGCCCTTTCTGGGACTGCGGCTGGGGCCATCCTTGCTGCTCATTGGCCTGGGGGTGTACGGCTACCTGCTCTGGCTGGGCTGGTTTCAATCGGAGCGGCTGATCTTTTTGCCCCGCCCCGCCAGCTACCAGGATGGGGACGCCATTCTCAAACTCACCACCGCCGATGGCCTGCAGATTTCAGCGGTCTACCTGCCCAATCCCGCAGCCACCTATACCCTCCTCTACAGCCACGGCAACGCTGAGGACTTGGGGGATATCCTGCCGCGCCTGAGGAAGCTGCAGCAGGGGGGGTTTAGCGTCTTGGCCTACGACTACCGCGGCTACGGCACCAGCGAAGGGATCCCTTCCGAGGCCGGTGCCTACAAAGACATTGAAGCGGCCTACGCTTACCTACGAGATCAGGGGATCCCGCCGGGGCGGATTCTGCTTTATGGACGCTCGGTGGGAGGTGGGCCCTCAGTTTACCTAGCAGCCCACAAGCCAGTGGGGGGCTTGATCCTGGAATCCACCTTTGTAACCGCTTTTCGCGTTTTGACCCGCATCCCGCTGCTGCCTTTTGATCGCTTCGACAACCTCAGCCGCATTGCCCAGATCAATTGCCCGCTGCTGATTTTGCACGGCACTCAGGATCGCTTGATCCCCTTCTGGCATGCCGAAGCCCTTTACCAAGCAGCACGGGATCCCAAGCGTTTGATCCCCATCGAGGGAGCCGATCACAACAATCTGCTACAGGTAGCCGGGGAGCGCTACCTACCCATCCTGCACCAATTTGTGGCCGAGCTGGTGGAGCCCAGCCCCTTCCTGGACACTCCGTAGATCCCGGCGGGTTTGAATAGCGCTAGCCTAACAGCCCTTCTGCTGCAAAGACGGAGATGGACAAGCGTGAGGATTTTTAAGTGACTTCCTGACTGACCAGTTCTTGCAGCAGCTTCCGCGCCGTTCCCATATAGCGCAGTACGTCGGGATGATGGCTCCAGATCGGGTCGCTTTCGGGGAAAACCTCCAGAGAGAACATCCCTTGTACAGCTTGCAGGTAAGGCAGGAGGAAAGTGTAGCTAGCCGGGCTAAGACGAGAGTGCAAAGCCTCATCCAACAGCTCCAGCATCTGCCGCACCAGTTTCCACTCCACCTTCAGAGGGGGGTACAGCATCACGCAAAGGGGAAACAGCTCCTGCTGCACAGCCACCACGCTGCCTTCCAAGGCACAGAGGCCCAGGTACACCTGGAACATCTCCACATCGCGGATGCTGGAAATCCGCACCTCCAGATCCGTCAAGGGGCCGCTTTCGCAGCGATAGTCCGGGAAACGCTGAGCCACTTCGGCACAGATAAACTCCGCCACACTGGTTACGATGGGCAGCAGTTCCTGAACAGCCAGCAAAGAGGCAGAAGAAGTGCTATCGCCGGCGTGAACAGCGGCACCCTCGTACATCCTCTGCAGGGGCATGTACAGGTGGTCGTCCATGACCTTCAAGTAGGGGTGGAAGAGGCTGCGCTCCTGAGGGGATAGAGCTTGCAAGACCATCTGCCCCGTGTACTGGAATTGCATGCATGAACTACCCCACCGCGCAGGCGGGTGGGGTTTCCTCACCCGCTTGACAGCAGAGCTTTTGTCTCTTCTTCTGCCCTAGTTGCTTCATAGATCCCGTGTACCGGGTCTCTGAAGTAGAGCTGAAGCATCCAAGACTAACGAGGCTGGTTCCCAACCCCGGTTGCCTATTGAGGGCAACGTTGTACAGCACCATTACCGTCCCCCTGTCCCTCTCTATCGCAAAACCACAGGCAGGGCAGACATGGTAACGGTTACTCAGGTCTGCCCACTCCTTGTGAACAGCACCGCACTTGGGACAGCGCTGAGACGGCTTGAGGGTTTGTGTAGGAAGAAACAAGACCAGACCACCTTTCTGCTCAATCTTGTAGGTCAGCATTTGGTTCAGCGTACCAAACCCCACCGACAAAATAGACTTGTTTAGTCCGGCCTTACGCTTCTTCCCTTTACCCTCGGCTTTACGGGTCATGCCCCTAACGTTGAGTTTCTCGGTCACCCCGATGTCATAACGACGCGCAATCTCTGAGGTAACCTTGTGTTGCCAATCTCTACGCTGGCGAGCAACCTTGGCTTTGAGCTTAGCTTCCAGCCGGTTGATTTTCTTCCATCTCCTAGAAGCTTTCACTCCCTTCCCAGGAGCACGCTTCCGCCGCTTGAGCTTGGCGACCTTGCGAACTTTCTCCTCACTCCTCTGCGTAAACCGAGGATTAGCAACTTCATGGAACTCACTCCCGTCGTACAGAGTTATGGCGGTCTCGGTGCCCAAATCGTAGGCGACGATGGACTCATACTTCAAGTCTGACTGGGAACCAAACTTAGGCCGAGGTACTTCCACCTCTACGGTGAAGGAAGCATACCACTGCCGCAAAGTTGGTTTGTAGACAATAGTAAGCGTGGTAGGCTTCCCCCAGTTCTTTGCTTTGCCCCGCATCCTCAGGGTAATGCCCAAGTCCCTGAGAGTAACGGTGCCGTGCTTACCATTAGTATTGACCTTCCACCCCGTAGCGCTAGGATATGTCCAGCCGGAGTACCGCTTGATTGACTTGAACTTGGGCTTTTTGCTTAGCCCCTGAAAGAAGCGCTGATAGGCAAAATCTACCCGCTTGACTGTAGCTTGCAGAGACTGGGCGTTGAGCTGAGCAAACTCCGGCCAAGCTTTCTTGAACTCCGGCAAGATGTTTTGTTGCTCAAGGTAAGTAACCGTCCGACGGTTGCGCCGGTACTCATAGCGTCGGTGAGCAACACAAGCATTGTAGAGGTAACAGTGCAAACGGCGGGCATCCAACAAAGCCCGCTTTTGGGTTTTGTTGGGGTACAGCCGAAAGGTCTGCCGCCTGATTACCAGTCCAGTTTCAGTCACCTTTTGTGACTTAGTCGAAGCCACAGCAAGTGTAGCATCGAGAATGGCAGACCAAGAAGCGACGCTGACGCAGTTTTTAGAATTCACTTGCACGTAGTGTTTGTAACGAAATACTGGTCACTAAAGTGTATTGGGAAGGGCTAGGCTTTGGCATGATTTGCTCCCTAGAACCAGAATCAGTCAGAGGGTGCTATCCCTCCCCACCGTATAGACCGTGGGGAATTCCGCACCTTACGTTAAAAAGCCCAGCACCGCGGATCCTGTTCGCTGTAGCGGGCCCGCAGCTGGCCACAGAGCGGCGCGATCTTTACCGAAAAGCGGGCCGGCGAGAAGCCCTCCCCCCAACTTTCCGCTGCTTTTTCAAATAACTCGCGGGAGTCCTCGGCAATTTGCCAGGGATCGATCAAGTCCGGATCCAGCCGCTACCGCGGGATTTCGGCAGCCAAGAGCCGCTCCGTTTTTGCCCAGGCCTGGGAGCTGGCAAAGCGCAGGGATCCCTTCACTTTGTCGGCTAATTGGGTACCCGGCAGCTCGCCCAAGGCCGCCTGTGCCCGCAGCTTGTCTACATATTTTTGGGCCCACAGGGTGGCGAGGCTGTAAGGTGTAACTGCTTCTAGGCTTTCCATCGATCCCATGACCTCAGCAGAGGAGCTAGACCCCTAGCACGCCGCCGTTGCAGCCTGTAAGGAAGCTACAGAATGTTAAGACCTCCCACAACAATTGTTTACATTAGGAAAGGGCTTCTCGCCTTGCGGCCAGGTTGGCGATGATCTAAAAATCTCCTAAAATCCGCTCGGGAAAGTAGAGTTTTTGTGGCAAAATAGGGGGCGGATGGATCAAATCCTACCCTCAGCGGACTGACTGAACCCTTTACTGAGGAGAAAGAGTGTATGTCTCTCCGACTTGGCGATACGGCTCCCAATTTTACGCAAAAGTCCACCCACGGCGAAATCGACTTCTATTCCTGGGCCGGGGATAGCTGGGTAGTGTTGTTCTCCCACCCCGCCGACTACACGCCAGTCTGCACCACCGAGCTGGGTACTGTTGCCAAGCTGATGCCTGAGTTCGAGAAGCGAGGGGTGAAGGTGCTAGCCCTCAGCGTGGACGATGTAGACTCCCACCTTGGTTGGGTAAAAGACATCGAGGAAACCCAGAATGCCCGGGTGACTTATCCCATCTTGGCAGACGTTGACCGCAAGGTCTCCCAGCTCTACGGCATGCTGGATCAGACCAACCTCAATCAAGAAGGACTGCCTTTGACGGTGCGCTCAGTGTTCGTTATTGATCCCAACAAGAAAATCCGCCTTATCCTCACCTATCCAGCTAGCACGGGGCGCAACTTCGACGAGCTGCTGCGGGCAATCGATGCTCTGCAGTTGACGGATAAGTACAACGTTGTCACTCCCGCCGACTGGAAAGATGGCGATGATGTCATCATTCCACCTTCGCTGCAAGATCCTGAAGTGCTGAAGGAGAAGTTCCCGAAAGGCTACAAGGAGCTCAAGCCCTACTTGCGGATCACTCCTCAGCCCAATAAGTAAGTCCAACCTCTTTGGGAGGAGGGAAGGGATCCCTTCTTGGCAGAGTCGAGCTTCAAGAATCACCCGCCGCCACTGGCAGTTAATGGACAGGGCTCCCCCCAATCGCAGAGGGTAGGAGCCCTTTTTCTGCCCCCCAGCCCCAGGGCAGGAGCGCCCTAGTTTTCCCTCAGTAGCAGCACCGTTGCAGCTGCAGCCGGCCAAGCTAGCCAGCGTCGACGCCACCAACGGCCCCCAGGCTAGAGCCCAACCCTGGCAAGCACCACCATCACCACTACTGCCGCAAAGATGATCAGGGCGTAGAACTGCGCCTTGCCGTTCTCCAGGTATTTCATCACCTCGCCGCCGACCATGGCCACTAGCCCCGTCAGGTTGACCACCCCATCCACAATGCGGCTGTCCACCTCCAGCGCCTCCCGCGCTACAAAGCGAGTACCCTGCACAAAGACCCGCTCGTAGAGATCGTCGATATACCACTTGTTGAGGGAGAAGTAGTAGAGCGGCTGCAGGCTTTGGGGGAAGGTGCCGGGGTCAATGCGCTTTTGCCAGTAGATGAGACCCGCCAAGGCAATGCCAAGCAGCCCAATGCCCACCGAGCTGCCTGCCATGATCACAAACTCCCGCCAGTCGAAGCGGCCCGCCAGCACTGCTTGCCACTCGGCTGCCACCTGGGCCCAACCAGCTTCTGCTGCAGCCTCACTAGGCGGATGGATGAACGCCTCGAAGAAGTTGGCAAAGGGAGTGCCCACCAACCCAATCAGCAGCGAGGGAACGGCCAGCGCCACCAGCGGAATTGTCATCGATAGCGGCGACTCATGCGGTTCAGCGGCCTGCCCATGCCCTTCGTGCCCCTCTTTCCCAGCTTCGGGATGGCTGCTGGGCTGGGGCTTTTCGTAAATGTTCATGGCTCCAGGCCCAAAGGCGGCCTCTTTCCCGGCAAACGCATAGGCAAAAGCCGGCACCGGTCGGCCCTGGCTGACAGCTACCTCCTGGCGCAGCTTGAGGTTGGTGCCGCGAAACTCCCCTTCAAAGGTAAGGAAGTAGATGCGGAACATGTAGAAGGCGGTGATCCCTGCCGTGAGGAAGCCCACCCCCCAGAGAGCGGGGTTGTGCTCAAAAACCGCAGCCAAGATCTCGTCCTTGGACCAGAAGCCGGCAAAGGGCGGGATCCCACAGATGGCCAGCGTGCCAATCAAAAACGTGAGGGCCGTAACTGGCATGTATTTGCGCAGCCCTCCCATCAGGCGCATGTCCTGGGCCAAAACTGGGTCGTGGCCCACCACCGCCTCCATGCCGTGGATGACCGAGCCGGATCCCAAAAAGAGCAGCGCCTTGAAGTAGGCGTGGGTCATCAGGTGAAACAGGCTGGCCCCATAGGCACCGCAGCCCATGGCCATGACCATATAGCCCAATTGGGAAATAGTGGAGTAGGCCAGGCCCTTTTTGATGTCGTTTTGGGTAATGGCGATGCTGGCCCCCAAAAAGGCCGTCCCTGCCCCTGTCCAGGCAATGAGATCCATGACTGCCGGGATCCCTTCCAAGACCGGAAACATACGCGCCAACAGGAATACTCCGGCAGCCACCATGGTGGCCGCGTGGATGAGGGCGGAAATGGGCGTGGGACCTTCCATGGCATCCGGCAGCCACACGTGCAGCGGGAACTGAGCTGACTTGGCCACTGGCCCCAAGAACACCAAGAGGGCAAACAGGGCAACCAAGCTGCTGCTCACCGCGCCGTTGGCCACCATCTGCTCCACATTGCGGGCCAGTTCCTCGAACTCGAAGGTTCCAGAAATCCAGTAAAAGCCCAAAATGCCCAGCAACAGACCAAAGTCGCCCACCCGGTTGACCACAAATGCCTTCTGGGCTGCCTCTGCCGCCGCCTGCCGCTCGTACCAGAAGCCAATCAGCAGGTAGGAGCACATCCCCACCAGCTCCCAGAAGATGTAGATCTGTACCAGGTTGGGACTGAGCACCAGGCCCAGCATCGAGGAGGCAAACAGGCTTAGGTAAGCATAGAAACGCACATAGCCGGGATCCTGGGCCATGTAGCCATCGGAGTAGATCTGCACCAAGAAGGCCACCGTGGTCACCACCACCAGCATCATGGCGCTGAGGTGGTCGACCACAAAGCCCATGTCCAGCGAGAAGGAGCCCGCCTGGGCCCAGGTGATGGTTCTAAGGACGGCCTCATGGCCTTGCAGCTGGCTGGCCAAGAGGGCAAAGGCGTGAACCATCGCCGTCCCCGTTGCAAATACGCTCAAAAAGGCGGCCAGAGCCCGGTTGGCCCTTGTCCAGGCGTTGAAGACCAAAATGCCTAGACCCAGCAAAAAGGCCGCCACTAGGGGATAGACGGGGATCAACCAGGCGTATGCGTAGATGAATTCCATGGGAAATGGTGCTGAATGCTTCCGCTTGCAGTAGTCAACCCTTCCTGCTGGCCGCTGAGAAGGCCTGGGCCGGCAGGGACTCTGGGGCCTCTGACATTGTAAATCTTTGCAACACAATCAGCGCCCCCTTGCGGCTACTCACTCGCAGAGATTTTTGGATCCCCCCAGAAAACCATCCCCAGCCTCAAACTACAAGGGCAATAGCCCGCTGACCCAAAGGCCTGAGGCTGGCGCTGCATCCCTTGCGGGCGCTAAAACAAAAAAGGCTAGAGCGGTCAGTAGTCTGGAGAAAAGCCCATGAGCCTGAACCTGGTGACCCTGGTGGGCCGGGCCGGTACGGATCCGGAAGTGCGTTACTTTGAATCGGGCAAGGTGGTGTGTACCTTTAGCCTGGCGGTCAACCGCTTCCGCAAGGGCGAAGACAAGCCCGATTGGTTTAACCTAGAGCTGTGGGGACGCACCGCTGAGGTGGCGGGGGAGTATGTGCGTAAAGGCAGCCTCATTGGGGTGACGGGCAGCCTGAAGTTCGATCGCTGGAAAGACAGATCCACAGGGGAGGAGCGCCAGCGGCCCGTTATTGCCGTGGAGCGGCTGGAGCTGCTGGGATCCCGTCCCGATCGCGAGCCTGATTTGCCTGCAGAGGAGCCGTTTTAAATTTCTCCAGCTGACGTTGGCACTCCTGCACCACCTCAGCCAAATTCTGGCTACACCAGGGGTAGGGCAAAGGGGGTCGTTGGATCACCCAGAGGGGGATTCCTAGGGTCTTAGCCACGGCCTGCTTGACCAGTAGACCACCGGCTTCCCCGGAGTCCTTAGTAATAACCACTTGGGGCTCCAGCCTCTGCCAAAGCTGCAGTTCCTCCTCAAAGCTCAGGGGCAAACGCCTGCCAATGACCCGCTCGGCAGCAATCCCAGCCCGCACCGCCTGGGGAACTGACTCCGGAAGCACCCGCGCGTACAACTGGCAGCGATCCTGCCAGGGTACAAACAAGGGCAACGCCTTCACCCCCACCGTTAAGAGCACCCGCCGCCCCGCCAGTACGCTCTCGCTGAGGACGGTCTGCCAGCCCGGCGCCACCTGCACCCACGGATCTAGACCTACAGAAGGACGTTCGTAGCGCAGGTAGGGGATCCCCAGTTGGGCTGTTACCTGTATAGCCAGCTGCGAGATCTGCTGGGCAAAGGGATGGGAGGCATCCACCAGCACCCCAATCCGCCGCTCCTGCAGGAATTGTGCCAAAGAGGGCAGCGAAAAGCGGGTAACCACCACCTGCCCAGGCAAATCCCGGTAAAGCCTGCTTCCCCCTGCAGTGGTAACCGTAGCTATCCAAGGGATCCCTTCTTGGCTAAGGGCGGCGGCTAAGCTGCGGCTTTCACTGGTGCCGCCGAGGAGAGCTACTGCAATTGAGTGCCGCATTGAGCTCATGCGTGTTGCCAAAGTTTTCTACCCATGGGTACGATCGAGATCCAGAGGCTGGAGGCAGTTGACCATGATCGAGATGCAGGTGGCTGGGATTGCGGTCGATGCCGTTAACCAGAACCCCATTGTCATCCTGCGCGATACCCATGGACGTCGTGCTCTGCCTATCTGGGTAGGAAAAGCAGAAGCCAATGCCATTTTGCAGGCCCTGGACGATCAGAAGCCGCTCCGCCCCATGACCCATGATCTTATCCTCAACTCCTGGAAAGCTTGGGGAATTAAGCTGGAGCGGGTCATTATCCATGCCTTGCTAGACAACACTTTTTATGCGGTGCTGGTCACGGTTAGCGGTGACAAAAAGCAGGAGATCGACTGCCGTCCCAGCGATGGTATTGCCCTGGCTCTGCGGGCCCACGCCCCCATCTGGACGGTAGAGGAAGTCATTGCGGAGGCCTCGATCCCAATGAATCAGGATGCCGACGAAGCTGAGCGCGAGGCCTTCCGCAAGTTTGTGGAAAATGTAACGCCTAGAGACTTTATTCGCCACCGACCCCTCACAGACTACCCTACGGATTCCACCACAGAAGCAGACAGCTGAAGCTGCTGTCCTATTTTCCCCGCCCTCCGGAAGGGAGCCAGGGGGGCAACTAGTGGCCTGTCTGGAAAGCACCTCGAGGCAAGGGTAGGCAGGGCCCCTCAATAGGCGGGCATTTCCGCCTACAATGAGGCTAGAGCAGCCCTTCTGAGCAAGCTATGCAAACTGTGGAGCGGCCCAACGCACAGCAGCCCTACCCAGAACCGGTCTACCCCCGTCGCCCCACCCGCACAGTGGCGGTGGGCAACGTCTTAATTGGCAGCCAGCACCCAGTGGTGGTGCAGTCCATGATCACCGAAGACGTGCTTAATATTGACGCGGCGGTGGCTGCCATTCGCCGTCTGCACGAAGCGGGCTCGGAAATTGTGCGGGTTGCTGTTCCCAGCTTGGCCCATGCCAAGGCGATGGAGGCAGTCCGGGAGAAGTTGCTCCAAACCTACAAGCCGGTGCCGCTAGTGGCTGACGTTCACCACAACGGCCTCAAGGTTGCCCTGGAGGTGGCCAAATACGTTGACAAGGTGCGCATCAATCCTGGGTTGTTCGTTGTTGAGAAGCCCCAGCCAGGGCGCACAGAGTACACAAAGGCTGAACTAGAAGCCATCCGTAGCAAGATCCGTGAAGCTTTTGTCCCCCTTGTACAGACCCTCAAGGCCCAGAACAAGGCCCTGCGCATTGGCGTCAACCACGGCTCCCTGGCGGAGCGGATGCTCTTTCTCTATGGCGACACCCCCGAGGGAATGGTGGAGTCAGCCCTGGAGTACGCTGAGATCTGTGCCGAGCAGGACTTCCACAACGTGGTTCTCTCCTTCAAGGCTTCCCGTCCGCAGGTTATGTTGGCTGCTTACCGGTTGGCGGCCCGCCGTTTCGACGCCTTGGGCCTGAACTACCCCTTCCACCTAGGGGTGACCGAGGCTGGAGATGGAGAGTATGGCCGCATCAAGTCAGCAGTGGGGATCGGGAC
Source organism: Synechococcus sp. H70.2 (assembly GCF_047462275.1). Classification (NCBI taxonomy): domain Bacteria; kingdom Bacillati; phylum Cyanobacteriota; class Cyanophyceae; order Synechococcales; family Synechococcaceae; genus Synechococcus; species Synechococcus sp. H70.2. The sequence goes on from NZ_JANSIU010000007.1 coordinate 58,820, forward strand.
GCTCTTGGCGGAAGGGATTGGCGACACCATTCGCGTCTCCCTCACAGAAGCGCCGGAAAAAGAGATCCCAGTGGCCTACGGTATTTTGCAGGCCCTCAACCTGCGCAAAACCATGGTGGAGTACGTGGCCTGTCCCTCCTGTGGGCGTACCCTTTTCAACCTGGAGGAGGTGCTGCAGAAGGTGCGGGCGGCAACTCAGCATCTGGTAGGCCTCGACATTGCCGTCATGGGCTGCATTGTCAACGGCCCTGGGGAAATGGCCGACGCTGACTACGGCTATGTGGGCAGGACGCCGGGGGTGATTTCCCTCTACCGTGGCAAAGAAGAAGTGAAAAGGGTGCCTGAGTCAGAAGGCGTCCAGGCTCTGATTGAGCTCATCAAAGCCGATGGTCGCTGGGTGGATCCCCCTGGGGAAGGAGGGTCCTCCTCTGCCTGCTAGTTTTATTATTCTCAGAGATACGTCGAATGCCTTGTTATGACCAGCACGCTCCGCTCCACCTCGTTCAATACCACCCGCTCCAAGGAGATCTTTGCCCGTGCCCAGCAGCTGATGCCAGGAGGGGTTAATTCTCCAGTGCGTGCCTTCAAGTCTGTCGGCGGGGATCCCGTCGTGTTTGACCGCGTCTCAGGAGCCTACGCCTGGGATGTGGACGGCAACCAGTACATTGACTACATCGGCAGTTGGGGGCCGGCCATCGTTGGACATGCCCATCCCGAAGTTATTGAGGCATTGCGGCGGGCACTGGAGAAAGGCACTAGCTTTGGCGCTCCCTCTGTTTTGGAAAACGAGCTGGCAGAGCGCGTGATCGAAGCGGTGCCCAGTGTGGAGATGGTGCGCTTTGTTAACTCCGGCACCGAAGCCTGTATGGCGGCGCTGCGCCTAATGCGGGCCTACACGGGCCGGGAAAAGGTGATCAAGTTTGAGGGCTGCTACCACGGTCATGCAGATATGTTCTTGGTCAAGGCCGGCTCAGGGGTAGCCACCCTGGGTCTGCCGGATTCGCCGGGGGTGCCCAAGGCCGCCACCAGCGCTACGCTGACTGCTCCCTACAATGATCTAGAGGCAGTTAAGGCTCTGTTTGAGCAGTATCCAGATTCGATTGCCGGGGTAATCCTCGAGCCAGTGGTGGGCAATGCCGGCTTTATCCCGCCGCAGCCAGGGTTTTTGGAGGGCCTGCGCGAACTAACCCAAAGGTATGGCGCCCTGCTGGTGTTTGACGAGGTGATGACCGGCTTTCGCATCAGCTACGGCGGCGCCCAGGCCAAGTTTGGTGTCATCCCTGATTTGACTACCCTGGGTAAGATCATTGGCGGTGGCCTGCCGGTAGGCGCCTACGGCGGCCGGCGGGAAATTATGGAGATGGTAGCACCGGCAGGGCCGATGTACCAGGCGGGTACGCTGTCCGGCAACCCTCTGGCTATGACGGCGGGGATCCAAACGCTGGAGATTTTGCGTCGCCCGGGCACCTATGAGTATCTGGAGCGCATTACTGCGAAGCTGCTGACGGGGCTGCTGGAGATTGCGCGAGAAACTGGGCACGAAATGTGCGGAGGCTATTTGCCCGGCATGTTTGGCTTCTTTTTTACTGCCGGCCCAGTGCGCAACTACGAGGAGGCCAAGCAGTCGGACTTGCAAAAGTTTGCCCGTTTCCATCGCGGCATGCTGGAGCGGGGGGTGTATCTGGCGCCCTCACAATTTGAGGCCGGCTTTACTTCCCTAGCCCACACGGAGGCGGATGTAGAGAGAACCCTGGAGGCCGCACGGGAGGTGCTGCGGGCCCTTTAGTTCTCTCACCAGCGCAGCACCTGCTAGGGGGGAAGCCTTCTCTGGAGCGCAGTCCCTTCCCACCCCTGCTTGGGCTGGATCCGACGGAGTCGAGGCTCCTGGCCCCCGCCACTCCGACAGAATTGGGGGGACAGGCCATGCAACCAAGCGGAAGGATTGCCAGCGCTAGAGGGCTGCCAACTGGGGCAGGCCCACCAATTTCTCGCTCAGCTCCCAGAGCAACTTGGCTTTGGCTTCATCCTTTGCTTCGTCGGAAACCTCTTGGTTAAAGGGTTTGGCATTTTTCCGTTGCCGGTTGCCCCAGCTCCAGTAGAATCCCGAATGGCGAAATTCGGGATCGGCCACCACCTGCGCTACCCGTTCGCCGGCCAGCTCCTGGGAGACATAGCCGCCAGTGATGTTTTTTTGAAACCAGGGGAAAAGCTTTTGGAACAAGGGATAGTGGTGGCGGAAGAGGCCGGTTTCTGCCACACAGCCAGGATAGAGGGAGAGAAAGGTGATGCCGGTGCTTTCGTGGAAGCGGCGGTGCAGTTCCCGCATGGTGATGATGTTGCAAACTTTGCTGTCTTTGTAGGCTTTGACGGGATCGAACTTGCCGCCATCGGCCATGCTGATGGGTTCCTTAAAGCCCTGGGCAAAGCCCCGCAGATCTCCCAGGTGGGGTTGGGGAGGGATCTTGCCTCCCAGCTCCTTGGGGTTGTGGGTAACCGTCCCTAAGATGACCAGACGCCGGTCCGGGTAAGGGGAGCGCTGGAGATCCTCCAGCATTAGGCGGCAGAGGAGGAAGTGTCCCAGGTGGTTGGTGGCCATCGTTAGCTCGTAGCCCTCGGGGCTGCGCAGGGGCTGCTTGAGCAGGGGCATGTAGATGGCGGCGTTGCACACCAGGGCATCCAGAGAGCGGCCCGACTGGCGGAACTGCTCGACAAATTGCCGCACGCTGGCCAGGCTAGCCAGATCAATTGGCATTAGGCTATAGCTCCCCTCTGGGATCCCCACCTCCTCGGCCATCCGCCGGCCCTTGTCCAGATCCCGACAGGCCATGACTACGTGCCAGCCCCGCTTGGCCAAAGCCAAGGACGCATACAGGCCAACGCCCGAGGAAGCACCAGTAATGACGACAGTGGGTTGCATTGGTCCCTCCCTATCCAACTCCTTCCTAAAGTGGGATCCTCCGGATCCCTGCAGGATCCATCTTGGAGTGGAAAGGGAGCTGGACAAAGAATTGATAAGGTTTGCGACGCTTTTCCGGGTCAGTCCCTTCATTTTTAGATACAAGCTCGGCTTCCGCTCCTGCAAAGCGGGGCCAGGTGGGCAAAGCCCTGCAATCTCTAGGGATCAAAGGCAAAGAGAAGCCGCACCGCCCCTGTAGAATCCACCTCAACCCCGCGTAGGAATTCCCGCAGGTAGGTGCGGCGCTCGCTCTCGCTGAGATCCTGCCAGAAGGGTGGGATGGAGAGGGTTTGGATGGTCTGGGTAAGCTTAGCAGGGGGGAGCTGTTCCAGCTTTTGGGCCAAGCGGGCGGTCTCAGCTCGCAGCTGGTAGCAGCGCTGGGCCAGCGAGGGCTCATCCATCAGTCCAGATTGCTGCAGCGCCTCCAGTTGCCGCAGCCGCTCGCTGTTGGCCTGGATCTGGGCTTGGAGCTGTTGGCGGGTTCGGTCTAGGGCCTGCCAATCCAGGTTTTGGGCACGGTGGGGAAGCTGTTCGCAGACCTGGCGGATCACCTCCTGCAAGACTTCAGCATAGCGGAGGCTATAGCGACAGGCTTGGCAGCGCAAGTAGAGGTAAGAAGAGCCGTTCTGCTTGCCCTTGCCGGGGGTGGTTTGCACAATGCGCAAAAGGCCGCCACAGGTCCGGCAGTGGACGAGGCCGGCCAAGGCGCGGGAGGCACTGGCGCTGCGGCGCGGGATCCCTTGGTTGCGCTTTAGCCAGCGATCGATCTGGGCGGCTTCGGTGCGGCTGAGGAGAGCTGGATGAGTATCGCGCAGAACGGTGCCATCGGCGTAAGCCAGATCCCCTCGGTAGACCGGGTTGAGCAGCCAGTTGCGCCCAGTGGCTACGGAGATGTGCTTGTGGTGTTTCTCAGCAATGAAGCGCACCGCCTGGCGCAGGGATCCGTAGCGGAGAAAGTGCTGGAAAAAATCCTGAACAATAGGGGCCTGGCGGCAATCCGGGACATAGCGTCCCCCTTCGCGGCGGTAGCCAAAGGGAGGTGGCCCAGGGGGAGGCTTGCCCGCCAGACGGCTTTGGGCTTGGCGTTGACGGAGACGGCGACTTTGCAAGTGATGGGGAATCTCGGCCAGCAGCGGGATCCAGTCGCTGGGAGTGCTAGGGGTTTGCAGGCCGTCAGCACTAACTAGGCTAAGGCGGATCCCAGCCTGTTGGATTTGCAGCAGCCGCCCGTACACCTCCTCCACCTGGTCTCCTAGATCTGCTAGGCGCACCAGCAGCACCTGCTGCACCGAGCCCCTGGCAACCTCCTGCAGCAGTTCCTCCAGGTAGGCACGGGATCCCCAGTCGTGCCAGAGGGGATTCGCCCCGTGGGCTTTTAGCCAAGCCAGCTCCTCCTCCGGCCAAGGAGCATAGGCAGGCGTGTAGAGGTAGCCGCAGACGCCCATGGACAAACACCCTGCCACCGCTGCTGCCCTAGGCTTGCTGCGCTAGGCTTCCCAGCAGATGCCCCTAGGGCCAGGTCGACACCCCCCAGCCTGCCTGCTCTACTCCACTGCTGTTGCCGCATATTCCAGCTCTTCTTCTGCCACCTCCAGCTGTGCTTCCTCCGCCTGTCCCGCCTGTTCTTGCTTGGCAGCCCGCAGTTGCTCGCGGTACTTGGCTGCCATCTCCTCCGCTTTCTCGTAGACCAGCTTGGGATCCCGCAGCATATCGCCGGGATTGGGCTCCAGTTGCTTAGTCGATAGCGAAATTCGACCCCGTTCTGCGTCTAGGTCAATGATCATTACCTTCACTTCATCGTTGACGTTGAAGACGCTGTGGGGGGTATCGACATGCTCGTGGGAGATTTCGGAGATGTGCAGCAAGCCGGAGACGCCGCCAATATCGATGAAGGCCCCGTAGGGCTTGATGCCACGCACTGTGCCGACTACTACCTCGCCCACCTCCAGCTTGTTCATCTTCCGCTCCACCAGGGCCCGGCGATGGCTTAACACCAAGCGGTTGCGGTCTTCGTCCACCTCGAGAAACTTCAGGGGCAGTTCCTCGCCCACCAGCTCTTCCTTGGGCTTGCGGGTGCTGATGTGGGAGCCGGGGATAAACCCGCGCAGTCCCTCAATGCGCACCAGGGCGCCCCCACGGTTGGTGGCAAAAATGGTGGCCCGCACCGTGGCATCCTCCTTTTGAAGCTGGCGCACCCGTTCCCAGGCCCGCATGTACTCAATGCGGCGGATAGAAAGGGTCAGCTGCCCCTCCTCGTTCTCTTCGGTGAGGATGAAAAACTCACGCGTTTCCCCCGGCTGCAGGACCTCGTGCGGATCCTCCACCCGGCTAATAGACATCTCCTGCAGAGGCAGAAAGGCAGCCGTTTTGGCCCCAATGTCGATTAACGCGCCGCCCGGTTCCACCGAAAAGACTGTGCCGGTTACAATTTCGCCGGGGCTAAAGTGATAGTCGTACTTATCCAGGAGAGCAGCAAAGTCCTCGGTGGTAAAACCAACATCGGCAGCAGCGGTAACTCGAGTCATAGGGGCCTGGTAGCAAAGGTAGTTGCACAAGTTCAAAGAGAGCTGAGCTTAGCCTGGGTGAAGGCACCAGCGCGCCTCCACCTTCCCACCCCACCTAGGGTGGGCGCTGGAAACACTATCCTAGCTCAAAAAAGAAGCTTTTGTGGCAAGTTTCCTTGCAAGCTTGCCAAGCTAGAAGGAGGTGGCCCAAAGAGGTTTGGGAGAGAGGCAGTTGCATTTCATTGACCAAGTGGAAATTGAGGTGCAGGGGGGAAATGGCGGGGATGGCATCGTTGCCTTCCGCCGCGAGAAGTACGTCCCTGCCGGCGGACCCTCGGGTGGCAATGGGGGGCGGGGCGGCTCGGTAATTCTGGTAGCCGATCCCGGCCTGCAGACCTTGCTAGACTTTCGCTTCCAGCCGGTAATCAAAGCTGAAGACGGGTCAAAAGGAGGACCCAACCAGCGCACGGGGGCCAGTGGTGCAGATCGGCTGGTGCGGGTGCCCTGTGGCACGATGGTGTTCAACGCGGAAACGGGCGAGCTCCTCGGGGATCTGGTGCAGCCGGGGGATCAACTGCTGGTGGCCCGCGGCGGCAAAGGGGGTTTGGGCAATGCCCACTTCTTGAGTAACCACGATCGCGCCCCCCGCCGCTTTACCAGGGGTCAGCCGGGAGAGCGAGTGCGGCTGCGCCTAGAGCTGAAGCTCATTGCTGAAGTGGGGATCGTCGGCTTGCCGAACGCCGGCAAGTCAACCTTAATTTCCGTGGTCTCCTCCGCCCGCCCTAAGATTGCCGATTACCCCTTCACCACGCTGCAGCCCAATTTGGGAGTGGTGCCCCATCCCTCGGGGGATGGAGTGGTGTTTGCCGATATTCCCGGGCTCATTGAGGGAGCCCACCGAGGGGTAGGGCTGGGGCATGACTTTTTGCGCCATGTGGAGCGCACGCGGCTGCTGATTCATCTGGTGGACGGCACGGCCGCCGATCCGGTCAGGGATTACCAAATTGTGCAGCAGGAGTTGCGTGCCTATGGCCACGGGCTAATCGACAAGCCACAGATGGTGGTTTTAAACAAAATCGACGCCCTCGAGCCGCGGGAGGTTGTCGAGCGCACCCAGCGGCTTGCGGCTGCTGTCGGCGCTCCGGTATTGGCCATCTCAGCAGTGGCCAGGCAGGGTCTGGATTCTCTCCTGCAGCGGGTGTGGCAGGGGCTGGGCCGGGATCCAGAGCCCTCTCCTGGAGGAGGGAGAAGCAAGATCCAGCCAGCTGCAGCTCAGGAGAAGCCTAGAATAGGAGTGCCCCTGCTTTCCCATAGCCCAGATGTATATCTCCGAGGAGAATCTGCCACCCGACTTGCGCCAGATTAAGCGGGCCGTTGAGCAGGCAGCGCAGGCGAGGGCAGGAGTCTGTCTAGAGCTGTTAATGCTGCTGCGCCTGTTGGAGGACCTGCACCGCACTATTTTGGAGGGAGCCTTCCAAGAAGCTTTGCCCAACACTCGGCACGAGCTCTATCGAGTGCTGCAGGAGCTAGAGGAGGCAGGTGACTGGCCCTACCTGCCGCGTTTGCACATCCAGGCCCTGATGCAGCAGCTCAAGGACTGGCCGCAGGGATCCCTGTCGGTGCCGCCCACCCCTCGTCCTATGGTGGAAGTGGCGGAAAGTCCTCCTAAAGCTTGAGGTTTTCTCTCCCTCATGGCCGAGTACTTTAGGATCCATCCCCAGCACCCCCAGCCCCGTTTCATCCAGCGCATTGCAGCTGCTCTCCGCGAGGGGGCGGTGATGCTTTACCCCACCGATACGGTCTATGCCATTGGCTGCGATGTTACCCACAAGCAGGCCGTGGAGCGGGTGCGGCGCATCAAGCGGCTGTCCAACGACAAACCTCTTACTTTTCTGTGCCCCTCGCTTTCCCAGATTGCCCAGTATGCCCAGGTGAGTGATCCCGCTTATCGGCTAATGCGGCGGCTAGTCCCTGGCCCGTTTACGTTTCTGCTGCCAGCCACCAAGCTGGTGCCCAGGTTGGTGATGGATCCCAAGCGGAAAACCACCGGCATCCGCGTGCCGGATTCGGCCATCTGCCAGGCGCTGTTGGCCGAGTTGGGCAACCCCATCGTCTCTACCTCGGCCAAGCTGGGCGGGGATCCTGTGGGCTCCCTGGAAGTGGGCTTTGATCCGGCGACGGTGGGGGAGGAGGGGGGAATCTTTACCGCTGAGGAAATGCGCCAGCTGGAGAAGCAAGTGGATCTAATAGTGGACGACGAGGCCCCCTATCGTGCCCAGGTCTCAACCGTAATCGATCTCACAGGGCCGAAGCCGCTCCTGGTGCGAGCCGGGCTGGGCTACGAGCAGGTGGCAGACCTGCAGTGGGCAGAAGAGGCGGGCGGCTGAGGGGTGGGATCCTGGCTGCCCCGCTCAGCGGTCGTTAGCTCCTAGAATAGGGTCGTGCTCCTGGGTAGGCCCATGCCTAGAGCTTTAGCTGAGCAAAAAGCGGTGCTGTTGCGCCTCTTGCAGACAACGGACCGGGGCGGCAAGCTATCGCCCGACCAAAAAAGTCAAATCCTGTCTCAGATTGCCGCGCTGGAGGCCCTCAACCCCACCCCTGAGCCCCTGGCAGCTCCTGAGCGGCTGGAGGGGAATTGGCTCAACCTATTCACCACCAGCGCCGCTTTGTTGCGGCTGGCCCAGTTGCCCCTTTTAACCACCGGCGCGATCTATCAGTGCATTCGGGCCCAAAAGGGTCAAGTTTTTAACGTAGCCGAAATCCAGGGATCCGGCTGGCTAGAGGCCTGGCTGCCGCGGGGGGTTTTGGCGGTGGCAGCCCGTTTCTACCCCGAATCGCAACGTCGGATTCGGGTGGTTTTCAAGCGACTGCTGCTGGGATCCCAGGCGTTGATGAGCTACGAGATTGAGAGTTTCCTCTATTTGCTTGAATGGGCTCCAGAGCGGATCCCAGCGCTGAAGGTCGACCTCCTTCGCCGCGAGCCCACAGGCTGGCTGGATATTACCTATTTGGATGAAGACTTACGGATAGGTCGGGGCAACGAGGGGAGTGTGTTTGTGCTGCAGCGGGTGGGCAAAGGTGGCTAGCCGCAGCTACTCCCGCCGAGGGTTTGGGGATGAGGGTAAAGCTAATCTCGCAGAGAGTTGCTAGAGCATGGCAGGACTCCCGCAACGTTTGCACCTCCTGCTGGCATTGCTCCAGTTGCCGGGCCCACTCCTCTTGCTGGGAGCGCAGCTTTTGGTTTTCCCATTCTGTGCGCTGCAGGAGACCCTCGAGCTTTTGTTGCTGCTGCTGGAGTTGAAGCCGCTCGGCTTCCGACTGCTGCAGTTGGAGCCCTTGGCGCTCCAATTCCGCCCTCAGGGCAGCGACCTGGGACTGCAGCTGAATCAGCGCTTGCTCTGGGCTAGGCTGGGGTTGCTGCCGTGGCTGGCCGCCGTGATCGGCAGGGTCGAAGGGAGAGAGAGCCTCCAGCAGCGCTTCTCGAAAGCTGCCCCAAGAAGCCGACTGCAACGCTAGCCGGGCCACCCACCAAACCCCGTAGGCGGCTGCTAGCCCGGCCGCCAGGCCAGGGATCCCGGCCAGGGAAACTTTGGGCAGGGTGGGCAGGATGCGATCCAGAAGAGCGGCCACCCCCGCCGCGACGCAGAGCCCGCTCCCCGCAGCAGCGGCACCTGAGATCCAAGAGGAGCGGGAGAGCCTTGGCATTTTGTTACCCTCCACAGGGGATCGAGAAGAGGCCTGCCACCCCCAGTTTATCCTGCCCCCCTCCTAGGGCACCTGCCAAGCTCGTTGGTGGTAGTCCTCCAAGGTGGCCCAGGGATCCGCAGCCCCTGCGTGGGTATGGCTGTGCTCTAGGTGAGGGGGGTGGTGATGGGATCCCTGCCCATAAGAGTGGTGGTCATGGGGATGGTGGTGGGTATGCCCCACTCCCAGCTTTGCACTCACCGCCAGGCGAAACTTGCAGAGGTGGCAGTTCACCTGGGTTTGGCCCTGGAGAGCTTCCTGCTCCAGTTGCTGCAGGCTGTGCAGCACTGCCTCCTCAAGGCCCAATTCCGGCAGCATCAGCCAGTCAATCTCGGGGTGGCAGCGCCGCTGCTCTTGCACAGCCGCCTCAATTTTTTTTACCAGTACCCCCGTAAAGAGGAAATAAGGCAACACAATGACCCGGCGCGGCTGCCAGGAGAGGGCTCGCTGCAACCCCACCGGCAGGCGGGGATGGGTAATGCCGATAAAGCAGGTCTCCACAGCAGCAAACCCGGACCCTTCCCAAAGGAGCCGAGCCAGCTTACACGCTTCAGCGTTGGCTTCGGGATCGCTGGAGCCGCGGCCAACGAACAGCAGCACCGTCTCAATTGCTGGGATCCGCCGGGGCTGGGCGGCCAGCAAAGCGGCCAATCGCTCTCGCAGCAACTGGAGGATTTCGACGCGGATCCCCAGCGGCCCGCCGTAGTGAATGCGCAACTGGGGGTAAAGAGCCTGGAGGCGATCCAGCTCGGTGGTCACGTCAAACTTGTCGTGGCGCGCCCCAAACAGCAGCAGCGGTAGGGCTACGATTTCCTGCCACCCTTGGGCCAAACACTGCTCCACCCCTTGGGCAATGGTTGGCTGGGTCAGCTCCAGAAAGCAGGGGATCACTGGCCGTTGGGGGGTGCGGGCTTGGTAAGCCTGGGCCAGCTCCAGAAAGGCTTGCCGCCCCTCCGGATCCCGGGAGCCATGGCCAATGAGCAGCAAGGGCAAAGGGGCAGGAGAAGACTGCCCAACGGCAAGGGAGGGGGAAAACCTAAGGGTACTCGACACAAAAAGCTCCGTTTTATCAATCGCAAGGGGTACAGAACACTGGCAGGTGGGGGCTCCGGAGTAGCACCGCGCTGTCCCCAATCTGCCTGGGCTTTTTAGGTTAGCTTGCTGCCTGGCGTTCACCAAGCCCCCCTGGGGGGATGGCCGCCTCCGAGAAGATAACTCCAGCCCCTTGCCTTGATCCCTAACTCCCCTGTCCCAGAGGAAGAGAGGCTGGGGGTGAGGGCCGAAAATGCCTTAGGCGCAGGGCATTGGCCACCACCGAGACGGAACTAAGGGCCATGGCTGCCCCTGCCAGCATGGGATTGAGCAGCCAGCCAGTGAAGGGATAGAGCGCTCCAGCGGCAATAGGGATCCCCAGGATGTTGTAGATAAAGGCAAAGAAGAGGTTTTGGCGAATGTTGGCGAGGGTGGCCCGGCTAAGTTGGATGGCAGCAACCACACCCCGCAAATCGCCAGATACCAGGGTAATGTCACTGGTGGCCATGGCCACGTCCGTGCCTGTTCCAATGGCGATCCCCACATCGGCCTCAGCCAAGGCCGGCGCATCGTTAATGCCATCCCCCACCATCGCCACCCGCCGCTGAGGCCGCCTTAGCTGGCGAATCAAGGCTGCCTTTTGCTCAGGACGGACCTGGGCGATTACCCGCTGGATTCCGACTTGGCGGGCAATGGCTTGGGCAGTGGTGGAGTTGTCGCCAGTTAGCATAACCACCTCCAGCCCCATTTGTTGCAGCTGTTGCACCGCTGCCGCGGAGGTGGGCTTTAGCGGATCGGCAATGGCCAGCAGTCCCAGAAGACTCCCCCCTTGGGCCACGCCAATGGCCGTTTTGCCCTCGCTCTCCCAAGCCTGGGCCTGTTCCCCGCTAGCAGGAGGGCAGGGGATCCCCATCTGCTGTAGCCAGCTCAGGCGACCAACACGCACCTGCTGGCCCTCCACCCAGGCCTCTACCCCCTCGCCTACCCTGACCTGGAAGGACTGGGCCGGCGGGAGCGCGATCCCTTCGGCTTTGGCTTTTTGCACCACTGCCCGGCCTAGAGGATGCTCGGAGTACTGTTCCGCCGCAGCCGCTAGACGCAACAGCGCCAGAGGAGAAGAGGTGGGAGTCCAGATATCCGTAACAGCGGGACAGCCGGCGGTGAGAGTGCCGGTTTTGTCGAAGACCACCGTGGCCAGCTGATGGGCCAGTAGCTCTAAGCTCTCGGCCCGCTTCACCAGGATCCCCAGCTCTGCTCCTCGCCCTGTTGCCACCTGGATCGAGGTAGGGGTGGCCAAGCCCAGGGCACAGGGGCAGGCCATGACCAGCACCCCGACGGTATTCACCAAAGCGAGCGTCGGGTTGCCCGCCAGCCCCCACCAGAGCCCAAACGTCACTGCTGCCACTCCAATCACCGCCGGCACAAACCACGAGGTAACCCGATCTGCCACCTGCTGAATGGGAGCCTTGGATCCTTGAGCTTCCTGCACTAGGCGCACAATCTGGGCCAGAAGCGTATCTTTGCCCACCCGCCGCGCTTCCATCACAAAGCTGCCTGTCTGGTTGAGGGTGGCCCCAATGACCTCATCCCCTACCGATTTGCTTACCGGCAGGCTCTCGCCGGTCACCATCGACTCGTCCAGACTGGAGGATCCCTCTAGAATGACCCCATCCACCGGCACCTGCTCACCGGGGCGCACTCGGATCCAATCCCCCACCTGCACTGCTGCAATTGGGATCTCCTGCTCCACCCCCTCGCGGATGACCCTTGCCGTTTTCGGCTGCAGCCCCATTAGCTTGCGGATGGCCTCGGAGGTTTGGGCTTTGGCCTGCTGCTCCATCCACTTGCCCGCCAGTACTAGGGTGACGACCACCGCTGCTACCTCGTAATACACATCGGGGTGCAGGCCCTGGCGGTGGAAGAAGTCGGGAAAGACGGTGGCAAAAAGGGAATAGAAGAAAGCAGCGCTTGTTCCCAAGGCCACTAGGGTGTTCATATCGGCCGTTCGCCGCCGCCAAGCCGCCCAGGCGCCGCGGTAAAACGGCTGGCCCACCCAGAACTGCACCGGCAGCGTCAGCAGCAACTGCAACTTGGGATCCTGCAGCCACGAGGGTAGGCCTGGAATTTCCCTCCCCAGCATCATTGGCAGTGAGCCAATCAGCAGCACTGTGCTGATCCCTACCCCTAGGGCCACCTTCTGCTTCAATTCCCGCTCTGCCGCCCGCTGGGCAATTCGCTCGGCATCGGCGGGCTCTGCCAGTGGCCAATCGTCCTGGAGGAGGTGGGCTCGGTACCCTGCCAGCTCCACTGCTTGGAGCAGGGCCTGAGGAGTGACCCGCCGAGGATCCCCTTGGACGATAGCCTGTTCGCTAGCAAAGCTTACCGTTTGCGCTGTTACACCGGGTACCTGGCTCAGGGCCCGTTCAATACCGGCAGCACAGGAGGCACAGCTCATCCCGTGGATGGCCAGGCGCCAGGTGGCCTGTGCCGATGGCGCGCCCCCAGGAACTGCGGTAACCTCTGGACAAGCGGGCAGACCAGGGCTCGAGGCGGAGGAAGTGGGATCTGACACGGCCACTTTTAGAGTCAAAGTTAAAAAGGCGAGGGAAAGAACCTCCCTCCAGCCAGGGGAAAGCTCCCACTGGAGTTCCTGCCTAGGCAGGTGGATAGCCCACTTGAGCAAGCACCTGCCGCCAGTCAGTGTCTATCTGCTCAGAAATAATCCGCACCTGCTTGGTCTTGGGATCCGCTTCCACCTGCGCCTGGGGGTCCCGTTGCCGCACCGCCTGGGTAACAGTATCCACGCAAGCTGAGCAGGCCAGCCCCGGTACCGTCAAAACAACCACCATCGCGGGAGGTCCTCCTGGACCCATCTTGTCTAGCGTAGCCAAAGCCCCATCTTCCGGCAAGCGGAAGATTAGGGAGAGGGAGGAGGCTCGTCTAGGTTCCAGCGGTAGTCCACCTGGTAGCCTCGCTGGCGCCACTCTTCTTCCAGTTGCAACTGTTGGGTGAGGGCCTTGCGCAAAGAGGTGATTAGCTCTTGCGCGCGGCCGCGGTTGCCAAAATCCTGTTCCTCGACTGCCGGAAACGTCTGCCGCTCCAGAACTCGCAGCAGAAATTCGTAGTGGATGTGGGCTGGCACCGGAATCCGTTTCATCAATTTCAGCAATTTAAGAGGGGACCCATCCTTAGGGGTTTCCTAAGAGTTTCCTAAGAGTTTACGAAGACGACAACAGGGAGCGCAAAGCTTGACCGGGATCCGGCTGCGTGACCAGCGCTTCCCCCACCAGCACGGCGCGCACCCCCCAGGCTTGCAATTGCTGCAGATCCCTAGAGGTGTGGATGCCGGACTCGCTGACCACAGGCAGATCGCCCAGGCGCTCCCGGTAGAGGGCTAGGAGGTTGCGTGTTGTATTTAAGTCCACTGCAAAGGTTCTCAAGTCGCGATTGTTGATTCCAATTAACACCTTCCCCTTAGCTTGTGGCAGTTGTGGCAAGGCCAAAACCCGCTCCAGTTCCCGAGCGGTGTGCACCTCCAGCAAGGCCGCCATACCCAATTGCTGAATGAGCTTGAGAAAATAGCCCAAGTCCGCATCCGAGAGAATGGCGGCAATCAGCAGCACCGCGTCCGCTCCTAGGCTGCGGGCCCAGAGAATTTGGTAAGGGTAGAGGATAAACTCCTTGCAAAGGATGGGGATCCCTGTTGTCTTGCGGATCTGGTGCAGGTGCTCGCCGCTGCCCTGAAAAAACCGCTCATCGGTGAGCACGGATAGGCAACTGGCCCCCCCCGCTTCGTAGCTGCGGGCAATGGCCACCGGATCAAAGGGATCCCGGAGGAGGCCGCGGCTAGGAGATGCCCTTTTCACCTCAGCAATGACAGAGACGGGGTGAGGGGATTGGGTAAGGGCAGCTACAAAATCCCGCACCGGTGGGGCCTGATCCAGTTGCCGTTGCAACTCCTTGAGGGGAAGCTGCTCCCGTTGGCGCTCCACCTCCCGTTCTTTGTGCCAGACGATTGCCTCCAAAATGTGGCGCGGCTGAGCCTCCGGCGCTGTTGTCCGATAGACTTGCGAGGCCACCACCACTTCTGGAGCAGGGGAACGCCGACGAATAGCAAGTAGCTCACTTTGCAGCTCCATATTGCCCCTGAAGAGAACCTCCCACCTCACCCTAGTCTAGGGCTCGGCGGTCAGTTTGAATAGCTCCTCTAGACTTCTCTAGGCAGCATCTGGCGAGGGCGTTTTTTTTACCCTATCGTTGAGTTGGGATCAGGCAGCAACCGAGATGGGTTGACCTACCATTAGCGGCCGCCCCAAACTGTTTATGGCTAAGGGGGTTCAGGCGTGCTGTACCTAGCAGAGCTATCCAAGTCCATTGGGTTTGGCAAGTCGTCTTTACAACTGCTAGCTAAGCAACAGCAGGACAACACCTGGGTGGCGGTCAACGAGGACCCCATCCCTCTGGAGGGCCGGATTGCTCAAGAAACCGGGCGCTTCAAGGACGGAGTGCTGGTGCTGGCGGAGGTTGCCGGCAACCGTCAGGTGACTCGCATTAGTGAAGCTGCCCGCCAGCTAGTAACCTACCTGCAAAGTTTTAGCCAACTTCAGCTGAGAGTTCGCCGCCAAGAGGAAGAGATCGAGAATTGGCGCAAGTCCCTCACCTTTCAAGCTCAAGAGCTCACCCGCCGCGAGATGGAGTTGGCTGCCCAAGAAGAAGAGGTGCAGCGGCTGTACGAGCAATACAAGGCTGTTGCGGAGGAGCGCAAACTCCTGGACAGTCTCAAAGAAGAGCTGGCCAGTCAGCAAGCCTATCTGGCTGAGCAACAGCGCTGGATTGGAGAGCAGCGAGAAGCTCTCAACCGGCAGCGGCAGGAGCTGGAAGCCCAGCTCCAGGAAGCTCGCTCCCGCCGCCTGGGGGAAGCCGAAGCAGCCCAGCTCCAGGCTTTGCTGCAAGAAGTTCAGGAGCATCTAAGTTGCTCTACGGCGTCCCTGGCCCCTCTGCAAAGTTTAAAAGGTCAACTCCAACAACAGCAGGAGCACTGCCATCGCCAGCTGGCCCAACTGGAGCAGGAACGACAACAAGCCCAACTTTGCCAGGAGGAGCTGGATCGGGACTACCGAGCCTGGCGGGAGCGTCGCGCTGCCTGGTGGGGATCCCGCCATTCCCTAGAGCAAAGCCAGGCCAGCTGGCAGGCCCAGCAGCGATCCCTGCAGCTTTATCAAGAGCAGCTGCAGCGGATCCTCCAGCAGTTGCACTCCCAGGAGAGCCTCCAGCAAAAAGCCTATCGTTTGCTTCAGGAGTACGACTTCATTGTCGACGGCAGCAGCAACGGCGGTGGGGAGGCGGCGATCTCGGTGGAGGAGCTGGCAGCTTTGGTTAGCCAAATGCGCCAGGACTACGAGCAGCGAGCAGCCCAGGTCAGCCAACAGCGGGCCGAGCTGGAGCAGCACCGGAAAACTTTGCAGGAGCTGCAAGCGCGGCTGGCTACCGCCTCTCCTGAAGAGCGGTTGGAGCTGGAAATGGATATCGACTACGCCCAGTCTGCCTGTAGCGCCCTGGAAGAAGCTCTGCTGCCCCAGGAAAAAAACCTGCAGCGGGAATACGAGGAGCTAGCCCGCTATGAGGCTCGCCTCAGACAGCTACAGAATCAGGCTGCCACTCCAGTTCGAGTGGATATTGGCCCCCTCCTAGCGGAGATTGCTAAGCAAAAGCAGGAGCTGCTCCAGGAAAAAAACCGCCTGCAAACGCTTGTCCGCCAACTGGAAACTTCCCTCTCAGCTCAGCAGGAGCAACTGGCCCGCCAACAGCAGGAGCTGGAGCAGCAGTGGCAACAGCTAGAGCAAGAGGAGGAAGCCTTGCGAGCCCGGACCCAGGCCCTGGCCGAAACCTGGGGGCGCCTCAACCAGCTGCAAGCTACGCTTGCTGCCGAGCAAGAGCGCTGGGCGGAGTTGGCAGGCCATCTGGAGCAATTGGAGGCGGAGCTTGGCCACGGCCAAGAAGGGAGCTCCAGGGCCTGGGCTCACCTCCAGCAGCTGCAGTCCCTTTTGGCTAGCCTTGCCCAAGGATAAACCTCCCAAGGAGGCACTCAAGCCCAGGCCCCTAGGTTCCTAAAAACGTGCGGGGACAAGGCTGGGATCCTCATCTTAGTACTCTGGTTAGATAAGCTTTTCTCCTGCTATGTCCACCCTTCCCACCAGCAGTGAAGCCGCTCAACGGGCTGCCCGCCTGGAAAAAGCCCGCCACCTGCAGGAACAAGGGATCCTGCCCTATGCCTATTCTTTTCCTGTTACCCACCTAGCTGCTGAGTTGCAGGCGCAATTTGCGGACCTGGAGCCTGGCGGAGAGCGGGAGGACGTCCAGGTGGCAGTGGCTGGGCGAATCCGGGCGCGGCGAGTTATGGGCAAACTGGCCTTCTTTACCCTGCAGGATCGCTCCGGCACCATCCAGCTTTACCTGGAGGAGCAACGGCTAACAGAGCGCATGGGGGAGAGGGCCTTCAAGAACCTAGACAAGCTCATCGACGTGGGCGATTGGTTGGGGGCTAAGGGCTGCCTCAAGCGCACCAAAAAAGGGGAGCTATCGGTGCGGGTGGACGAATACCAGATCCTGACTAAGGCCCTCTTGCCTCTGCCTGACAAATGGCATGGCCTGCGGGATGTGGAGAAACGCTACCGCCAGCGCTACGTCGACCTCATTGTTAACCCTGAGGTTAAGCAGACCTTGCTCGACCGGGCCAAGATCATCCGCTCCCTGCGGCAGACGCTGGAAGAGCAAGGTTTTGTGGAAATTGAGACGCCGGTGCTGCAGGTCATCCCTGGGGGGGCAGAGGCGCGGCCCTTTGTTACCCACCACAACGCTCTAGATCTGGATCTCTACCTCCGCATTGCTACCGAGTTACACCTAAAGCGGTTGGTGGTAGGCGGGATCGAGCGGGTTTACGAAATTGGGCGGGTCTTTCGCAATGAGGGTATCTCCACCCGCCACAACCCGGAGTTTACCTCGCTGGAGGCCTACCAAGCCTTCGCTGACTACCACACGATGATGGAACTTACCGAAACCTTGGTCTGCAACGCCGCCCTGGCGGTACGGGGATCCCTGCAGCTTACCTACCAAGGGGAAGCCATCGACCTCACTCCTCCCTGGCGACGGGTGACGATGCAGGAGTTGGTGGAAGAGGCCACTGGTATTTTCATCGATGTGGAAAAGGGAAGCACCGAAGAGCTCTTGCCTGCCTTGGCCGCCCAAGGGATCCCCAACCTCTCCCCCCAGGACTCTCCTGGCCAGTTGCTGGTCAAGGCCTTTGAGCACTGTTGTGAAAGCCGCCTGCGCCAACCCACCTTTGTTCTGGACTATCCCCTTGAGGTGTGTCCGCTCACCAAGCCTCACCGCAGCAAGGCAGGGTTGGCCGAGCGCTTTGAGCTGTTCATTGTCGGGCGGGAGACAGCTAACGCCTACTCGGAACTCACCGATCCGGTGGATCAGCGGCGGCGGCTGGAGGCCCAAGCAGCCCTGAAGGCAGCCGGCAACGAAGAAGCCCACTTTCTCGACGAAGACTTCCTCACCGCCTTGGAATATGGCCTTCCTCCCACCGGCGGTCTGGGTCTAGGCATTGACCGCCTGGTGATGCTACTGTGCGATGCTCCCAGCATCCGCGATGTCATCGCCTTTCCCCTGCTGCGGCCCGAGAGCTCCGCTCAAGAAAAAGCCCCTGAATAGGGGCAGGGGCCTCCAGTTGGACAAGGGGATTTACATCATTCCAGGCTTGCTCGAGCGAGCTTTGGCTGGCTTAGGTTCCGGCTTTTCGACGACCACGGCCTCAGTAGTAAGGTACATGGCCGCGATGGAAGCCGCATTTTGCAAGGCAAAGCGCACCACCTTGGCCGGATCGACAATCCCGCGGGCAAACATGTCCACATACTCACCCGTCAGGGCGTCGAAGCCGTAGGGCATCTCCTGCTCCAGAACCCTTTCCACCACTATTGATCCCTCCAGCCCAGCGTTGTGGACAATTTGATAGAGGGGCGCCCGCACGGCCTGGTAGACAATGTCTGCTCCCACCTGCTCTTCGGCGTTCAACTTGGCTTTAAACTCTGGGATCCCCTTGGAAAGGTGGAGCAGCGTCGCCCCCCCACCTGGGACAATCCCTTCCTCTACGGCTGCTCGTGTGGCGTTGAGGGCATCTTCAATCCGCAGCTTGCGGTCCTTGAGCTCTGTCTCCGTGGCAGCCCCCACCTTGATCACCGCCACCCCGCCAACCAGCTTGGCAATCCGCTCCTGCAGCTTCTCACGGTCATACTCCGAGTCAGTAGTCTCCAGCTGCCTACGGAGTTGCGCTACCCGCTTCTCCACTGCCGCCTTGGTACTGCCATCGGTAACAATGGTGGTCTTGTCGCGGGTAACTGTAATCTTGCGGGCCACCCCCAGCATGTCCAGGGTGACATTCTCCATCTTGATGCCAATTTCCTCCGAGATGAGCCGGCCTCCAGTGAGGATGGCAATGTCCTCCAGCATGGCCTTACGGCGATCCCCAAAGGAGGGGGCCTTCACGGCCACTGCATTCAACACCCCGCGCAGCTTGTTGACTACCAGGGTCGCCAAGGCATCTCCCTCTACATCTTCGGCAATTACCAGCAAAGGTCGCCCTTCCCGGGCCAGCCGCTCCAGCAGGGGCACCAGCTCCTGCACATTGGAGAGTTTGTTGCTGGTAATGAGCAGATAGGCGTTTTCGTATTCGGCTACCATCCGCTCTGTATCGGTGACGAAGTAGGGAGAAATGTAGCCACGGTCGAACTGCATTCCTTCCACCACTTCTAGCTGAGTTTCCATCGACTTGGATTCTTCGACCGTGATCACCCCTTCTCGCCCCACTGCATCCATAGCCTTGGCAATCATCTCGCCTATCTCGCTGTCGTTGCCAGCAGAGATAGTGGCTACCTCGGCAATGGTCTTGCGCTCCTCCACCCGTTTGGCAGAGGCAGCAATCTTCTCCACTAGGTAGGCGGTGGTCTTTTCAATCCCGCGCCGCAGGGCTACAGGGTTAGCCCCTGCTGCAACGTGCTTTAGCCCTTCCTGCACCATGCTCTGGGCCAAGATGGTGGCTGTACTGGTGCCATCTCCGGCCGCGTCATTGGTCTTGGTGGCTACTTCCCGCATCAACTGGGCACCGGCATTTTTCAAGGGATTGGCCAACTCAATTTCTTTAGCAATTGTTACCCCATCGTTGACAATCTGAGGCGCACCAAATTTCTTCTCTAGAACCACATTGCGCCCCTTAGGGCCAATCGTAACCTTGACTGCGTCTGCTACTTGATTAATGCCCTCCTCCAGTGCCTTGCGGGCCTCTTCCTTAAACAAAATCTGCTTGGCCATAGCGTCCCCGATCCTCGCTATCTCAACTAGCAACTAGGCCACTTGTTCTGAGTGCCACTGGGCCGAGCGGGATCCTGGGAGGTTCCCAGTGATCCCCTCCCTTGGCTAGGTCAAGGGCTAGCACTCTGAAACCTCGAGTGCTAATCTAGCCCAAAGGCGGCAGCCTCAGCAAGATGGCCTGGATTCGGAGGTAACTTTCGGCTGGAGAAGCCTGCCTTTGGCCTGCTGCAAGGGAACAAACAGGGGGGCTGTTACGAACTGTCGCTGATGAGGATGTCAGGAAACCGGGCTTGGGCTTCGCTAATGGGACGCTCCCGTCCACCGTTTTGCCAGTAGTTGATCAGTTCGGTGGCTTGGTTGAGCAGGTTGATGCGATCTTCCTCACTAATCCAGCTTTTGCTTTCCAGTTCAGTCTTAAGCTGTTCCCAAGCATCATCCCGCGGCCAAAAAAAGTAGCGGGTGAGGGGACTGCGGTTTTTGGCCACTATTTGATCCACTGCAATAGCCAAATCGTTTTGCAGCCACAGGGCTTTTAGGGCAAATTTTGGCAAGGCTTGCTTCTCCTTTTCACCACTCAACAGACGGAACGACAAGAGACAAACCTGGCCTCAGCCAGGCAGTCTTCCATTGTAAACTACCCGCCCTCCTGCCGCGGCAGGGAGCGTAGCCTCAGGAGGCTGTCCCCTTGCCCCAAGGGGTAGCCCTCCCCCTGCCAGCCTTACCTTCTCTTCTTGGGAGCTTGCCAAGGGATCCTAGGCCCTCCCTCCAACGGCTAGGCAATATCCGTGCACCCCAACCCAAAGCTCCCTTGCCCCTTTACCCAAGGGGTAGCTTTCTGGTAGGTGCCGGTTGGCTGACGGGGGTGAGCGAACCCCCGCCAAGGGAAGACCCCAGCGGCACAGGTGACAAAGGCAGCCTTGAGGGACAACCTGGCGAGAACCCTTAGTGGGCCAAGTTCCTGGACAAGCTGAATCCAGCACGAATTTCGGATCCCTGCCCCCCGGCCAGAGAGGGGCGCGCGGATTCTGATGGAGGGCTGTCTGCCCCTAAGGGGGTCGTCAGGCTTTGTAGGGCGTAGGCCTAGCTCTTGTAATAATCAGGCCCTTTGTTGACAAAGTCCAGGGTGTAGGCAGCTCGGTAGTTGATGGTTGGCTCAAAGACACCCGCCACTGTCATGTTCTCAAAGAAGCTTTGCCAACGTTCGTGGGTCATGGCGCCAATGCCCTTTTCTAGGGCGTCGCCAGATAAAATGATGCCGTACTCCTTCAACTTCTCAAAGCTATAGGCCAACTGCTCATCGCTCATCTCCGGGTTATCCTGCTTGATGAGGCGATAGGCGGGGCGGGGATCCTCTAGAAAGCTGTACCAGCCCTTGATGGAGGCATCCACAAATCGCTGCACCAGGTCTGGCTTGGTTTCCACCAGTTGGCGCCGCGTCTCGATGGTTGTGGCATAGGGGTTGTAGCCGTAGTCGGCTAGGAGAAAAATTACCGGCTTAAAGCCTCCTTGTTTTTCAATGGCAAAAGGCTCAGAGGTGAGATACCCCTGCTGCGCTGAGGTGGGATCCGCCAAGAAGGGACCGGGGTTGAAGTTGTAGGGGCGGGTCTGGTCGTCGGTGAAGCCGTACTTGGCCCGCAGAAAGGGCCAGTAGGTAGTAAAAGCCCCTTTGGCCACGAAGATGGGTCGGCCCTTGAGATCCTCCAAGCGCTGGGTGCCGGGATGGGCGAGGAGAACCTGGGGGTCTTTTTGGAAAATAGCCGCCACGCAGATGAGCGGGATCCCTTCCCGCACGGCGTTGATGACTCCCGCGCTTCCCCCCATGGCAAAGTCGGCAGCTCTGCCGGCCAAAATCTGGGTAATGTTGACGCCAGGGCCGCCCATCTTGATGGTGACGTCTAGCCCATATTCGCGATAGATGCCTGTGGCCACCGCCTGGTAAAAGCCGCCATGCTCCGCCTGGGCATACCAGTTGGTAGCATAGGAAACCCGGTCAAGTTTGGATCTCTGAGCCACGATGAGAGTGGGGGAGGATCGGGCAGCCGCTGCCGCCAGCAGACTTCCCCCAAGGGCAGCAGCTCCTGCTTTGAGCAACTGACGACGGCTGAAGGTACCGCTATTGGGTTGAGACGATCCAGTCGAGGCCATAAGCAAAGCAAAAGATGATGTCAGCATTCTACATCCCGGAGGAGACCCTGTGCGCCTGGCTACAGGAAGATCTCGGCCACGGCGATCTCACCAGCGAGCTGACGCTGCCCCCCGGAGTAGAGGGCGAGGCGGTGATCCTAGCTAAGGAGGCAGGGATCCTGGCGGGTCTGGAGATTGCCAGGCGGGTTTTCCGGCTGGTGGATCCCCAGGTGGAGTTCGCTCCCAAGGCAGAGGAAGGGGAGAGGGTGGCCGTCGGCCAAGAAGTGCTCCAGCTCAAGGGATCCCTGCGGGGGATTCTGGCAGCAGAAAGGCTAGCGCTGAACCTTCTCCAAAGGCTTTCTGGCATTGCCACCCTTACCCGCACCTACGTAGAGGCGTTGCGGGGAACCTCGACCCAGCTCCTGGACACCCGCAAGACCACCCCCGGCCTGCGCGCTCTGGAGAAATATGCGGTGCGGGTAGGAGGCGGCAAAAACCACCGCTTTGGCCTCTTCGACGGCATCTTGATTAAGGAAAACCACATTCGCGGTGCCGGCGGCATCCTGGCAGCCGTCCAGCGGGCCAAAGCAGGTGCCCCCCACCACCTCAAGGTCGAGGTTGAGGTGCGCAACCTCCAGGAGCTGGAGGAGGCTTTGGCGGCAGGCGCCGATCTAATCCTTCTCGATAACTTCCCCTTGGAGCAGATCCGGGCTGCCGTTCAACGGGTAGGGGGGAAAGTTCCCCTAGAAGCCAGCGGCAACATGAACCTAGAGCGCGCCCGGCAAGCGGCGGAGGCAGGCGTTGACTACATCAGTGTGGGGGCCCTGACTCACTCGGCCAAGGCCCTGGATCTCTCCTTGCTCGTGGTGCGGCCCTGAGGTTTGCCCCAGGGAGCGCTGTTTCTAATGCTAGGCTAGGTAACAATCCCGCCTAAAGCAGGAAGGCCAGTTGCTGCCTACTGGCAACTTCTCCTTAGCCCCGCACCAGTCCAGATCTGCACCCGTGGCCGGCCCAGCCAAAACAGAAGGTTCACCATGACCCAAGAAACCCTTGTCCAGGAAATTGCTCGACTCAAGCAGGAAAGGCAGGCCGTTATCCTAGCCCACTCCTACCAACTCCCCGAGGTGCAGGAAGTGGCGGACTTTGTGGGAGACTCCCTGGGCCTGGCCCGCGCGGCCCAAAAGACAGATGCCCAGGTCATTGTCTTTGCTGGCGTCCACTTCATGGCCGAGACGGCAGCTATCCTCAACCCGGAAAAGACGGTGCTGCTGCCGGATCTAGAGGCAGGCTGCTCCCTGGCCGATAGCATCCGGCCTGAGGATGTGCGGCGCTGGAAGGAGGCCAACCCCGAGGGGCTGGTGGTGGCCTATGTCAACACGGCCGCCGAGATTAAAGCCCTGGCCGATGTCTGCGTTACCAGCGCCAACGCTGTGCAGGTGGTGGCCAGCCTGCCGCCGGATCGCCCCATCTTCTTTGTGCCGGATATGTTCCTGGGGGCCTATGTAGCCCAGACAACGGGGAGGGAGTTGGATCTGTTCCCCGGCGAGTGCCACGTCCATGTGGGCATTCGCGAGGAGCACCTCAAGGCAATGGCAGAGAAGCACCCGGAGGCGGAGTTCCTCATCCACCCCGAGTGCAGTTGCGGCTCCAGTTGTCTATTTCTCAAGCCGGACGCCAAGCTCCTTTCTACCGAGGGGATGGTGCGTTATGCCAGAACTTCGGCCAGCCGCGAGTTTGTGGTTGCCACCGAAGTGGGCATTCTCCACCGGCTGCAAAAAGAGGCCCCCGATAAGACCTTTATCCCCGTCAAGGCGGACGCCGTCTGCGAGTATATGAAAAAAATTACCCTGGAGAAGATCTACCGCTCCCTAGTGGAGATGCGCTACGTGATCCAGGTGCCGGAGGCGGTGGCCGAAAAAGCCCGCAAGTCGATCCTAGCCATGCTGTCAGTGCCTGCTGGAGCCTAGAGGGAGCACCCTTGGCGAGGGTCTGTTTTGTCCAGTGTTGTCTACGTCTTTCCTAGCGGAAACAGACCTCTTGATCCTGGGGGCAGGGGTGGCAGGGATCTATGCAGCCCTGTGGGCGGAAGCAGAGGGAGCCAGAACCCTGGTGGTAAGCAAGGATCCCTTGCCTTCTGGATCCACTCCTTGGGCGCAGGGGGGGATAGCTTTTCCACTGGATGCAGCAGATGTGGAAGCCCACCTCCAGGACACCCTGCAAGCAGGCCGTGGCTTGGTGGAAGTGGAGGTGGCCCGCTCCATCCTGCAGGAAGCCCCCTTTCACCTGGAGAGGCTTTTGTCCTGGGGGCTGCCCTTCCATCCGGAGCCGGTGCGGGAAGGGGGCCACTCGCGGGCGCGGATACGCCATCTGGGAGGGGATCGGAGCGGGCTGTGGCTATTGCAAGGTTTGCTGGCTCGCCTAAACAAGCCGCCTCTCCAGGGATATACAGCCCTCAGCCTTTTGATGGCAGGAGACAGGGTAGGGGGGGCCCTGCTGCTGGGGCCAGATGGGCCACTGCAGGTGAAAGCAGGGGCAGTTCTCTTAGCTACAGGCGGGTTTGGCAGCCTTTTCCCCCTCTCGACGGCTCCGCCGGGGGCCAGCGGGGATGGGATGGCCTTGGCCTGGCGGGCAGGAGCTGTCCTAAGGGATCTGGAGTTTGTGCAGTTTCACCCCACCGCCTTGCCCAATGGAGCCCTGGTCAGTGAGGCTGCCCGAGGGGCAGGGGCCGTGCTTCTCAACGCCTGGGGGGAGCGCTTTATGCCTTGCTATACGGAGCTGGGCGAGCTGGCGCCGCGGGATGTGGTGGCCCAGGCGGTGTTCTGGGAGCGGCAGCGGACGGGGGGAGTTTATCTTGATCTACGAGCTGTGCCAGAGCTGGAGGAGCGCTTTCCCACCGTTGTTGCCTCTGCCCGCGCTTTGGGGCTGGATCCCGGAAAAGACCTCCTGCCGGTTGCTCCCGCTGCCCACTACGTCATGGGCGGGGTGCGAACGGATGCCTTTGGCTTCACTGGCCTGCCGGGCCTCTATGCTGCCGGGGAGGTGGCTTCTACAGGGTTGCACGGGGCAAACCGTTTGGCTTCCAACAGCCTCTTGGAAGGGCTGGTCATGGGCAAGCGAGCTGCTCTAGCTGCCCTGCGGGAGCTCCAGGAGCCACCCCTTCAGGTGCAGGCTCTACCTGTGCTGACCGCGCCGCCCTCTCTTCTTCCCAAGCTTAGGCAGCAGGTGGGAGAGGCACTGGGCGTGGTGCGGCAGGGAGAGCGGCTGCGGGCTTTTCTAGCTTTTGCAGAAGCCCTGCCCCTGGAGGAGAAGCCCTGGGCCAGCCGGGAGGAGGTCGAGGCCGGGAGTTTGTTGCTGCTTGCCCGCCTGGTGGGGCAAGGGGCTCTCTTGCGGGAGGAAAGCCGCGGATCCCACTTCCGCAGGGATTTTCCCCAAGAAGGAGAGCCTTTCCATACCGAGGCGTGGGGCTCTACCTTGAAGCAGACGCCGCTAGGTCTAGCGGCCGCACCAGAGGGGGATCCTGCCTAGGCGTTCCAGGCGTGGTGGAAAACCCCCGGCCTGTCGATGCGCTCAAAGGTGTGGGCGCCAAAGAAATCCCGCTGGGCTTGGGTGAGGTTCTGGGGCAGCTCGGCAGTGCGGTAGCTGTCGTAGTAGGCCAGGGAAGCGCTAATGGCCGGGATCGGGATCCCTAGGGTAGCTGCGGTGGCCACCACCCGCCGCCAGGATCCCTGCCGTTCCTGGATGGCCTGCTGAAACTCCTCATCCAAAAGCAGGTTGACCAGCTGCGGATCCCGCTGGTAGGCCGCCTGGATCTTGCTCAGGAGGCGGGCGCGGATGATGCAGCCCCCCTTCCAGATGCGGGGGATCTCGCTAAAGGGGTAAACATAGCCGTGGGCAACGGTGGCTTGCTTGAGCAGCGCCATCCCCTGGGCGTAGGAGCAGATCTTGGAACAGTAGAGGGCGGCGCGCAGATCCTGGAGGAAGCGGTCGGGATCCCCTTCAAAGGCTGTTCCCGGCCCTGGCAACTGCTGCGAGGCGGCCACCCGCTCTTCCTTCATCGAGGAGAGGAGGCGGGCCTGCACTGCCGCCTCAATGGTGGGCACCGGCACCCCCAGATCCAGGGCGTCCTTGACCGTCCACAGGCCCGTGCCCTTCTGGCCTGCTTTGTCCAAGATGAGATCCACCAGCGGCTTGCCCGTCTCCGGATCCAGCGTCCCCAAGATCTTGGCGGTAATCTCAATCAAAAACGACTCCAGCTCCGTCTCGTTCCAGGCCTGGAAGATCTCCTGCATCTGGGGGGCTGACAGCTTCAGCCCCCTGCGCATGAGGTCGTAGGCCTCGGCAATCAGTTGCATGTCGCCGTATTCGATGCCGTTGTGCACCATCTTCACGTAGTGCCCGCCCCCTTTGGGTCCCAGGTAGGTGACGCAGGGGCCGTCCGGCCCTTGGGCGGCAATTTTGGTGAGGATGGGCTCCAGTTGGCGGTAGGCTTCCAGGCTGCCGCCGGGCATGAGGCTAGGGCCGTTAAGGGCACCTTCTTCCCCGCCGCTCACCCCCATGCCGACAAAGTGGATCCCGCTGGCTTCTAGGGCCTCGGCGCGCCGGTCGGTGTCGCTGTAGAGGGAGTTGCCGCCATCGATGAGGATGTCGCCTGGCTCCAGCAGCGGCCTGAGCTCGTCGAGGATGGCATCCACCGGCGGGCCTGCCTTGACCATGATTAAGATTTTGCGGGGCCGCTCCAACAGTTGCACCAATTCGGGCAGGCTGTAGGCGGGGGTAATCTGCTTGCCTTGGGCCCGCCCTTGGATGAACTGCTCGGTCTTGGCGCGCGTCCGGTTGTAGACCGCAACGGGAAAGCCATTGCGCTCGACGTTGAGGGCCAGGTTTTCCCCCATCACCGCCAGGCCAATGACTGCGAAGCTGGGCTTGCTCATGGTGGGGCAGGGTCAACACCTTCCCCAATCTAAAGGGCAATCCAGCCAAGAGGGTTCAGGGATCCTGTTTTCTTCACCTTTGCCGGCTTTCAGGGACAGCCTAGACTTGCGCGGGTGGCAACGCCTGTTACGGGATGGGATCCCTCAGCCCGCTGGCACAATTCCCGCAGGGCTGCCCGATCCACATAGGCGTCGCTAAAGTCAGCGCCGGCAATCTGCGCCCCTTGCCAAACCGCCCGGGCAGCAATGGCTCCCCTGAGGTTGGCCCCCCTAAGGTCGGCGCCTGCTAGGTTGGCCAGATCCAACAGGCTGTTGCTGAGATCTGCCCCCGCCAGGTTAGCCCCCGCCAGATTGGCTTTGGTAAAGGCCACGCCGGCAAGGTTGGCCCCGTGCAGATCGGCACCCTGCAGGTTGGCGCTGACAAAACTGCTGCCCCGCCAGTCCTGGCCGGACAGATCCTGCCCCTGCAAATTGGCATTGCTAAAGTTGAGGCGAGTCTGGGATCCTGCTGGGGATCCCCACAGGCCCCACAGCAGCAGCGTTGCCCCCAGCAGGATCCCCAGGGAAAGCCAAAAGCGGATCCAAGGATTCATTTGGGATCCCCCCTTGCGGCGGAAGTTTTTCCTATTTTGGCCTTGGCGGCAGCCCCTCCCGTTGGCATCGCCACCACTCTGGGCAAAACTGAGTGGAGCCGTCCCTCCCGTTTCAACGCTGCTATGAAGGTGGCCTACTTGGACTGTGCGGCAGGCATTGCCGGCGATATGTGCTTGGGGGCTCTGCTGGATTGCGGGGTGCCCCTGGAGTATCTCAACCAGCAGCTCCAGGCGCTGGGCATCGAAGGAGAATACAGCCTACAAGTATGCCGGGTGCAGCGGTGCGGCCAGCCGGCTCTGCAAGCGGTGGTGGAGGTGTTGGACGAGTCCCCGCCCGCCCGCTCCTGGAGGGAGATCCAGGCTTTGATTGCCGGATCCCGCTTGGCCCCTGGGGTCAAGGCCCGCAGCCTCAAAGTTTTTGAGAAGCTGGCGCAGGCAGAGGCAAAAGTCCATCAGGTGCCCCTAGAAAAAGTGCATTTCCACGAGGTGGGGGCCGTCGATGCCCTGGTGGATATCGTCGGCACCTGTATCGGCCTGGATTGGCTGCAGGTGGAGCGGGTGATCTCCTCTCCCCATCCCATTGGCGGTGGCTGGGTGAGCACCAAACATGGCCAACTGGCGGTGCCCGTGCCGGCGGTGATTGAGCTGTGGGAAATGGGACGGGTGCCAGTGTTTAGCAACGGCGTGGAAGCCGAGCTGGTTACCCCCACCGGCGCAGCCCTGGCGGTGGCGCTGGCAGAAGCGTTTGGGCCCTGTCCACCGCTGCGGCTGGAAAAAGTGGGGCGCGGGGCCGGCAGCCGCGAGTTGCCCATTCCCAACATCTTTCGTCTCTGGATTGGTCAGTCCCAGGGGGAAGAGCCAACCGAGATCGTCTCAGTGTTGCAAACTCAGATTGACGACCTCAACCCCCAAGTGATTGCTTATACCTGCGAGCAGTTGCTGGCCCTCGGCGCCTGGGACGTGTTTACCCAGCCCATCACCATGAAGCAGGGGCGGCCGGGAGTGTTACTGACGGTGATCTGCCCGCCGGATCGGGTGCCGGAGTGCCAGGAGCTCATCTTCCGGGAAACCACCACCCTGGGCATCCGCCACTCCCAGCAGCAGCGCACCGTCCTGGAGCGCCGGATCGAGCGGGTGGAAACCCCCTACGGCCTGGTGGACATCAAGGTGGCCTATCACCATGGCCGCCTTGTCAACGCCCAGCCGGAGTTCCGCGACTGCGTGGCCCGCGCCCAAGCGTTTCGCGTGCCGGTTCAGACGGTGTGGCTGGCGGCCCAAGCGGCCTGGCAAAAGCGGTTGCAAGGGGATCCCAACTGAAAACAGAAGCTTTGGGCAAAAGTAGGCTCCCGCGCAGGAGCTGGACATAATCCCTACCAGCACTGGCTCAGCATGGGCAGCGGGGCTCTTCCTTAGAGGCGAAGGGATTTGCTCCTGGTGGACCAAGAAGGGATCCCTGGCCTGTTAGCCTGGAAGATGTTGTTGCCGACAACTGCCACATGGAATCCCAGACCTATCAATTTAACTTTGACCGCAAACTTTGGGACCGCTTTATTAGCGTAGCCCAGCCCTATTTTTACCCGCGGGTGCGCTATGGGGGCTGGATTTTCTTTGGCTTGTTAACAGCATCCATGGTGTTTGTGGTTGCCCTGATGTTTTTTGTCGAGATTGGGGTAACCCTGGCTGGGCAGGCTCTTTTTCCAGAGTTCTTCCGAACTTTAGCAGCAGGACTGGTCGAGCAAACGGAGAGAAACCTAGCCTCGCCAGTACTGGGGGTGGCAGCAGCCAGCTTAGTCCTAAGCAGTCTGGCGTTTGTGGTGGTGTGGAGGCAGATTCATCGGCGCTGGTTGCAGTGGGTGCTCCTTACCTTTTTGCTGTTTCTATCTCTAACGGTAAACCGACTAAACGTAATGATTAGCTTTATCTTTCGGTTTATCGATACCGCCCTACAACAAAAAGAAGAGAGTACCTTCTGGCAGTTTTTAATCATCTACGGGGTGCTAATCATCTCGGCCATTCCCATTTTGGTTATTTACCGATATACGCGGCTGAAGCTGGGGCTGTTTTGGCGGGAATGGCTGACCGACCACTTTCTGGATCGCTACTTTGATCGCCGGGCCTACTACGAGCTGGATTCCAACGCCGCCAACACCGAAATCGACAACCCCGACCAGCGCATCTCCGAAGACGTTCGCTCCTTTACCGGCACTACCCTTTCTTTTTTGCTGGATATTCTCGACTCGATCCTCACCCTCTACGCCTTTACCGGCATCCTCTACAGCATCTCCCGCCCCTTGGCGGTGGGATTGGTTGTCTATGCTGCCATTGGCACCGCCATTGCCATTGTGGCTGGACGCAAGCTAATTAAAATTAACTTCGATCAACTGCGCTACGAGGCTGACTTTCGCTACAGCCTAGTCCACGTGCGGGACAACGCTGAGTCCATCGCCTTTTACCAGGGAGAAGACCTAGAGCTGAGGCAGATCTTGAATCGCTTTGCTGCTGCCCTGCGCAACTTTGACTTGTTAATCATTTGGCAGGCTGTTATTGACATTTTTCAGTATGCCTATAACTACTTCACGCGCATTGTGCCCTATGTAATTGTGGCCCCCCTTTACTTTAGCGGCGTACGGGATTTTGGCACCATTACCCAGGCCACCATTGCTTTCAGCCAGGTGCTGAGTGCCCTTTCAATCGTGGCCAACCAGATCCAGAGCATCTCCAGCTTTGCCGCCGGGATCAACCGTCTAGGGTCCTTTTACGAAGCGTTGGAGAATCCGGCCCTGCGCCACACCCACACTCGGGAGAGCACCATCCAAACTCGCATTGCTCCCCACCTGGCGCTGCAGCACGTTACTTTGCTAACACCAAACTCGGAACAAACCCTGGTGCGGGATCTGTCTCTGAGTTTAGAGGCAGGCCAACGGCTGCTCATTGTAGGAGCCAGCGGCAGCGGCAAGAGCTCCCTCCTGCGGGCCATTGCCGGCCTGTGGAACAACGGCCAGGGATCCATTGCCCGCCCCGATACCACCGAGATGCTCTTCCTGCCGCAAAAGCCCTACATGCTGCTGGGATCCCTGCGGGATCAACTCCTCTATCCAGGTCGTCGCCGAGATCTAACCGACGAGGAGCTCTTGCAAATCTTGGCTCGGGTTAATCTAGCCGACTTGCCGGAGCGGGTGGGCGGCTTTGACGTGGAGAAAGATTGGGCCAGCACCCTCTCCTTGGGCGAACAGCAGCGCCTGGCCTTTGCCCGCATTTTAATTACACGGCCTCGCTACGCCATTTTGGATGAGGCCACCAGCGCTCTAGATGTAGCCAACGAAAAGCTGCTCTACCGGCAACTGCAACACCTCAACACCACCTACGTCAGCGTCGGCCACCGCCCCACTCTCCTGGCCTACCACGACCTGGTCTTGGAGCTACAGGGCAACTCTGCCTGGAAACTCTGGTCGGCGGCAGAATACGGCGCCCGCCTGGCCCTGGCCGGCTAGAGGCTCTCAATCTGCGGTGGTATCCTGCCCTCACCCCCGTCCCCTCTCCTGGAGTGACGACCCAAGCGCTCCGCGCCGCTAGCGCGAACACCCCCAGCCCCTCTCCCAGAGGGAGAGGGGGGTAGGCTGTTCTAACCCCAACCCACAGAACTAGACACGGCCCAGGGGAGATGCTACCCTGTTTCACAGGTATTCCGACCGGATTACTGGAGAATCGGATGAGCTCCCTTGTCGGCTCTGCGGCCAAGCGCTCCAAGGTGGAGCAGATCAAGGCAGATAGCCATTTCCTGCGGGATCCCTTGCAGCAGGAGCTGGCCCAAGACACCACCCACTTTAGCGAGGCGGCGGCGCAAGTGCTCAAGTTTCATGGCGCCTACCAGCAGGACGACCGGGATCTGCGGCAGCAGCGGAAGCAGGAGGGACGGGAGCGGGCCTACCAGATGATGTTGCGCACCCGCATTCCGGGGGGGCATGTGCCGCCGCAGCTTTACTTGACCCTGGATCGGCTGGCCGAGGAGTACGGCAACGGCACCCTGCGGGCCACCACCCGGCAGACCTTTCAACTCCACGGGATCCTAAAGAAAAATCTCAAGGCCACCATTGCCAGCATCATCCGGCAGATGGGATCCACCCTGGCCGCCTGTGGCGATGTTAACCGCAACGTCATGGCGCCGGCTGCCCCCTACAAAAACCGGCCTGCCTACCGCTACGCCCAGGAGTACGCCCGCAAGCTGGCGGATCTCCTGGCTCCAAAGACTTCTGCCTACTACGAGCTGTGGGTGGATGGAGAGCCGGTTCCCATCCCGCCGGTGGATCCGGAAGTCCAGGAAGCCGAGCAGTTTGTGGGCAACGGCGTGAGGCTGGAGGGGCCGGAACCTCTCTATGGCCCGGTCTATCTGCCCCGCAAGTTTAAGACGGCCATCGCCGTAGCCGGGGAGAACACCGTCGATGTGTACTCCCAAGACCTGGGTTTGATCGTCCTCACCGACCGCAAGGGCAACCTCAAGGGCTTCAACATCGTGGTGGGCGGCGGCATGGGGCGCACCCACGGCAAGGAGGAGACCCAACCCCTTTTGGCCCAGAAACTCTGCTTTGCCCCGCCGGAAGCGGTGTACCGGGTTTGCCAGGCGGTTTTGGCGGTGCAGCGGGATCACGGCAACCGCTACGACCGCAAGCAGGCACGGCTGAAGTATCTGGTGCGCGACTGGGGGATCCGCAAGTTTCGCCGCGTGGTCGAGCAGTACCTGGGGGAGAAGCTACTGCCCTTCCGGCGCATGCCCAAGTTTGTCCCCAACAGCGACGACTACCTGGGCTGGCACGAGCAAGGGGATGGCCGTTGGTTTTTGGGCCTCTCGATTGAAAATGGCCGCATCCAAGATACGCCGGAGCGGCAGCTGAAAACGGCCCTGCGCAAGATTGTAGAGGAATTTTCCCTCCACCTGCGGCTAACCCCTACGCAGGACGTGATCTTCATTGACATCGAGGAGAGTCAGCGAGAGGCCATCAACCAGATCCTCAAGTCCCACGGGGTGCTTTCCAAAGAGGAGATCCCGGAGCTGGTGCGGCTCTCCATGGCCTGTCCGGCGCTTCCCACCTGCGGCTTGGCCATTACCGAGTCGGAGCGAGCCCTGCCCACCCTGATTCGCCAGTTGGATCAGCTCTTGCAGGAGCTGGGGCTGCAGGATTCGCCCTTTTTGGTGCGCATGACCGGCTGCCCCAATGGCTGTGCCCGACCTTACTTGGCAGAGCTCGGCTTGGTGGGATCCGCCCCCGATGGCTACTACCAGATCTGGCTGGGGGCCAGCCCGCAAGGGGATCGCCTGGCCCAGCCGTTTCAGGATCGGGTGCACATTAGCCAGATCGTGCCCCTGATGAGAATTCTTCTGCAGCTCTACAAGCAGGAGCGCCACCCCCAAGAGCGCTTCGGCGACTACTGCTACCGGGTGGGGATCCCCTACCTACAGGCCCAGGTGCAGCAGCTCCAGCAGGTTCAAAGTTAAGGGGGCTGCCGGCGAGGTTCTAGCACCATCCCTGTGCCGCTGGCCTGGCCAGTAGGCTGCTGTGCTTTCAAGGGGGCCGATGATAGAGTACAGAGAGATTGGTGGAGCCCCTTCATGCCTCAGTCCAAACCTGACAAATCGCCCCTCCGCAAATTCCTGGAAGCCCTGATGCTGGTGTTTGGCGCAGTCGTGTTCCTGGGCTTCTCCTTTGGCCCGATACTGCAGGCACTGGGGCCTTCTGACTCGGCAGACACCGCCAATTTGGTTACCGAGCAACTGCGGGCCCAGGCGGACGGCTACCGGGCCGTGCTGGAACGGGAGCCGGATAACCCCATTGCCCTGCGGGGGTTAATTGACACGCAACTGCAGCTCAACGAGCCGCAAGGGGCCATTGAGCCGCTGAAGAAGCTGGTGGAACTGGAGCCGGAAAATCGGCAACTGCGAGCTTTTTTGGCTCAGATTCAGCGGGAGACAGGAGATCTAGAAGGGGCATTAGGACAGCTCCAGATCCTTCACAAAAAGGATCCCAAAGATAGCCAAGTTCTGCAGGAGCTGGCCGATGTTCAACTGGCTCTGGGCCGCACTTCTGAAGCCATTGACCTGCTGGAGAACTACCTGAAAGAAGTACCGGAAGATAACGATGTCCGCCTGCGCTTGGCCTTTATCTACGCCCGCAACAACCAGACGGGAAAAGCGGTGGCCCTTTATGATGAGATGATAGCGGCGGATCCCAGTGATTTTGCGCCCCTGTTGGGCAAAGCCATTGCTCTTAGCTCCGCTACCGACGAAAGCCTCCGGGCACAAGCCCCTGATCTGTTTGAGCAAGCGGCCCGCCTGGCCCCGCCCAAGGTGCGGGAGGAAATCCGGCAACAGGCAAAGCTCTATGCCCAAAGAAACCAGCCCCAGGCCGTTGAGAACCAGGAGACTAGCCCCTAGGAGTTTTGATTTGAGGAGGCGGTAAGCTCTCCCCTTTAGGACTCAGAGACCTCCTTGAGGGCCGCTTCCACCGACGGATAAATCTCAAAAAGAGAATCCAGACGGGTAACCTTGAGAACCAGCTTGGCTTGTTCTCCTAAGCCGCAGAGCTTGAGATGACAGCCAGCGGCAGAGCAGAGGCGTCTTGCCCACACCAAAGCCGACACCCCCCTGCTGTTGATCAGCGTAACCTGGCTTAGATCCAGTAAGAGGTGTTTGGGTTTCTCGGCAAGAATTTGGCCCAGCTCTTTCCGCACCAAAGCGGGATCCAGCTTTTCTGCCGGAAGCCTGACCAGGGTAACAAGGGATCCCCCAGGGCTGAGCTGAGTGGAAACATCCACAAAGGGCTGGAAAGGTGAGGGTCAGCGAAGGAGCCACACTGATTCTGAACCGAAGCCGCTGGGTTGGGTTCCACCGGGCAACTTTTGTTTGATGTTGAAAAGTAGGTTGAGATGGATACACATGGGATCCCGGATTGGATCGGCGATGCGGCTGCCCTGGGTTTGCTGGCCCTGCAGATGCCAATGGCAGCGGTGTTGCTGGCCCGGCTGCTGCCCGCTGTGTGGCGCCCTTCCCCTCTGCCCCCTGGCCAAGCGGGGATCCCTTTCCCGCCGGGCCTGGTCAGCGTCCTGCTGCCCACCCTCAACGAAGCCAAGCGCCTGGATCCCTGCCTGGAAGGGCTGCACCGCCAGGGAGCGGTTGTGCGCGAGGTACTGGTGGTGGATAGCCACTCCCAGGATGGCACCCGCGAGAAAGTGCTGCAGATGGCCGAGCGGGATCCCCGCTTTCGCCTCTTGACCGACGATCCCCTGCCCAGTGGCTGGGTAGGTCGTCCCTGGGCGTTGCACTATGGATTTCTCCAATCGGATCCCGCCTCTGAGTGGATCCTGGGTATTGATGCCGATACCCGCCCCCAGCCAGGCCTGGTAGAGCGCTTGCTGGAAACTGCCCAAGCCAACCAGCTGGATCTCATCACCCTGGCGCCGCAGTTTATCTTGGAGCACTGGGGAGAAGCTTGGCTGCAGCCAGCTCTTTTGGTAACCCTGATCTACCGCTATGGGGCGGTAGGGGACACGGCTGCTCTGCCGGAGCGGACGATGGCCAATGGGCAATGCATGTTGGTGCGCCGCTCGGTGCTGGAAGCCATGAATGGCTACACGCTGGCGCGAGCTTCCTTTTGCGACGACGTCACCCTGGTGCGGCAGATCGCGGCAGCCGGCTTTAAAGTAGCTTTTTGCGACGGTCGGCACCTGCTCAAGGTGCGCATGTACACGTCTTTGGCCGAAACCTGGCGGGAGTGGGGCCGCTCCCTGGATTTAAAAGATGCCACCCCCAAAGCTCAACTGTGGGGGGATATCGCCCTACTGGTGCTTACCCAAGGGATCCCGGTCTTGGCAGTTGGGGGGCTGGGGCTCAAGGCCGGGATGGGGTTGCCTTTTTCCCTAACAGAGCAGGTTCTGTTGGGGCTAAACTTAGGCCTACTCGCCCTGCGCTTGGGCGTGCTGGTAGGCATTCGCGGCTCCTACCAGGATCCCCCGTGGACATTCTGGGCTTCGCCCCTGGCGGATCCCTTGGCTGTCCTGCGGGTGATCTTGTCAGCCCTCAGTCGCCCCCGCTCTTGGCGCGGGCGCACCTACTAGTCTGTTGCCTCAGGAGCGACGCCGAAGCGCAGCGGAGCAGCAGCAGGGGCAGGCGCCTGTTGGGTGGCATTCAAATAAGGCAACCCCTGCTCCAGTAAGCATAGCTGCACCGTTCTTTCAACAGGGTAGTTTGTGATCACTAGCTCCGTGATTTTTCCTCGCTTTGCCCCCTTGCAGTTGATAGCCCGGTTTGCTTGAACCTCATCAACAGCAAAGAAGGGCATAGCGTACAAAGAGCGAATGATTGCAGTATCAGAATTAGAAAGCGTGATGTACACGTTATTCTTGCTCAAGTCAATGCAAATATCTCGTAGTCGCTCTTGATCCTTTAAGGTGAAGCCGTTGGCATGATAGGAAGTAAAGTTTGATGTTTGCGAGACAGGAACATAAGGTGGGTCGAAATACACCCAGTCGCCCGGCTTGGCTCTCTTGATAACTGTCTCAAATGGCACGCACAAAATTTCAGCATGTTGTAGAGCAAGGGACGCAGCTAAAAGATTGTCTTTGTCCAGATACTTTGGAGCTTTATATCGTCCAAAAGGAACATTAAACTTTCCCTGCCGATTGACCCGATACAAACCATTGTAGCCTGTCTTGTTTAGGTAAATCATGCGTGCTGCTCTTTCTGCAAGACTCATTGACCAAGGATCTTTCTCTCGAATCTGGTAATAAAAACTTTTATCGTATGGAAATTCAGAAAGCAGTTGAATAACTTCCCAAACATGATCGCGAATGGCTAGGTAAGTATCTATCAACTCGGCGTTGATATCAGAAAGAATCGCTTGTTTAATCTTGCGTTCTCTGTACAGGCGAAAGAAAAGTGCACCACTCCCAACAAAAGGCTCGTGGTAAGTGTTGAAATAGAGGGGCATCCGCTCCAATAGGGCGTCTGTCAGTTGTGTCTTGCCGCCAGCCCATTTTAGAAAGGGTCGCGGAAGAAGCAAATCGCTCATGTTACAATCCAAAATACAAACGTAGCCAATCTTCTAAATCGCTAAACCAAACCACCTTCCCTGTAGACATCAGGTATCCTTGCATGTTTTTTGAGAACCCTTCGCCATCAATCACCACGATCCCTGGAATAGGCCAGTGCTCCATATCTTGAATGGTTGCAGGGATCTTCTCTTCTGCTGTACCTAACGTCGCCTGAAACTTGCACTCTACTCCTAGTCGCTTGCCGCTTTCCTCATCGCTAATGACCACATCAATATAGCGCTGTTGCCCCCACAGCC
Organism: Synechococcus sp. H70.2; assembly: GCF_047462275.1. Taxonomy (NCBI): domain Bacteria; kingdom Bacillati; phylum Cyanobacteriota; class Cyanophyceae; order Synechococcales; family Synechococcaceae; genus Synechococcus; species Synechococcus sp. H70.2. Next base: position 95,411 of record NZ_JANSIU010000007.1, read on the forward strand.
TTCGTCCTGCTTTGACTCTTGCTTGTGTCTTCAATCCAAGAGATTGTGCTAGAGCAACAACTCGCTGCTCCAATTTGTCACCACTTTTAGGTGCTGTTCCTTTTCCTGGCATTGGGAAAACTCCTCACAGACAATGGGTTTCGTTTGGTTTTACCACCCATGCGCTCCCACATCGCCACCCAACCCCCGCACCAGAAGCAAACTCCCGTCGGCAGTCCACCACTGCAACCAGTTGGCCTGGGTCTTGACTTTTTGTCCGCGCCACACCCCCAGGAACAAGCCAATCTCCAGGATCTCACCCTGGGCACGTACAGCCACTTGGGGGCTTTTACCACCACCTTGCTGCCCAGGCCAAAGTTGGAGGCGATCAAAGGCTGGGGGGAGTGAGCTGAGCCAGTTCCAAAGCCTCGCGCCCGGCAGTTTTTCCCATGCAATTGGGGGTAGAGACGACATGGCCCACAGGGATGCTCTTTGAATAACTCAAAGCCCTCTCTGGGATCAACCGCAGGCAATTCTACAGGACTGGCGTAGGCTTTGAGTAACCTCAACTGCCAACCCCTAGGGCTGAGGTATGCTGGTGGGCAGTGAGCAAGTTTCCCGCCTCTTCCTTTGAGGAGAGAATATGCCAGAACCGGAATCCTCCTCTGCGCACATTTTGGTGATCGAAGATGAGACTAAACTGGCCCGCTTCCTGGAAACTGAGCTGACCTACGAGGGATATCGGGTTAGTGTGGTCAGCGATGGCACGGCGGGGCTGGCGGCAGCTTGTGATCAGAAGCCTGACCTAGTGCTGCTGGACTGGATGTTGCCCGGGATCTCGGGGCTGGAAGTTTGTCGGCAGTTGCGCCTGACGGGCAACCGCATGCCGGTGGTGCTGATGACTGCTAGCGACGAGGTGGCGGATCGAGCGGCAGGACTGGAGGCCGGGGCGGATGATTACGTGGTCAAACCCTTTAGCCTGCAGGAGTTGCTGGGGCGGATACGGATCTATTTGCAGCACCCCAAGGGATCGCCTAATGGCCAGTTAGTCTTCATGGATCTAACCCTGGATCCCGTGACACGGGAGGTGAGGCGGGGGGAGCGACAGGTGGAGCTGACGGCTAAAGAGTACGAGCTGCTGCGCTACCTCATGGAACATCCTCGCCAGGTGCTCAGCCGCCAACAGATTTTGGAGCATGTGTGGGGACATAACTTTACAGGGGACTCCAACATCATCGAGGTTTATATTCGCTACTTGCGTCTCAAGATTGAAGCTCCAGGGGAGAAGCGCCTCATCCAGACGGTGCGCGGGGTAGGCTATGTGTTGCGGGACTAAATCGTCTGGGCATCCGGAGGAGCAAGATGGGGGAGAATGGATCCCTACTGGAGGGGACAACGGCTGCTCAAGGTTACGGAAAGGAACCCAGACAGGACTTTGTCCCACTGGCGCAATAGGGTCTTCTGATGGAAGCCGGCTGCTGGAACTGAATTGGGGATTTTGGGGTGCAGAGCATGCTGGGTCTTACCTTCAGCTCGCCGGGAGAATTTGTCTTTCGCTTTCCCCCCGAAACTCCATTGCTGGGCGGTCTGGGGCTGCGCTGGTACGGCCTGCTGATGGCCATTGCCGTGTTGGTCGGCCTGCTCCTGACCAAAGCCCTAGCAGAGGCTCGCCATCTGGAGAAAGAGCCTGGCAAGGCCAGCGAACGGGTCGAGATCCTGGCCCTGTGGCTGGTGGTGTCCGGGTTTCTGGGCGCCCGCCTCTACTACGTCCTCACCCACTGGTCAGAGTTCCAAGACAGCCCCCTCTCGGCCTTCGCCATCTGGCGGGGAGGCATCGTCATCCACGGTGGGATCTTGGCTGGCGCTCTGGCCCTCTACCTCTATTGCCGCGCCACCGGGATCAACGGCTGGAAGTACGCCGATGTGATCACACCGGGGTTAATCTTGGGCCAAGCCATTGGGCGCTGGGGCAATTTTTTTAACTCCGAGGCCTACGGTGCCCCTATTCCCCCCGACAGCGGGTGGCCCTTGCGGGTATACATCCCCCCCCAAGCCCGCGAGCCGGAGTACAGCCAGTTTGAGTTTTTTCACCCCATCTTTTTCTACGAGAGCGTCCTCAACCTGGTTCTGTTTGCCCTCTTGATGGGGATGTTCTGGCGCTTCCCCAAACTCAAAGATGGCACCTGGGTTTGGACCTATGTTGTCGGCTACAGCCTAATTCGCATCCCTTATGAAATCTTGCGCGTCTCGGCGGTGGCCTATCTGCCGGGAACCTCCATCAAGGCTGCCTATGTGGCCAGCGCCATAGGCCTAGTGCTTGGGATCGGCATGCTGATCTACATGTACCGGCTGCGCTTCGATCCCGACTTGGAACAATTGGCGGCTTGGCTGGCCCAACAGGCGGGGCTGGAGCTGGAAACAGCCGCAGAGCTTGTGCAGCGGGCTTGGGCCATCCAGCAAAAGCACCGCCGCGCCGACTTGCTGGATCGCGTTACTCTGGCCATGCCCCACTTTCCAAGCACTCTTGCTCCCCATCTCTCTTTGGGCCAACGGGAGCTGCTGATGCGGCAACTGTTCTGCCGTCTGGAAGGCCGGGATCTTCCCCAGGCAGGTTAGCGCTAAGGCTATTGGGCTGGATGAGAGTACCTAAACCAGACTTTGCAACCAGGCTTCCAGGGCGCGGATGGGGGCTGGATCCCGGTAGACACGCTCCTGGCGGGCTTTTACCTGCTGGCCCATCTGTTCCCGCCAGCGGTCATCCAGGCCCAGGCGCACAGCAATCCGGACATACTCCTCTAGGTTAGAGGCAATGGTGGCGTGGATCCCCATCTGCTGCAGGATGGCGTAGGTGTGGCGACCCCGCATCAAGGATCCCGGCAGGGTAACGATGGGCAGCCCGTGGGGCAAGGCTTCCAGGGTGGTGTTGCCGCCAGACCAGTCAATGCTGTCCAGGTAAACATCTCCCAGGGCGTTGTAGGCGGCGTACTCGGCGGGGGAGAGTTCTGGCAGCAGCAGCACATAGTCTTCCGCGGCCAGGCCGTAGGCGTGGAAGGCTCGCTGTAGCCGTTGCCAGAAGCGCTGGCGGATCCCTTGGGAGAGGCGGCCCCGCAAAAACAGGAATTGACACCGCCCCACTTCCCGAGCAATGCGGGGGAAGACCTCGTCGTACTGGGGCAGGTACTTAAACAGAGATTGGGCGCAGAGGTAGAGCACCCTATCGGGATCCACACCCCACGCTTGCCAGTCCACAGGGGCGGGGTCAACGTCCAGAGGGATGTAGTAGGTGCCGATGCCAGGCAGAAGCAGGAGCTGCTCGGTGTAGTGGTCGGCCCCATCCGGCGGCTCCATTAGTTCGCTACTGATGAAAACGTCCAGCGTCGGCAGGCCAGAGGTTTGCGGATGTCCCCAGGCCATGGCCTGCACAGGGGCCAAACGCAAGGCGGCCAACTGGGCGCAGACCGGGTCAATGCCCACTTCCGGGTAGAGGAGCACGTCCAGTTGGGCCGCTCGAATCGCCGCCTGCCACTCCGCCAAGCTGCGGGATCCGGCTATAAACTGCTCAAAACGCGGTGGCAGGGAGCGCGTAATCTCGTCTTGGACGACCGAGGTGTGGAAGCCGTAGAGGGCTACTTGGGAGCGATCCAAAGCTTCTACCCAGCCATGGGTCAGGATCTTCCAAACAGAGTGATCCCGGAACAGGCCAGAGACGATGCCCACCCGCAGCCGCCCAGGACGGCGCCGCAGGAGAAGGGGGGGCTGCGGGTAGCGAGCCGCCATCACCTCCCCTACCAGGGATCCGTACAGGTGCTGCAGCTCGCGGTCGTTCTGGCCCTGGTAGGGCAAAAAGAAGGGTTGGACGGAGCCAACACCAGCAGCTGCCCGCTCTAGGGTTTTGGGATCCCGCGGCAGTTGCTCCCAGCGGGCCTTCACCTGCTGCAGAGCTTGGCGGTAGCGCTCCCGGGCAACTGGGATCTGCTCAGAGGTGTCGTAGAGCAGGGGCAACTGGCTGACACACCAGCCCAGGGCCGCTGCCAAATCGGCAGGATCAGTTTGCCAGAGGCGGTAGAACAGCCCTGCCGCTTCCTCCTCCCGGCCACAATCGCGCAACAGGATGGCCAGCGTATAGGCGGCATCGGCAAAGTCTGGCTGCAACTCCAGAGCCTGCTTCAGCGGCACCAGGGCCGCTTCCAACTCCCCCTGCTGCCGCAGCACCAGTCCTAACTGGTACAGGACTTCCGGATCCGGCCCCCCTTGCTGCAGAGCCTGCTGGAGGTGGGCTTTTGCCTCCCCCAGGTAACCTGCCTGCTTAAGAGCAATCGCCAGATTATAGTGGGCGTCGGGAAAGTACGGCTGCTGCGCCAACGCCTGCTGCATCAGGGCAATGGCCTCCTCCAGGGATCCCTGCTGCTGCCGACAGACCCCCAAAAGGTGCAGCGCCTCCGGGTGGGTGGGCCGGGCCTGCAACACCTGTTGATAGAGGGAGCTGGCCTCCTGCAGTTGCCCCCTCTGGTGATGGTGGAGAGCCTGAAGCAGCAGGCGCTGTAGATGCTTCTCTCTGTTGTCTCGGCTGGGGCCAAAGCCCTTTCCCGGCGGCGACATCGAGCTTCCCAGACTTTAGCCGTTGGGGAGGTTGAGGAAGCCCGCCAAGGCTGGGGCAATGGGCAGCAGGGTCATCACCATCAAAAAGAGAGCTAGCAGCGCCAAGGCATCCCGCTGGCCGTCGGTTTCGGTAATCTCATCCTGCGGGGGACGCTCCGGCTCGCGGGCAATAAAGAGAATCAGCAGCGCCCAGTAGAGGGCCAAAACGTTACTAATGGCTGCCACTGCCAGAGCAATCAGGGTGATGACCGTAGCACGTGCCGCCGTCTTCCGCCCGTACACCGCCTGCACGATCCGCCCGCCGTCCAACTGGCCCGCCGGCAGCAGGCTCAAGGCGGTGATGGCCAGGCCAATCCAGCCTACGGCCACGAAGGGGTGAATGGGCACCAGCTCCGCCTGCAACTGGGATCCCAGCACCAGCCGCGCCAGCGTGCCCACCAGGATGGAGCTGCGGAAGATCTCCGTGGGCACGTATAGGCCACTGGAGCCAGACAACTTCAAGCCAACCAGCAGCACCACCAGGGAAAGAAGACCCCCCGCCGCCGGGCCGGCAAAGGCAATGTCAAACAGGGCCTTGCGGTTGGGCACCGGCGACTGGATGCGGTTTAGGGATCCCAGCGTGCCAATCCCCAAGCTGGGAATCACAAAAGCCGGGCTGAGGCGCACGCCGTACTTGCCGGCCATCCAGCGGTGGCCGGTCTCGTGCACCAGCAAAATGGCGAAGATCCCCGCCGCCACTGGCAGGGCCTCCACCCAGCGCCCTGGCGCCTCCAACAGCCGGAAGCCCAGCAGGTTGGCCCCCACCTCCAAAGTGGCCAGAAAGCTCGCTAGCATTAGGCCTGCAGCCAGGATCTTTGCCCCTGTCGAAGTGCGGTAGTTAACAATCTCGTCTGGCAGAACCACCACCGCTGGCTTTTCCGAGGCATCCTCAACCAAAAACAGTTGGTAGCGGCCGCCCACTCGTTCCTTCAGCCTTTCCAAAAGCAGGGGCACCACTACCTCTGCGTCCCGGCGGAGGTTGCCCTTGAAGATTGCCCCCTCCCCATAGGGAATAGTCTCGGTGACAAAGAAGGTGTCCAGACTGAAGATGGATTGAATGGCCTGCAAATCTTCCGCAGAGATGCCCCGCAACACCACTGCTGGCCGTTCCCCAGGCGCCTCCCCCTCAGCTGCCGAAGAGGCTTCCTGCCGCTCCCCTAACTGGGCCAACTGCTGCCGCCGCGCCTGCAGCTCCTGCTGGGCCAACTGGCGGGTTTTGCGCCCCACGGCAATGTAGAGCCCCGTGAACACCAGCAAGAGCAGGAGGAAGCCGGCAAAGTTGAGGTAAACCCCAAACAGCAAGAGCCCTAGGAAGACCACCCAGGGCAAAAGAAGCAGGGATCCCTGGAACCACACCCAGACAGCCAGGGATCCCCGCTGGCGGGCTCGCCAGAACCCCCACCCCAAAAAGGCCAGCGTTCCCAGCAAAAAGAGGGGCGTAATCTCGGCGGCGATGTTCATGGCTGACCTACGAGGCTTATCGATACTGAGCTGGGATCAAGAGCCGCTCAAGCAGAAACATCCGCTTCTTCAAAACGAGGCTCCGGCTGCTCCCACAAGTAAAAGCCAGCTTTGCGCGGTTTGAGCAGAAACAGCCGCAGGAACTGGTAGGCGTTGTTGAGGTAAAGGGGCAGCTTGCGCAGGCCCTTGAAGGGGCCAGAACCGCGGGCAATTTCCCTCAACTTGGCGTTGTTGGCCACGCACTTCTGCAGCCGGCGCACAAACTCAGGGTTCTCCACATCCAGCACCACCGGGAAGACCTTGGCCGCCTCGCGGTTGGTCTTGTAGATCACCTCCATATCGTAGGTATGGGGATCCAGGCCGATGAGGCGGTAGAAGTCCGGGCGCTCGCCCACGTCATTGAGGTACATGGTGGCAAATACCGACAGCAGGAAGAAGCGGCACCACAGCTCCGCTACCCATCCCTTGAGCAGCCGCGGCTGGCTCAGGAGCATGAGAGCAAAGAAATCGCCGTGGCGGTTCTCGTCCTGGCACCAGTTCTTGAAGAAATTGAAGATGGGGTAGATGCGGTTTTCGGGATGAGCTTCGAGGTGGCGGTAGATGAGGATGTAGCGCCAGTAGCCGATCTTCTCCGAGAGATAGGTGGCGTAGAAGATAAAGCGGGGCGCAAAGTAGGTGTAGGACTTGTGCTTGGTCAAAAAGCCCAGGTCAAAGGCCATGTTGAAGTCGCCCATAGCCCGGTTGAGGAAGCCGGCGTGGCGGGCTTCATCCCGGCTCATTAGGGCAAAGCACTCGGCCAAGATGGGGTTGGTCTTTTTCAGCCGGCGGGATAGCTCCTTGTAGAGGAGAAAGCCAGAGAACTCCGCTGTGCAGGAGCGCTCCAAAAACTCCACAAACAGCCGCCGCGCTTCCGGATCAAGCCGGCTTTCCCAATCTTGGTTGAACTCCTCACCGCGGACAAAGTGGTGGCGGTTGTAGTCGGCGCGAAACTCCTCTAGGAGGGCTCGAAAGTCAGCCTCTCGATCGCCCAGCCCCATCTTGCCGATGGCCTCGAAGTCAGTAGTGTAAAAGCGGGGTGTTAGGAGGGTCTCTTTGGGCACTCGCGCCTGGGTTCGGGCAGCTTGCAACGTGGAAGTCATAGGGGTTGCAGGATAAAAGGCCTGTATACTCCTGTATACTCTCGCAGTTTACCAGCCCCTTTGGCCGTCGGGGGGATAAGAAGTGTTACCGACCGGCCCTGCGATCCCCTACAACTGCACTGTTGCCGGCTGGGATCGCGTGGGATCCGTCAGCTCGCTGCCTTCTTCGGAAGGGGGAACCACCTGCCAGAACAGGGGCAGGTAGGACTCCCAGTTCTTAAGGATACGCTCGGCCTTGGGGGAATGGGTGCGGCGGTAGTGCTCCTGGATCAGGCCCTTCAGTTGCGCTTCCGCGGCTGCCGTTTGCACCCGCTGGATGCGCACAATCTCGCCGTTGACCTTGGCGGGGAAGTTGCCCTCTTCATCCAATACGTAGGCTAGGCCGCCGGTCATGCCCGCCCCCAGGTTGCGGCCCACCCGCCCTAGCACCACCACCACGCCGCCGGTCATGTACTCACAGCAGTGGTCGCCGGATCCCTCGATGACCGCCTGGGCACCGGAGTTACGCACGGCAAAGCGCTCTCCCGCCTGGCCGTTGGCAAACAGGGATCCACCGGTGGCTCCGTACAGACAAGTATTGCCTAGGATCACGTTTTCTGCTGGATCCCGGGGGGCTTCTGGGGGGGCAAGGATGACGATCTCACCGCCGCACATACTCTTGCCCACGTAGTCGTTAGCTTCCCCCGTCAGGGTCAGGCGCATGCCCGCCAGGGTAAAAGCCCCGAAGCTCTGACCGGCTGTGCCCACAAAGCGCAGATCCAGCAGCCCCCCTTGCTGGGCAAAGCCTGCATCCCCATACAGCCGAGCCAGGGTGCCAGCAATGCGCCCGCCCACACAGCGATCCGTGTTGGCAATGGGAAGCTCAAGCATGGCCGTGCCGCAGGTCTCAATAGCCTTTTGCACCTCAGGCCGAGCCAGGATGGCGTCGTCCAGCACTGGGCCGTTGCTGTGCACCGGCTCGTGCTCTAGCCACTCTGGCCGCTGGTGGGGAGCAAAGCCCGGGGGAGTTCGCAGGAGACACTCCAAATTCAAGGACTGGGTTTTCTCCAAAACCACACCAGCGCGGGGGCAGAGCAGATCCACCCGCCCAATCACCTCCTCCAAAGAGCGGTAGCCCAGTTGAGCCAAGATTTGGCGCACCTCCTCAGCCAGGAAGGTAAAGAAAGTAACCACCTGGTCAGGAGTGCCGGGGAAGCGCCTGCGCAGCTCCTCTTTCTGGCTGGTCACCCCTACCGGGCAGTTGTTGGTGTGGCACACCCGCGCCATGATGCACCCCTCAGCAATCATGGCTACTGTCCCGAAGCCGAACTCCTCCGCCCCCAGCATGGCCGCCATCACCACCTCCCAGCCGGTGCGGATGCCGCCATCCACCCGTAGGATTACCCGCTGCCGTAGGCCGTTCTCCAGCAGGGCGTGATGCACCTCCACCAAGCCCAGCTCCCAGGGCGCCCCTGCGTGTTTGATGGAGCTCAAAGGAGAAGCCCCTGTGCCTCCCTCGTGGCCAGAGATCTGGATGATGTCGGCATTGGCTTTGGCTACCCCTGCCGCCACCGTGCCAATGCCCACCTCCGCCACCAGCTTTACCGACACCTGCGCCTGCGGGTTGACCTGGTGCAGGTCAAAGATTAACTGCGCCAGGTCCTCAATGGAGTAGATGTCGTGGTGGGGCGGCGGCGAGATCAGGGTCACCCCTGGCTTAGAGCGGCGCAGCTTGGCGATGTAGGGGCTGACCTTTTTGCCCGGCAGTTGTCCGCCTTCGCCTGGCTTGGCCCCCTGGGCAATTTTGATCTCAATTTGCTGCGCGTTAAGCAGGTACTCTGGCGTCACGCCAAAGCGGCCCGAAGCCACCTGCTTCACCGCCGAGCTGGCATTGTCCCCCATGCGCAGGCCCTTCAGGTGGGGGAAGCGCGCCGACGTGCCCTCCGGGGTGACGTCGGTGATGGGGATGTAGCGCTCTGGATCTTCTCCACCTTCGCCGGAGTTGGACTTGCCACCGATGCGGTTCATGGCAATGGCTAGGGTCTCGTGGGCTTCGCGGCTGAGGGCCCCTAGCGACATCCCCCCCGTGGTAAAACGTTTGAAGATGGCTGTAGCGGGCTCTACCTCTTCTAGGGGAATGGGATCGCGGTCGCTGCGAAAGTCCAGCAGATCCCGTAGAGCAGTGGGGGGGCGGTTGCGCAAATAGGTCCGGTAGATCTCGTAGTGCTCGGGCTGCCCTGAAGCAATGGCCTTGTGCAGCAGTTTGGCCATTTCTGGGCTGTTGATGTGGTACTCGCCCTTGGGCCGCGCTTGGATAAAGCCAAAGTTCTCCAATTTTTTGGCAGTGAGCTCTGGGAAGGCTCGCCGGTGATTGGCCATACCCTCGCGGGCCAGTTCCGCCAGGGTCATCCCCCCCACCCGCGACACCGTGCCGCGGAAGGCCAGGTCAATCACCTCTTGGCTGAGGCCGATGGCCTCGAAGATTTGCGCCCCGTGATAGCTGGAGAGGAGGGAAATGCCCATTTTGGAGAGGATCTTCAGCAAGCCCGCCTCGATGGCGGCGCGGTACTTCTGTTGGGCTTCAGCCACCGAGACCTGGGGCAGCTTACCGGCCGCCATCTGGGTTTGCGTCTTGGGCTTGTGCCACCACTGGCGCACCGCCTCGTAGGCTAGGTAAGGGCAGACGGCGCTGGCCCCATAGCCAATCAAGCAAGCAAAGTGGTGGGTACTCCAGCACTGAGCCGTCTCCACCACCAGAGAAGTGCGCAGGCGCAGCCCCTCCTGAATGAGGTGATGGTGGACAGCCCCTACGGCTAGCAGAGGCGGAATCAAGGCCTGCTCAGCACTGAGACCGCGATCTGAGAGGATCAAGATCTCTACTCCTTCCCGCACTGCCTGCGCCGCCTCTTGGCACAGGGCCCGCACTTGAGCAGCCAGCCCCTCTGGCCCAGCGGCCACTGAGTAGAGGATGGGCAGCGTCCGGCAGGAGAAAGGCGTGCGCTGCAGGGCGGCCAGCTCCGCCTCGTTGAGCACCGGACTGCGTAGGTGCAGCAGGCGAGCATGCTCAGGGCGGATCTCCAGCAGGTTGCCTTTGGATCCCAGATACATGTCCAAAGACATCACCAAGCTTTCCCGCAGGGGATCGATAGGGGGGTTGGTCACCTGCGCAAAGCGCTGCTTGAAGTAGTCGTAAAGGGGGTGGGGCTGGGCGGAGAGCACCGCCAGCGGCGCGTCGTCCCCCATGCTGAAAACCGGCTCTTTGCCCGTAGCCGCCATCTCCTCGATAATCATCTCCACATCTTCCGAGGAGTAGCCGCAGGCGGTTTGCAGTTGGAGCAGCTGTTCTTCGGTAAGCTGCGGGGTCCTCTCAAAGTCTTGGCTAGCCAACTGAACGCGGTGAGCCCTCAACCACTCTCCATAGGGGTGCTGAGCCGCCACCTGTGTTTTGATCTCCCAGTTTTTGTAGAGCTGGCCACTTTGCAGCTCCACCGTCAGCATCTGCCCTGGCCCCAGCCGCCCCTTTTCTAGGATCTCGGCTTCCGGCAGGGGAACCACCCCCGCTTCCGAAGCCACTACCAGCAACCCGTCGCGGCTGAGGGCGTAGCGGGCTGGGCGCAGGCCATTGCGATCTAGAGTGGCGCCAATGGTTTTGCCGTCGCAGAAGACCACCATCGCCGGCCCATCCCACGCTTCCTGCAGGCCAGCGAAAAACTCGTAGAAGTCCACCACTTCCGGGTGATTCTGCAGCTCTGGCTGGTGGCGGTAGGCTTCCGGGATCAGCACCATCATTGCCTGCTGGCTAGAGTAGCCAGAGGCAACCAAGAGCTCAAAGACCGCGTCCAGGCCTGCCGAGTCGCTGGTGCCGGGATCAATGACGGGCTTGAGCTCCTCGATGGCCTCGCCCCAGAGGGGATGGGCCAAAGAGGGCTCGCGGGCGGCCATCCAGTTGACATTGCCCAGGTAGGTGTTGATCTCGCCGTTGTGGCAGAGGTAGCGGAAGGGCTGGGCCAGCGACCAGCGGGGCAGCGTGTTGGTGCTAAAGCGGCGGTGGTAGGTGGCGTAGGCGGTGGCGTAGAGGGGGTTTTGCAGATCGCGGTAAAACTGGCCTAGCGCCGCCGACTGCACCATGCCCTTGTAGACAATTAGCCGGCAGGAGAGGGAAGCAAAGTAGATGGAGTAATAGCCAAACCGGCTTTCCACCTGCCGCCGCAGGCGCCGCCGCAAGAGGTAAAGCTGCCGCTCCAGCTCATCTCCCTCCAGCCTGGGATGGGTAAGAAGCATCTGCCAGATGGAGGGCAGGGTTTGCCGTGCCATTGGCCCCAGGCAGTCTGGATTGACCGGCACCCAGCGCCAGAGGGGCCGTCCCCACTCCGTGGTGGCCAAGTACTCGTCGATGAGCTGGCGCACCGCCTGGCACTCGGCGGGATCCGGGGGCAAGAACACCATGCCCACGGCACTGCGGCGGGGATTCCAAGCCCGGATCTCCTCCCTCTCTGCCTGCAGCAGTTGCCAGGGAATGGCTGTGGCAATGCCAGCTCCATCGCCGCTTTGGTTGTCGCCGCCGCAGCCGCCACGGTGCTCCATGCAAGCAAGAGCAGCAAGGGTTTTTTGCAGCAGCTCGTGGCTAGCTCTCCCCTGGCGATCCACCAGGAACCCAACGCCGCAGGCATCTCGCTCTTGAAAGTGCCAGCTTTCCTGCAGGATAGGAACCGAGACCTGGGAGCGATGGGGGGTCATAGGAGGAAAAACAGCTGGGAATCGTTCGCGTTATGAGAGTTGGGAAACTAGCATATCGCAATTCCATCCAACCGGAAAGGAGGGCAGCCCCCAGCTGGGGCTGAGACAAAGACGCCCCAAGCGGCAAAGACAGTCCAAAAAGGCTTGCTGGGAACGGATTTTCACCCCCAGCCCCTCTGCTGGAGGGAGAGGGGGTCTTGGGGGCAAAAGTTATCTAAAAAAGTCAGAAAAAGTATTCCGCAGGTCGGAGAGGCGATCCCTAAAGCAAGTAAGCCGATCCTCAGTAGAGTTCAGCAGGGTTAAATCCGCCCTGCCGGTTGCGCCCTCGGATCCCAAGAGGGGAACACTCATGCGGCTGGGATCGGCAGGATTCTGGGAGACGCGGATAACCGTTCGCTCGCGGTTAAACTGATAGGCCTCGGCCACGTAGCGGATGGGCTCGCTTAAGCTGGGATCCACCGGCAAGTCAGGGGCTGGCAAAAGGTCCACCAGCTCGGTAAAGGTGCCGCTCCGCAGGCCCACCACGGCAGCAGCTCCCAACTGGTTGCAGATGGCAATCAGCACCGGCTCTTGGGGGCTGGCGCTAACGTTGGCCAAGGTAACAGTGACATTGGCCCGCCGGGGTGCTGGGGAGTAGGTAACCTCAAAGGTGCGGGCAGGAGCATTCCCCAGTTCGTCGCGGGCGCGAAAGCGAAGCTGCCCCCTGTAGGGCAGGAGGGAAGAAAAGTAAATGCCAAAGCGGTCGCTAGGGCCACGTCCGGGGATACTGGACTGGCCAGGGACGTAGGCGAGGACGGCGCGGCTTTGCCAGTTGTTGGGCGGTGCATAGGGCAGCAGGGGGCCACTGGTGAGGCTGGGGGGATCGGGGGGAGGCGCATCCGGCTGGCCATCCCTGTTCAGATCCAGGCCATTGCCCAAAAAGGCCACCGAGCGCTGCAGCAGGAGGGGGCGGTTTTGGTTATCGACCAGAGGAGGTTGCCCTTCTGCCAGCCCTGCATTCTCCACATAGACGTTGAAAGGACGATTCAAGATCTGGTTGTCCCGCTGCCGCCGCAGGTTGAATTGGAGGTAAGGCCCCACCGCGCCCGCCGTCGGGGATCCCCCCGTAATGGCAAAGTCGTCGGCCCGCAAAAAGGCATTTTCCAGCGGGCTAAGCGGGGTTGTTGCCTCGCCGCAGCCGACCAGGCCGAGGGCAAAGGTTACCAAAGTTCCAAGGGTTGCCACAGAGCCCCCTTGGGGGAAAGCTGGCAAGGGGGATCGGCAGGCAAGCTTTGGCTTGAGCATTCCTCTCCTCTCCACAACCGTTGGCGACGGTTTAGCCCAACCGAACTCAATGGCAAGGTGGGCAGGGATCCGCCCCCAACCTACCCAGTGGCCTGAACTACTATACCCTGAGGCTTGGTTTGGCTCCCAACTTCCCAGGGAGTCGGCGGCTACAGAGCTGCCGAGAGGGGGCAAGCCCATGGCTCCCCCTTTCTCCCAAGCGGCTTGATAGCCTAGAGGAAGCGAAAGGTGGAGGCCCATGTCAGATACCCCTGCGGTCTTGGTTCAACAACTCCAGAAGCGCTACGGATCCACCGTGGCGGTGGCGGATGTCTCCTTCCAAGTAGAGCCTGGCCAGATCTATGGCCTTCTCGGCCCCAACGGCGCCGGCAAAACCACTACCCTGCACTGCCTGTGCACCCTGCTGCGCCCTGACGCGGGCCGGATCGAGGTGTGCGGGATCCCGGTCAATGAAAATCCCAAGGCGGTACGCGAAAAGCTGGGCTTCGTTGCCCAGGAGGTGGCCTTAGACAAGGTGCTGACGGGGCGAGAATTGTTGCAGTTGCAGGCGGATCTCTACCACCTGCCGCGGCCTTTGGCCCGAGAGCGGATTGCTGCGGTCTTGGAATTGCTGGGGCTGGCCGACCGCGCCGACCAACGCATCGGCACCTACTCCAGCGGCCTGCGCAAACGCCTAGATCTGGCGGCAGGACTGCTCCACCAGCCCCAGGTGTTGGTTTTGGACGAGCCCACAGTGGGCCTGGATATTCCCAGCCGGCAGGCCATCTGGGACTTTCTGCGCCAGCTTAAAAACACCGGTGTGACGGTGGTGCTCAGCAGCCATTACCTGGAGGAGATCGACCTGTTGGCGGATCGGGTGGCCATCATCGACCGCGGCAAGGTGATTGCCGAAGGCACCCCAGAAGAGCTAAAGGCCCGCGTCGGTGGCGAGCGCATCACTGTCAAGCTGCAGGAGTTTGCGCCGCCAGAACTGGCCCAGCGGGGAGCCGAACTGCTGGCATCCCTGCCCTTTGTCCAAAAAGTGGTAATCAACAGCGCCCAGGGCAACGCCCTCAACTTGGTGGTGCGGCGCAATGGGGAGGATCCCCTCAGCCAGATCCGTGCCTGCCTCGAGGCCCATGGGCTGGAGGTTTTCAGCAGCACCCAATCCCGTCCCAGCCTGGATGATGTGTATTTGGCGGCAACCGGGCAAACCCTCCTGGATGCGGAGCTGGCTGCCGCTGAAGCCAACCTGGGCAAAAAGAATTTTCCCTGATTCCCGATCCCTACCTCGTTCAAAACTTTGCAGGAGCCTTGGTATGACCTCTGCCGCTTCCCCAACCCCATCCAACCCAGTTCCTCTATTTACGGCCGACTTTTGGCAGGAGACTTTTGCCCTCACCCGACGCTTGTTTATCCAACTGCAGCGTCGCCCCGTAACCCTGCTGGTCGGCATCATCCAGCCGCTGCTTTGGTTGATTTTGTTCGGGGCCTTATTTCAGAACGCCCCTGCTGGCATCTTTGGGGCTGGACAAAACTACACCCAGTTTTTGGGAGCAGGAGTTATCGTGTTTACGGCCTTTGGCGGGGCTTTAAATGCCGGCGTGCCAGTGATTTTCGACCGGGAGTTCGGATTTTTAAACCGATTGCTGGTGGCTCCCCTTACCTCTCGCTTCTCCATTGTGCTGGCCTCTAGCCTGTTCATTATCAGCTTGTCGCTGCTGCAGACGGCAGTGATCGTGGGGGCAGACTACGTCCTCGGCGGCGGGATCCCGGACGGGCGGGGGCTGGCAGTGGTGGCCTTGATCGTGGGCCTATTGGTCTTGGGCTTTACGGCCCTGAGCTTGGGCCTGGCCTTTGCCATGCCAGGTCACCAGCAGCTGCTGGCCTTTATCTTTTTGGTGAATTTGCCCCTGATTTTCTCCAGCACCGCTCTGGCTCCCCTTAGCTTCATGCCCACCTGGCTGCGCTGGGTGGCTAGCCTTAACCCGCTCACCTTTGCCATTGAGCCGATTCGCCACGTCTATCGCACCAGCAGCTGGAGCTTTGCTGATGTGGTGCTGCAGGCCCCCTGGGGCGATCTCACCCTGGCGGGATCCCTGGGCCTCTTGACGGGGTTTGTGGTGGTGTCAGTTCTGCTGGTGCAGGGGGTGCTGCGCAAGAGCTTGGCGTAAACTACCCGACTCCGACCGCCAGAGTTCCCACCCCTCAACGGTGGTCAGCAACCCTGTCCAGGCCTTCTTGCAGAAAAGGACTTCGTCCCGCTAGCGGGAAAGGTAACAAAGCCACTCTCGAACACCTTGACCGGACGATTTTCCGGCTGGCCAACCCTACGGGCAGAGGCCACTTGCCTGCAGACCTGTTGTGCCAATCGCGCCAGCGGGACGGAGTCCTTATTGCTGGATAAGCCAAAGCGGGTACGGATTTCAGTTGGACGGTGTTCTGCTTCACCCAGTAAGGCCTCCGACCCGCTGGTGCAAGCAGGGCTTGGGCAAAAAAGCAAACAAGGTCGCCTCCAGCTTGGCGGCTGGCGATGTAGAGACCTTGAGCTTGCGGGAGAGAGTCAGGACTCGGCTCATAGCTTTACCCTCTCAAGCAAAGCCCTATTCCTCCCGACCCTACAGGTACAGGGCAGGGCTGCTGCGGTTTCTATAGGTTATCGCGAACGGGCCGGCAGCACGGAGTGCCTAGAGAACGTCTTAATCGAGTTTGAAATGACCATCAATTCAATTGTCTGGCACAAGGGATCCCTTTTCCAGGTTTGAACTCCTCTTCTCGAGCCTGGCATGCTTGAAATGCTCTAGACAATCTTAAGACTCGATTAAGACTGGCTTCCTGGAGAGAACCCCTCAAGTTTGACTTGAGCCCTCTCCAGGGCCAAGGTAAAAATGGAGACGAAGCTAGCCAACAGGGGATAGACCGTGGCTATCAGCAAGGGTGGACAAGTTGCCGGTAGTTTAGAAGTTATTCAGTTGGTTTCTAGAAGGGGGGATCTCGTTAGCGGAAATGGAGCTATTGGAAGTTTTGGCCAAAGAAGCAGAAAGCTTTTTCTACAGACAATGCTACAACCCCTGGATTGGGAAGTGCAGTTTGCGGTTTGGAAAACCCTACTGAACTCTGGCATCCCTCCACTGGTGCAAGTAGCAAAAAGATATCCCGTTCCCCTACGTCCAGTTGGAAACCCTGAAGAGAGATATCGAGCCGGCGAGCGGGACTTTCGCTGGGCAGATCTGGGGAGGGTCAACCTTAGCCGGCTAGATCTAAGGGGGCTTGACTTAAGCGGGGCCAGTTTAGTTCGGGCAAGGCTGAGCCAGGTCAATCTAAGCCACACCAGCCTGATTGGAGCCAACCTCAGCCAGGCAGACCTCAGCGGCGCAGATCTGAGAGGAGCCAACTTAAAGGGAGCTAATCTGATGGGGGCCAATCTCATTGGCGCCAACTTGCAGGGAGCCAATCTGGCAGACGCCAACCTGAACTGGGTCGTCATTTCCCCCGAAACGCAAATTGATCGCAAGTGGCGGCTGGTCTGGGAAATTGTCAACGGCCATGCTCAGGGAAAAAACCTAGCTCAGGCGGACTTGAGCGAGGCCAACTTGGATTGGGCTGACCTGCGGGGGGCCAACTTGGCGCAAGCAGACCTAAGGGGGGCACGGCTTGTCGGTGCTAACTTGCAGGAAGTCGACCTCCAGGGAGCCGACCTCCGGTGGGCCAGCTTGGAGGGAGCCAACCTCAGCGGGGCCGATTTGAGCGCAGCTTGCCTGCAACTGGCCAGCCTGCGGGGAGCTATCCTTTCCCCCGAAACCCAAATTGACCACAAGTGGCAGCTGGTCTGGGAAATTGTCAATGGCCACGCTCAGGGGAAAAACCTAGCTCAGGCGGACTTGAGCGGGGCCAACTTGAGCTGGGCAAATCTGAGCGGGATCAGGCTCACTGGCGTGAACTTGGTGGGAGCCGACCTGAGCGGGGCCAACCTCTGCGGCGTAGACCTACAGTGGGCAGACTTGAGCAAAGCCAATCTAAGCCAGGCGGATCTGAGGGGGGCCAACTTAAACCAAGCGGATCTCAGCGGGGCAGACCTAAGCGGTGCCAACCTCAGTGGAAGCAGCCTGATCAAGGCCAAACTAGCCAAGGCCAAACTTGTGGGGGCCAAGTTGGCGCAAGCCAACCTCGTTGGAGCCAAGCTGAGACGGGCTAAGCTCAACGGCGCAGACCTAAGGGGGGCCAGCCTCATTGGGGCCGACCTCAGCGAAGCCAAACTGGGCAAGACAGACCTGAACTTGCCTAGCTTGAGATGGACGGTGATTTCTGGAGAGGCCAGCTCGGAGAGTAGCTGGTGGTTCATGATTTTCCATGCTGGCGCCCCTTCGCAGGAGCTGAGCCAAACAGACTTGAGAGAGGCGGACTTGAGAAAGGCCAACCTTAGCCGGGCAGACCTCAGCGGGGTAAGGTTCAGTGGAGCTAACCTAAGCCAGGCTTATTTGATTGGGGCAGATCTCAGCGAGGCCAGCCTAGATGAAGCCAATCTAAAGAGGGCCAAGCTGGGCGGAGCCAACCTCAGCGGCGCCGACCTGAGGGGGGCAGATCTGGAGCTGGCCAGTCTGCAGCGGGTGATCCTTTCTCCTGCAACCCAGATCGAGGCCAAGTGGCGTCTAGTGTGGGAGATCGTCAACGGTCAAGCCTCCAAGAGAAACTTGAGTGGGGTTGACCTGAGCGGCGCTAATTTGAATTGGGCCAAGCTCAACGGGGTGCAACTGGTCGGGGCAAACCTAAGTGGAGCCAGCCTCATTGGAGCGGATCTAGGAGGATCTAACCTCAGCCAAGCCAATCTGAGGAAGGCCAATTTGAGCTACGCCAACTTGGAGGGATCCAATCTAGACAATGCTATCCTAGAAGGCGCAAAACTTGATTTTCAGTGGCAGTGGATCTGGCTCTTCCTTTGGTTCAAAGGTTTGGCAACCATCTGGTTTGGTTACCCCAGTACCCCTCAACTGCCTCCTCCTGCTACGCCGGATCCCAATCGGTATCTCCCAGCCGAGAAGCCCAAGGAGAAGTGAACACTTCTGTTCTTTGGCTAGGGCCACGCAGGTTTGTATCCTAGCAAACACTTTTTAATCCAAGAGAGCTGCTTTAGGATAAAGGCGTGTCCTTCTGAGGAGAATCCCCACAGTGTCTCACTTCACCAGCATCAAGGTTCAGTTCAAAAATAAAGAGATCCTGAAAAGCATTTTGGTTGCCCAAGGTCACGAGGTTCTGGAAAACACTTATGTCCGGGGGTATGGAGGGAACCGCGTCCGGGCAGATCTTGTGGTCAGGCGCAGCAACGGCTACGACATTGGCTTTCGCCAACGGGGGGACAGCCTGGAGATGATTGCCGACTTTTGGGGAACGGGAGTCACCGCTGAGGCTTTCTTAGCGCCAATCCGCCAAGCCTACACCCGCGAGCAGCTCCTTGCAACGGCAGCGGAGAAGGGGTTTACCGTAGAGTCGGAATCTGTGGACGAGAAAGGACAGATCAGGATTGTGTTGGGGCGCTGGGCTTGAGGAGGCGTTATGGCGGAATATCAACAGGTTGAATACATCATCGACAAAGATGGCAACGTGATTGAGCGCGTGCTTAATGTCAAAGGCAAGGGCTGCCTTGACCTAACTGAGGAAATAGAAAGGGCATTGGGCACAGTTCAAAAAAGGGAGCTGTTGCCTGAATATGACCAGGCCTCAGTCATAGAAATAGAACAAAATGTCCAGCGTCAGGTAGAGCGTTTATGAATGCCCCAAACCCCTTTCTGGATCCCCTGTCTGGTTTAACCAAAGGGATCCAAAGGACTCTGGCTAGGATTCCATTTTGGAGTCATAACTCTGATGAAATGAAAAGTCATGATACGAAAAGTCATGATACCCTGCTGCGCAATCTCATGCAGGCTGCCGGTATCTCAACCTGGCGAGAGCTTCGACAAAAGGCCAAACTGAGTCGAGGAGCCCTAAATGCCCTGAGAACTGGCCAGGCCGAAAAGCTGAAGTTAGCCGATCTCAATCGAGCGGCCAGCATTTTGCAAGTGCCCTTGCCGAGCCTTATTCAAGATTTCAGCGGAATCGAGCTAGCATTGGAGCCTGCAGAAACGGCTCAGGAAGTGCAGCGGCTGCACAAACAGCTAGAACAGCAGGAAGGGCAATTGCGCCATCAAATCCGCGCCGAACTAGTGGAAAAGCTCAAGCCTCTTTTGGTGCAATACCCCACCCTGCAGCAGGTTGTGCAGAGGCGACCGGATTACCCTGCCCAGCAAGTCTTGGCTTTGCTGAACTGTCTGGGCAACTTGTTGGAAGACTGGCAGTTGGAAACCATTGGCCAGGTGTGGCAACAGGTGGCCTATGACCCAGAAAGCCACCAGGCAGATGAGGAGGATATCCAGGCGGGCGAGCCGGTCTACGTTCGCTTTGTGGGCTATCGACTTAGGGATCAAGTTTTAGTTCGAGCCAAAGTCAGTCGCACTCTACCTTCCTTGGCAGCATGACGACGTTGGCTATTGATTTTGGCACTTCCAATACGGTGGTCTGTGCCTATCAAAATCGAAAGCCGATTGTGATCGACATACCAGGGATCACCCACCGCTACGACGGCAGCCCGCCTCTAATTCCCTCGGTTCTCTTTGTCGGCCAAAACCAGCAATTTTTGATTGGGGCACCTGCCCAGGCCAAACGGGATCCCAAGCGCCTATTCAAAGGCTTTAAGCGGGATCTCTCTCAACAATTCCAGCCGGCCCCAACCTATGTGGATGGACAGGCCTACACAGCCCAAGAGGCCACGCGGATCTTTCTGCAGCAGCTTCTTGCCAAACTCAAGGCGGAGGGCTGGCAGCCCGATAAGGTGATCTTGACCGTGCCGGTGGGAGCCTACGAGGCCTATTTGCACAACCTGCAAGAGGTGTTTGGCTCCCTAGGGATCCAACAGGTTGTGTTCCTCGACGAGTCCACCGCGGCTGCTTTGGGCTACGGGGTGCAGGAACCGGGATCCCTGATTTTGGTGGTCGATTTGGGGGGCGGAACTCTCGACCTCTCTTTGGTCAAAATCTTGAAGCCAAAGCAGGGCACTGCTTACCGAGCTGAGGTCATTGCCAAAACTGACCGGGCCTATGGCTGTGGCGGCGTCGATATCGATATCTGGATTGCCGAATGGCTGCTGGAGCAGTTGGGCCGCAAGCGACACCAGGTTCCGGCCAGCAGCTTCCAGGTTCTGTGCGAGGTTGCTGAGCGGCTCAAGATCCGCCTCTCCAGCCATTCTCAGGCCAGCGAGGCCTGGCTGGATGAAGACTCCTTTGAGACCCACACCTTAACGCTTCAGCGCGAACAACTCCAGGAGCTGTTGGAAGAGCGCGGCCTGCTGACGCGGCTAAGAGAAGCCATCGATGAGGTCATCGAGAAAGCCCACAACAAAGGGATCTCTAAACGAGATATCCACCAGGTGGTGTTGGTGGGTGGCACCAGCCTCATTCCAGGGGTGCAGCATCAGGTCATTAGCCTCTTTGGCCGCGACAAGGTTAAGTACCACAAGCCGTTTGAGGCAGTGGCCCACGGCGCTCTGGCCTTCACCCAGTTTGCCCGCCTTCAAGATCATCTCCGCCATACCTACGCCCTGCGGCTCTGGAATCCCTATTTGCAGGCGCCCGACTTTTTCCCTCTCTTTAAGAGCGGCACGGCCTATCCTGCCACGGTGGAACTGCCTCCCTTGCAGGCCAACGCCAATGGACAAAGCCACATCAACCTGGTGGTTGGTGAGATGGCCGAGGAAGGGGCAACCGAAGTTGTTTACGGTCCCGACGGTCGGATGCAGATTCGCAACAGCAGCGCAGCTTCTAGCTTTCGTCCCCTTGGGAGCCACAAGCAGCTTTCCATTCCTCTCAAGCCCCCAGGGCAGGTAGGAGTGGATCGTTTGCAGGTCACCTTTGCCGTCGATGCTGGGCGAACTTTGCGGGTAACGGTAGTAGATTTGCAAACTCAAAAGACCCTTATGCAGCAGCAGGTGGTTGGGAGGTTAACTTGAGAGGGATGGCGGAAAACTTTGATCCCGTTCTGGGTGGGCAGCAATTGGCCGGCTCCGATCCAGTCATGGGAGGCTTGGTAGCTGTTGAGCAAGCCCTAGACAGTCCGGATCCCAAGGTGAGAATCCAAGCAATCAAGGGTGCTCTGAAGTACGGATCCAAAGGGGCCGAGCTTGTTATCCAGGCCATGCGAAATGATCCCAACTGGGAGGTGCAGTTTGCGGCTTGGGAGACGCTGCTGGAAGCGGAGGATCCGCAGCACGTGCAGGTGGCAAGGTCCTATCGCCTTCCCCTCCGACAGCTGGGAGATGTCCGAGCAAGGTATGAAGCGGGAGAGCGAGATTTCCGCTGGGCCAAGCTAAGCAGAGCTGACCTGAGCCAGGCCAAGCTGAGCGGGGCCAACCTGAGCGGGGCCAGTCTGAGCAGGGCCAACCTGAGCGGGGCCAGTCTGAGCAGGGTCAACCTGAGCCAGGCCAAGCTGAGTGGGGCTGACCTGAGCAGGGCTGACCTGAGCCAGGCCAAGCTGAGCAGGGCCAACCTGAACCAGGCCAAGCTGAGCGGGGCCAACCTAAGTGGAGCCAACCTGAGCGGGGCGGACCTGAGCGGGGCCAACTTGAGCGGGGCCGACCTGAGCCAGGCTAACTTGATCTTGGCCAAGCTGAGCGGGGCCAACCTGAACCAAGCCAAGCTGAGCGGGGCCAACCTGAGCCAGGCTAAGCTGAGCAGGGCCGACCTGAGCGGGGCCGACCTGAGCGGGGCTAACCTGAGGGGAGTGAATCTTCAGGGATCCAACTTGTTCTGGGCTAGGTTGAGGAGATCCCTGCTCTCTGCCGAGACGCAGATGGATCCCAAGTGGCGGCTGGTCTGGGAAATCGTCAACGGTCAGGCGAATGTCAAGAACCTGAGCGGGGCCGACCTGAGTGGAGCCAACCTGAGCGGGGCCGACCTGAGTGGAGCCAACCTGAGCGGGGCCGACCTGAGCAGGGCTGACCTGAGCGGGGCCAACCTGAACTGGGCCAACCTGAACTGGACCAACCTGAACTGGACCAACCTGAACTGGGCCAACCTGAGCGGGGCCGACCTGAGCAGGGCTGACCTGAGCAGGGCTGACCTGAGCGGAGCCAACCTGTGGCAAGCCAACCTGAGCGAGGCCAACCTGAACTGGGCCAACCTGAGCGAGGCCAGGCTGTGGCAAGCCAACCTGAGCAGGGCCAACCTGAGCGGGGCCAAGCTGTGGCAAGCCAACCTGAGCGAGGCCAAGCTGTGGCAAGCCAACCTGAGTGGGGCCGAGCTAAGGGGAGCAAACCTGGACGGCACGGATCTGAGAGGAGCAAACCTGAGGGACGCAAAACTGAGTTTTGGGTGGGGATGGTTCAAAGACCTAACAGGCACCATCCTTCCTGATGGGCAAGTTCACTCCTAACTTTTCTCTCAGCGCCAAGTACTGGCTAAACCAGGGAGGCAAGCGGTGGCGGAAACCTTTGATCCTGTTCTGGGTGGGCAGCAATTGGCCGGCTCCGATCCAGTCATGGGAGGCTTGGTAGCCGTTGAGCAAGCCCTAGACAGTCCGGATCCCAAGGTGAGAATCCAAGCAATCAAGGGTGCTCTGAAGTACGGATCCAGAGGGGCCGAGCTTGTTATCCACGCCCTGCAAAATGATCCCAACTGGGAGGTGCAGTTTGCGGCTTGGGAGACGCTGCTGGAAGCGGAGGATCCGCAGCATGTGCAGGTGGCAAAGGCCCATCACCTTCCCCTCCGACAGGTTGGAAATGTTCGAGCAAGGTATAAAGCGGGAGAGCGGGATTTTCGCTGGGCCGACCTGAGGGGGGCCAACCTGATCTTGGTCAACCTAAGCGAGGCCGACCTGAGGGGGGGCAATCTGAGCAGGGCCAACTTGAGCGGGGCCAGTCTGAGCAGGGCCAACTTGAGTAGGGTCGACCTGAGGGGATCCGGCCTGAGCTTGGCCGACCTGAGCGGGGTAAACCTGATCGAAACCAACCTGAGCCAGGCCGATCTGAGCGGGTCCAAGCTATGGTGGGCCGACCTGAGCGGAGCCAACCTGATCGAGACCAACCTAAGCAGGGCCGACCTGTGGCGGGCTAACCTAAGCAAGGCCAACCTGAGCAAGGCTGACCTGAGGGGGGCTGACCTGAGGGGGGCAAACCTAACGGGCGCAAAACTAAGTCCCGGCTGGGATCGATTTGCTGACTTGAGTGGGGCCATCCTCCCCGACGGAACTGTCCATCCCTAGGCGGATCCCTTTGCTAGACTACCTACAGCTAGCAGCTAGATCCATGAGTTCCTCAGATCTCGCCTTTGCCAGCAATCACCAAGACATTCTCACGCTGCTGGACTTGGTGGTTCGCGCTCGCTACCCTTTGATCTACCTGGTTACTCCCGAAGAAGCCCCAGCAGAGGAGCTGCTACAAGTTCTGGCCGATTCTCTCAAACCCAAGCGCAAACTCCTAATCTGGGATATCGTCTCTGGCTGGTCAGATAACGGCCAAAACAAAGGTCAATTGATGCCTGCTCTGGGCCGCATCGGCGCTATCAAAGAGGA
Organism: Synechococcus sp. H70.2; assembly: GCF_047462275.1. NCBI lineage: Bacteria > Bacillati > Cyanobacteriota > Cyanophyceae > Synechococcales > Synechococcaceae > Synechococcus > Synechococcus sp. H70.2. The sequence continues at coordinate 119,200 of NZ_JANSIU010000007.1, forward strand.
CGAGGCGGTTATTTGTGTTCTCAAGGATCTAAACCCCACCCTGAGAAATCCAGAACGCTCAGATAACTATCCCGTTATCCGCTACCTAAAAACCTTGGCCAGAGAGGGCCGCCACAGCCGCAAGTCCATCATCCTCTTGGGTCAAGAAGCCGTTGTCCCTGCCGAGCTGCGCGAGGAAATTGTAGTCTATGATTTTCCCCTGCCCAGCATCGACGAAATTGAGCGGATCATTACCCGCGCGATCCCTGCCCGTCAACTGGAGCTAAGCGGCCCAGCGCGGGAACAACTGGTTCGAGCCTGTCAAGGGCTGACCCGGCAGCGCATTGAGCGGATCCTGGCCCGCGCCCTAGCCGCCAAAGGCAAGGTCAGCGAGGGCGATATCGACCTGGTTCTGGAAGAGAAAAAGCAATACATCCGCCAGACGGAAATCCTGGAGTTTTACAACCCCTCCGAGACCCTGCAAAATGTCGGCGGCCTGGAAAACCTCAAAGCCTGGATTCGCCAGCGCCGCAACAGCTTTAGTGCCCAGGCCCGCGACTATGGCTTGCCCAGCCCCAAGGGCATTTTGCTGGCCGGGATCCAGGGCACCGGCAAGTCCCTCTGTGCCAAAACCATAGCCCGCGAGTGGCGCATGCCCTTGCTCCGGCTGGATGTGGGGCGACTCTTCGGCGGGATCGTCGGCGAAAGTGAAAGCCGCGTGCGCCAGATGATCCAAATTGCCGAAGCTATGGCCCCCTGTGTTTTGTGGATTGATGAGTTGGATAAGGCCTTTGGCGGCGTCAACAGCGAGTTTTCAGGAGATTCGGGCACCAGCAAGCGGGTCTTCGGCAGCCTAATTACCTGGATGCAGGAAAAAACCAAACCCGTTTTTATTGTTGCCACCGCCAATAATGTCCGCATCTTGCCGGCTGAGTTGCTGCGCAAAGGCCGGTTTGATGAGATTTTCTTTGTCAATTTGCCCAACCAGCGGGAGCGGGAGGAAATCTTCCAAGTCCACATCCAGCGGCTGCGGCCCAACCGCGTGCGGGATTTCTCCTACCCTGAGCTGGCCATGGCCAGCGAAGATTTCAGCGGGGCAGAAATTGAACAGGCCATCTACGATGCCATGCACATGGCCTTCAACCAGGATCCACCCCGCGAGTTTACCCAGGAGGACATCCTCAGCGCCATTCGCCAAACCGTTCCTCTGGCCGCCATCGCCCGCGACCAGATTCAGGACTTAAAAGCATGGGCTGCCGAGTCCGGGGCGCGCACGGCCTCCCAAGACCAACAGCTTGTGCAGGAGCTGCGAACGCTGGTGCAAAAAAGAGGGCTGGGCCCCATCGAAGTCGACAGCCCCTCTTCGTTTTTCCCCTCCTCCCCCTCCTAAGTTCTCAGTCCTGGTCTTCTGGCGGGATGTAGCAGCCCTACCAAAACCAAAGGTGTTCAGCTCCCCAGGGATCCAGCAGACAGCGGCTGCTTTGGGCTACGGGATCCCTGATTTTGGTGGTCGATTTGGGGGCTGGAAGCTTACCAAGCTGAAGTAATTGCCAAAACTGACCGGGCCTATGGCTTATGCAGCAGCAGGTAGTTGGAAGGTTAACTTGAGGTTAGGGATGGCGGAAACCTTTGATCCTGTTCTGGGTGGGCAGCAATTGGCCGGCTCCGATCCGGTCATGGGAGGCTTGGTAGCCGTTGAGCAAGCCCTAGACAGTCCGGATCCCAAGGTGAGAATCCAAGCAATCAAGGGTGCTCTGAAGTACGGATCCAGAGGGGCCGAGCTTGTTATCCACGCCCTGCAAAATGATCCCAACTGGGAGGTGCAGTTTGCGGCTTGGGAGACGCTGCTGGAAGCGGAGGATCCGCAGCATGTGCAGGTGGCAAAGTCCTATCGCCTTCCCCTCCGACAGCTTGGAGATGTCCGAGCAAGGTATGAAGCGGGAGAGCGAGATTTCCGCTGGGCCAAGCTAAGCAGGGCTGACCTGAGCCAGGCCAACCTGAGCGGGACCAACCTGAGCGGGGTCAGTCTGAGCAGGGCTGACCTGAGCCAGGCCAAGCTGAGCAGGGCCGACCTGAGCGGGGCCAACCTGAGCGGGGCGGACCTGAGCGGGGCTAACTTGATCTTGGCCAAGCTGAGCGGGGCCAACCTGAACCAAGCCAAGCTGAGCGGGGCCGACCTGTGGCAAGCCAACCTGAGTGGGGCCGAGCTAAGGGGAGCAAACCTGGACGGCACGGATCTGAGAGGAGCAAACCTAAAGGGCGCAAAACTAAGTCCCGGCTGGGATCGATTTGTCGACTTGAGCGGGGCCATCCTCCCCGACGGAACTATCCATCCCTAGGCGGATCCCTTTGCTAGACTACCCACAGCGTCGCCCCTTGGGTTTTGTGGATTGATTGAGTTGGACAAAGCCTTTGGCGGCGTCAACAGTAAGTTTTCAGGGGATGCGGGCACTGGCAAGCGGGTCTTCGGCAGCGCCTCCATCCAACGGCCTCCCAAGACCAACAACTTGTGCAGGACTCCTAAGTTCTCCGGCTAGGGCAGCTCTACCGAGGTAGGCTTAGAAGCATAGGTTAGGCCCCAGCCCAACTTCTCGCGCATGACGCGGAAGAACTCCGGTCGGCGGAGGCGAATCAAATCTGTCCAGTAGGGGGCGCGGACAACGCGGATTTGGTCTTCTGGCAGGATGTAGCAGCCGGCATTGCCGTCGGCTACCAAAACCAGCGGTTGGGGGCTGGCGGGGCTGATCCACACCTCTTCCGAATCGGGAAAAACCAGAGCCCGTGAGGCCATTGAGTGGGGACAGATAGGGATCAACTGCAACACCGGCAGACTGGGAGTGATGACGGGCCCTCCCGCCGAAAGGGCATAGGCCGTCGAGCCAGTGGGGGTGGCTAAAATGATGCCGTCGGCAGCTACATCCAAAGGTGAGTGCTCCCCAATGGTTACTTCAAAGTGGCACATGCTGGTCAAGGGCTCGCGGTGCAGCACCATTTCATTGAGGCTGAGCACCTCCCAGCGCAACTCATGGCCGCGGTAGGCCTGCACCAGCAGCATGCTGCGGCGATCTAGGATGTACTCGCCGGCAATGGCTGCCTTGGCTGCCTCTTCTAGGTGGCTGAGGTAGGTCTCCGTCAGAAAGCCCAAGTGGCCAGTGTTCACGGCCAGCAAAGGGATCCCTTTGGGGGCCAGTTGCCGGGCTGCTGCCAAAACAGTGCCATCTCCCCCCAGCACCACGGCAAACTTCATGCTTTCGTCAAAGCCGGCGGGGGCCAAGCTGTCCACCTTCGTCAAGCAAACGGGACTATCGGGCTTGGCGTAGCCGAGAATGCCGCCCCAGTTGGGGGCAACACAGACCTCCCAGCCCTGTTCTTGAAACCAGCGGGCCAAGGTTTCGCTGCTGCGCTTGGCGGCGGGCTTGGCGTCGTTGTAGAGGATCCCAACTTTGGGCTTGCTCATGGGGCAGTGGTGAGGCAGAGGGTGCCAAAACTTTATCAGTTCTGGAATAGCTGCAGCAAAAAGTAGCTAGCCCCAGGGTTCTACCCAGATCCCTTGCCTTAGAATCGGGCTGAAAGGGCTCCCCAGATTAGGTCTGTGTTTGCGTTGGTCTGGACAGGCTGAGGGGAGTGGAGATGCATTGCCAACCCCGTTCTCACCCCATGCAAGCCTGTACCCTGATTGCCCGCGCCAAGATCAATCTTTACCTGGAAATCCTCGGATCCCGCCCCGATGGCTATTCCGAGGTGGCTATGATCCTGCAGAGCATTGCTTTGGCAGATCGCGTGCGTCTCCAGCGCCGTGCCCACGGCATCCACCTAATCTGCAGCCACCCGGAGGTGCCGGCAGATGGCCGTAACCTAGCCTACCAAGCGGCTGAGCTGCTGCAAAAGGAATGTCAGGCCGATCTGGGAGTGGAGATCCAGCTGGAAAAACAGATCCCAGTAGCAGCGGGCTTGGCGGGCGGCTCAGCGGATGCGGCGGCAGTTTTGGTGGGACTCAACCAGCTCTGGGGCTTGGGCCTAACGGTAGGAGAACTCCAGAACTTGGCGGCGCGCCTGGGATCCGATATTCCCTTCTGCGTACAGGGAGGGACGCAGCTAGCCACGGGGCGGGGAGAAGTTTTACAGCCCCTGGCCGACTGGGAAGGGATCCCCCTGCTCTTGGCCAAGCCCCGGTATCTAGGGGTTTCCACCGCCTGGGCCTATCAGGCCTTTCGCACTCGCACTGCCGCTTCCTTACCTTCTGTCGCGTCCTCCTTGCCGAGCTTGCCCCAGGTGCTGGCTGCTCTGGAGCAGCGGGATCTGCTGGCCTTGGCCCGCAGTTTGCGCAACGATCTGGAACAGCCAGTTTTGGCAGAGTACGCCATTGTGGGAAAATTGCGCCAGGCCTTGCTTGAGGCAGGGGCATGGGGGGCCTTGATGTCGGGCTCGGGGCCGACGGTGTTTGGGATCATGCCCAGCCTGGAATTGGCCGCCCAAGCCCGCGACAGCCTGCGTCGCCACTTTCCGGAGGTGGATTTCTGGGTAACCCAATCTGCTCCCACCGGCATCTTGCTCGAGCCGGATCCCCAGCCGCTTGACCCCCCCTAGAGGTGCCCGCTAGCTTGGCTGGGAAAAGGGCCCTGGCCGCCCCTGCCTTGGCAAACCTTAGAATTAAGAGAAATTAAGAAAGATCGGCTTGGCCGCGGGCTAGAGAGGAAGATGAGCGAAAGAACGCTTTTTGACAAGGTCTGGGACGCCCATACGGTGCGGGTTCTGCCCTCGGGGCAGACGCAGTTGTTTATCGGCCTGCACCTCATCCACGAGGTGACCAGTCCCCAGGCTTTTGCCATGCTGCGGGAGCGCCATCTGCCGGTTCTCTTTCCGGAGCGCACCGTGGCTACAGTGGATCACATCATTCCCACGGACAACCGGACGCGGCCCTTTGCGGATCCCTTGGCGGAGGAGATGATCCAGGAGCTGGAGCGCAACTGTCGCCAATACGGCATCCGCTTTTACAACAGCGGCTCCGGTCGGCAGGGGATCGTGCATGTGATTGCGCCGGAGCAAGGGCTGACGCAGCCGGGGATGACCATTGCCTGCGGCGATAGCCATACTTCTACCCACGGCGCCTTTGGAGCAATTGCCTTTGGTATTGGCACCAGCCAGGTGCGGGACGTGCTGGCCACCCAAACCTTGGCCCTGTCTAAGCTCAAGGTGCGCCGTATCGAGGTTCAGGGCAGCCTGGGGCCAGGAGTTTACGCCAAGGATGTTATCCTGCACATCATCCGCAAGCTGGGGGTCAAAGGCGGGGTGGGCTACGCCTACGAGTACGGCGGCAGCACCATCGAGGCAATGAGCATGGAGGAGCGCATGACCCTCTGCAACATGTCCATTGAAGGGGGAGCCCGCTGCGGCTACGTTAATCCCGATGCGGTAACCTTTGAGTACCTAAAGGGACGGGAGTTTGCTCCTCAGGGATCCGACTGGGAGGAGGCAGTGGCCTGGTGGAAAAGCTTAGCCAGCGACGCCGACGCTGTCTATGACGATGTAGTGGTGTTTCAGGCCTCTGAGATTGCCCCCACGGTCACTTGGGGGATTACCCCCGGCCAAAACATTGGGGTAGACGAGCGGATCCCTGCTCCCGAGGAGCTGCCAGAAAGCGAGCGGGAGCTGGCTAGGGAAGCCTATGCCTACATGGGTTTGCGGCCTGGGGATCCCATTGTGGGCACGCCAGTGGATGTCTGCTTCATTGGCAGCTGCACCAATGGCCGCTTGAGTGATTTGCGGGAGGCGGCCAAGATTGCCAAAGGACGGCGGGTAGCGCCTGGAGTGAAGGCGTTTGTCGTGCCTGGCTCGGAGCAGGTCAAGCAGGAGGCGGAACGCGAGGGCCTGCGCGAGATCTTTGAGGCGGCAGGGTTTGAGTGGCGGGATCCCGGCTGCTCCATGTGCTTGGCCATGAACCCAGACCGCCTGGTAGGCCGGCAAATAAGCGCCTCTTCTTCCAACCGCAACTTCAAGGGCCGCCAGGGATCCCCCACGGGACGCACCCTGCTGATGAGCCCGGCCATGGTGGCGGCAGCGGCAGTAAGCGGCAAAGTGGTGGACGTGCGGGAACTGCTCTAGCCAACCCTCCCCTAGCAGGGTGAGCCCGTGCCACCAAGCTTGCTTTCTGGGAAGGGCTAGGACTGCAGCAGCGGGTAGAAGTGCCCTACCGGCCCTTGTCCTGCGCCGATGGCCAGAGGATGCCGCAGGGCGTCGGTAACATAGGCCTTGGCCGCCAGTGTTGCCGTCAGGGGATCCTTTCCCCAAGCCAGTTGTGCTGCAATGGCTGCCGAGAGGGTGCAGCCGGTGCCGTGGGTGTGACGGGTGGGGATGCGCTCGCTTTTGAGGACCTCCAGCCGCTCGCCGTCAAACCACACATCCACCCCCTGCAGTTCCCCTGGCATACCTCCCCCCTTGACGAGTACAGCCTTACAGCCCAGGGCGTGGATGCGGCGGGCCGCTTCCTCCATATCCGCCAGCAACTGCAGCTCCATCCCTGCCAAAATCTGAGCCTCGTAGCGGTTGGGGGTAACGACCTGAGCCAGAGGGATCAGCCGCTCGCGGATGGCCTGGATGGCATCCTCCGCCAGCAGCTTGGCCCCCGTGCGGGAGACCATCACCGGATCCACTACCAGCGGCTGCAGCGCCCAGCGTTCCACCTGGCGGGCCACCTCCCCCACAATCTCGGCATTGAGCAACATGCCGGTTTTGATCCCTTGCACCCCAATGTCTTCCACTACCGCCTCAATCTGGGCAGCCACCGCCTCCGGGGGTAGGGGATCCACTCGCTTAACCCCCAGGGTATTCTGGGCAGTTACGCAGGTAAGGGCAGAAGTGCCGTGAACGCGCTGGAAGGCAAAGGTGCGCAGATCCGCTTGAATGCCTGCTCCGCCGCCGCTATCGGAGCCGGCGATGGTGAGGGCCACAGGGGGACGCTGCTCGGCCAAAGTTGAAGCTGGGGCCGCTTCAGGTTTGGAGACAGACATGGCAACTGCCGGGGGTACCGCTAGCCATTTCTATAGCCTAAACCCAACTCGCCTCGTCCGTGGTAGCCACCACCTCCACCCAAACCCTCTCCCCCTCCACCGCCGTCAGACTCCAGCGCAGGAGGCGGGCTGGCTGCCCCAGCTCTTGGGCCACTTGTTGGAGAAGGGATCCCTCTATTTGAGAAGCAGAAAGCGGCAAACTTAGGGGCAAAGCTAGACGCAGAAAATGGAGCTTCACAGCTTGGAGATACTTGATGCTAGACCAGGGCTAGGAGCCAAACTGCAAGCGGTAAACCTCCTCCTCTTGATCCGTTTCCACCTCCAAGTCGGAGGTAGGGTAGGCTACGCACAGCAGAACAAAGCCCTGAGCCTTGAGTTCCGGCCCGATCCCCATTGCGTCAGGCTGGGCTACGGATCCCGACTTTAGCCGCCCCGCACAGGTGGTGCAGACTCCCGCCTGACAAGAGGAAGGTAGCTCCAGGCCGTACTCGAGAGCTGCCTGTAAAACCGTCTGATCCGCCGCGGCAGGAAACTGGTAGGTCTGGCCCCGATGATGGACAGTGATCTGGTAAACCATAGCGAACCTCAAGAACCCACCTGTGAAGGGGTGTGAACCACCGTCAGCGTCTGCGGCTGGCGCATTTTCTTTATCTGAACCTCGATCTTTTCAGCCCCCTCCGCCTTTAGGTCAGCGATGTAGTGGCTTTTGTGCGCTTCCGCTTCTTTCTCGCTGGCGAAGGGGCCGTAGTAGTAGGTGCAGTCGTCGGTGGTGATCTCAATCCAGACCGCTAAGCCACGCAGCCTATCCAACAGCCAGACCAAAGGGTTGCCCACAGGATCGATCCCCCCCATTCACAAGTGCCAAGGATTGTTCGGGATCTGCCGCAATCATTAATTAGATTCTACTGCCTTCGTTGAGGATTTGTTGAGAATTGTTTCAGTCTCGGCGCGTTTGAGCTGGTGGGGGGAGCGCTGCCGGTGGATCTCATAAAGGGCGATGCCTGCTGCCACCGAGGCATTTAAACTCTGGGTGCGGCCTGCCAAGGGAATCGACAGCAGTTGGTCGCAGTGGCGCTGGGTGAGTAGGCTGATGCCTTCCCCTTCGGATCCAATTACCAAGGCAACGGGTCGGCGAAAGTCGGCGCTATAGACAGGGGCAGCCCCTTGGCTGGTGGTGCCATAGATCCAGAACCCCTGCTCTTTGAGGTATTCCAGGGCGCGGTTTAAGTTCACCACCCGCGCCACCGGCAGGGTAGAGAGGGCCCCCGCTGCCACCTTCATCGCGGTTGCGGTGACGCCTGCCGCCCGCCGCTGCGGGATCACCATCCCCTGCATGCCAAACGCCTCCACGCTGCGGGCAATGGCCCCCAGGTTGTGGGGATCCTGGATCCCGTCTAGCACCACCAGCACCGGCTGGGGGCTAGCCTGGCGGCTCTGTTCCACCAGCTCTTCTAGATCCACGTAGCAATAGGGGGTGGTCTGGGCAGCGATCCCTTGATGGTTAGCTCCGCCGGTGAGGAGGTTTAGCCGCTGGGGAGAGACCTCATCAATAACTGTGCCGCGCGCTTTGGCCTCCTCCAAGAGTGACAAAAACTGGGGGCTATACCGCAGCTTTGGCACCACCCAAACCCGGTTGAGGGTAGCGCCGCTCCGCAGGGCCGCCAATACCGTTTGGCGACCGTAGATGATCTCTTGTTCCGCCTCGGCCTTGGGATCCGTGGGTTGCCGCAACTTGCGTGGGCGAGAAAGTTGTAGAGGAGCTTTGGGCTGAGAAGGCTTAGGCATGAGAGGAAAACGGTGCCGAGCAGACGCTGATCCTAACCTTCCTAGTCGTCTATCGTCTCAGCCAAAACATCGGTGAGGGCAAGAATAGAGCGCAAGCGGTCGGGATTGGTGAGGTAGAGGTAGCCCAGGATAGTTTCCAGGCCACTGGCATTCTGATAGTCAACTAGGCTTAGATGCCGGGGTGGGCGACCACAACCATTGCGGCCCCAGCGGACAATAGCCTGCTCTTCAGGGCTGAGATAAGGTAGCAGCGCTAACAGCAACTTGGCCTGAGCCGAGCTACGCACTCGCTTCACCACTTGCTGATGGTAGCGCTCCAGGCGATCTGGGGGAAACAACCGTTGCCGCCGCACGTGCAGTTCGTAAATGGCATCCCCCAAGTAGGCTAGAGCAGCTGGCGACAGGCGACGGATCTCGGTCAACGACAATCTCTCAGAAGTGGGATCAAGGAGTGGATTAGTCACGGCTGCTCCCAAAAAATGCTGGAAACTTAGCGAAGGGGGGGAAACAGGAGATCCCCATTGAGCAAAAGCAGGTAAGCAACCATGGCTCCCCCCATCCCCCCTATTAAAAAGCCGGCAGCCAATTCGCTCCAAGACTGGGATCCCTGCCCTGACCCACCATGGCGCGGCGAGGAGACGCTGCCGTAGAGCGAGAGGGCCGCCGTCAGGATCAAAATGAGACCACAGGCTCCCAAGAAGCCGCTCAGCAGGCCAATGGGCTCGTTGCGCAAAGGCCCAAGCTTGGCAAAGGGCCCCACCAGCCAATAGCCGTGGGCCATGCCAATTTCCAGACCTCGCCAGATGGGGCTGGCTCCCGGGCGGTTGATTGGTAGCCAATTTAAGAAGAGACGAACAGCAGGCGCATGGTTAATTGGGGTCTGCAGGTTGCCAATTTGCGGATCCCCTTCGGGGACAGTGATGTATTCCTCGACAGTGGGCTCAAGCATGGGGCAATCTTGTGTCAGGCCAAGAGAAGCCAAGGAAATTAAGCAGGGATCCCCATGGCTTGGCGGGGATCCCTGACCCTCTGATTTAGAACGTCAAAATGTCGGGGAAGAAGCGATTGATCTCAATAAAAAGGGCAAGGACGAAGCTAGAAAACAAAATGAGGGCTACCGGAGCGGTGGTGAGAAATTTGGTGAAATCAGCCATATCGACCTCTCACAGGGAATGGGTTGACTTAAGCTAATCAGGCAAGATCCCTTCCTCAGCGAGGAGAGATGGGAACAGCCTCCTCCGGCTCTCGAATGTCACCACTGGCAATTTCCTTGAGGGCAGCTGCGGGCCAAGCCAAAGCCGTCAGGAAACAGCGCAGTGCCAAGGGGACGTCGATGATACTTTCTTTCATCTCCGGCTCATCGCTATCGCGAACGGCAATCAGGTAGGAGCGGCCTGCCCAGCCCAACCAGCCGGCAATGTAGAGGAAAAGTAAGCCAGGGATGAGAAACTCACCGGCATGGCTCCAGCGGCCATCGGTAACCAGGTGGGGCAAGCCTTCCTCGCCACAGAGCAGCTTGCTGTAGCGTTCAAAACGCTTTTCGGTTTGGACCAACTTTTGCTGGTAAAGAGGAGCCAACTCGGGGCTGGCATTGCGGATTTTCTCTTCGAGGCTGCTCAGGCGCTGCTCTCGCAGGGCCTGGAAAGCGGGAACTTCGCTGCAAGGCTTCAAACCAATCAAGGGCTCTGCCTGCACAGCCTGGGTAAAACCAAGCGCTAGGCAAAGGGCCAAAAGAAGACTCAAAAGGGTTCGCATGGCAGGATGTGTCCTTGAGCTAGGGGTCTAGGATGATGCTCAATGGGCAGGAATGCTTAGTGCAGAAACGGGCACTAAACGGTTAGTATCATACTCCCGAGTGCTTCGCCTCGACGGATCCCGGGTTTTAGCTCACACAATTCTTAAGGATCCTCAAGCATTCCTACCCCTTTTCCTTCCCTTGCTCTCCCATGGCCCGCGTCCTCGCTATCGAAACCAGTTGCGACGAAACGGCTGTGGCGGTGGTGGAGGGGGAGCCGAGCTGGCCAACCTTTGCCCCGCGGCAGCTTAGCTCTGTGGTGGCTAGCCAGATCGACCTCCATGCAGCTTACGGAGGCGTGGTGCCGGAGGTGGCCTCCCGCCGCCATGTGGAAACCCTGCCCTTTGTGCTGGAGGCAGCGCTGCAGGAGGCCGGGCTGGGCGTGGCCGATCTGGATGCCATTGCTGTTACCTGTGCGCCGGGCCTAGTGGGATCCCTGCTGGTGGGGCTGATGGCGGCCAAGACCTTGGCCCTGCTCTACGACAAACCCTTGATTGGGGTGCACCATCTGGAGGGCCACCTCTTCAGCGGTTTTTTGACCGAGCCCGACTTGCGCCCCCCTTGTCTCTGCCTTTTGGTTTCAGGGGGCCACACCAGCTTGATCTGGATGAAGGACTACGGGGAGTACCAGACGGTAGGCCGCACCCGCGACGACGCTGCCGGCGAAGCCTTTGACAAGGTGGCGCGGCTGCTGGGGCTGGGCTACCCCGGCGGGCCCCCGATCGACCGTTGGGCGCAACAAGGGGATCCCAACCGCTTTCCCCTGCCTGCGGGCAAGCTAGCTCACCCCTACGACACCAGCTTCAGCGGCTTGAAGACAGCGGTGCTGCGCCTAGTCCAACAGTTGCAGCAAGAAGGCCGGGAACTGCCCGTGGCCGATATTGCCGCCAGCTTCCAGGCCTGCCTCACCCGCGTGCTGACCGAAAAAGCGGTGGCCTGTGCCGAGGCGCTGGGCCTCTCGACCCTGCTGGTTACAGGGGGGGTGGCCGCCAACCGGGAGCTGCGGGCTCGCCTGCTGGAAGCGGGCCGCCACAAGGGCCTGCGGGTGATCATCCCGCCTGTTGCCCTCTGTACCGACAACGCCGCCATGATTGGGGCAGCTGGCCTCTGCCACTGGCTGCGCGGGGAGGTCTCGCCCCTGGATCTAGGCGTGGCTTCGCGCCTGCCCCTAGAAGAGATCCCTGCCCTCTACGGCAAGGGGGGCAGAGATTACCGCGAGGTGCTAACGGGTTCTGCCGTGGCCCTCTGACGTTGCCGCACCTCGAGGTAGATCAGCAGGGCGTTGATGTCGGCGGGGTTGACGCCGCCAATGCGAGCGGCCTGGCCCACCGTCAGGGGGCGGACGGCCGCCAGTTTCTCCCGCGACTCTTTGGAGAGGGTGGGGATGGAGTGGTAGTCCAGATCGGGGGGCAGGGGGCGGTGGTACTGCTTGCTCACCTGCTCAATTTGGTTCTGCTGCCGCTGGATGTAGCCGCTGTATTTGACGGCAATTTCTGCTGCCTCCTGCTCAAAGGGATCCAGCTCCTCATTGCCCAACCCCAGCTCCAGTAGGTTGGCATAGTGAATCTGGTTGCGGCGCAGGAGCTCGGCTAAGGTGGCGGATCCTTTGATCCCCTGGCCAGTCAGTTGGCTAAGGTGGATCCCGGCGGGGTCGTGGGCTTTGACCCGCTGGGTTTCCAGGCGCTCGATCTCAGCGGCAAGGCGGGCTTGCTTGGCCTGGAAAAGAGCCCAGCGGCGGTCGTCGATGAGGCCCAACTCTCGCCCCAGAGGAGTAAGGCGCTGGTCGGCGTTGTCAGCACGTAGGATGAGGCGGTATTCGGAGCGGCTGGTGAGCATGCGGTAGGGCTCCCGCAGCTCTTTGGTGCAGAGGTCGTCGATGAGGGTGCCGATGTAGCTGGACTCGCGCGGCAGCGTCACCAGCGGCTTGCCCTGCACCAGGCGGGCGGCATTGATCCCGGCGATCAGACCCTGGGCTGCCGCCTCCTCGTAGCCGGTGGTGCCGTTAATTTGGCCGGCGCAGAAGAGCCCCTGCACTTTTTTGGTCATTAGGGTGGGGTAGAGCTGGGTAGCCGGTAGATAGTCGTATTCCACCGCATAGGCAGGCCGCAGCATCACGCACCGCTCCAGGCCGGGCAAGGAGCGCAACATCTGGATTTGGATTTTCTCTGGCATCCCCGTCGAGAACCCCTGGATGTAGAGCTCCGGCAGATCTCGCCCCTCTGGCTCGATGAAGACCGGGTGCCTCTCTTTGTCGGCAAAGCGCACGATCTTGTCTTCAATGCTGGGGCAGTAACGCGGCCCTTTGGCCTCCACCCAACCGCCGTAGACAGGAGTTTCGTGGAGGTTCTCCCGAATGATGCGGTGCGTCTCTGGGGTGGTGTAGGTGAGGTAGCAGTCCATCTGCTCCCGCGGCACCCACACCGCTGGGTCAAAGCTAAACCAGCGCACGTCGGGATCCCCTGGCTGCCGCTCCATCACCGAAAAATCGACGCTGCGGCGATCCACACGGGCAGGGGTGCCAGTTTTCAGCCGGCCTGTCTCAAAGCCCAGTTGGCGCAGGGTGTCGGTCAGCCCCTCGACGGCAAATTCCCCCGCCCTGCCGGCAGGTTGCCAGTGGCGGCCAATCCAGATGCGCCCTCCCAGAAACGTGCCTGTGGTCAGGATCACCGCCCGACAGCCGAAGACACTGCCAAAGTGGGTAACCACGCCCACCACCTCATCGTTGCGCCCCAGCACCAGGTCGGTGACGGTGCCCTCGCGGAGCGTCAGGTTGGGTTGGTTTTCCACCACTGAGCGCATCACCCGCGCGTACTCCCGCTTGTCGGTTTGCGCCCGCAAGGCCCACACCGCTGGCCCCCGCGAGCGGTTGAGGATCCGCTTCTGCAAATAGGTGCGGTCGGTAACCTTGCCCATCTCGCCGCCGAGGGCATCGATTTCGTGCACCAGTTGCGACTTGGCCGGGCCGCCGACGGCGGGGTTACAGGGCTGCCAGGCAATCTTGTCCAGGTTCAACGTCAGCATCAAGGTATTGCAGCCCAAGCGTGCTGCTGCCAGGGCCGCTTCACAGCCAGCATGCCCCCCACCCACGACGATTACGTCGTAGTGGTCGAGAAAGTCCACGTTGTCCCGTCCAACTTTGAGCATACGGTGGCCTTTGCCGCTAAATAGCGGGATCCCAATTTTTTTCCAGTTTAGCGAGAGGGGCAGCGCTTGAGACGGCGGGGCTTTTCAGTCCCTCGCCCATCGCCTGCCTTCGGCCAGATCTAATCCAGACTATTTTAGTCGGATTTAGTTGACGGGGTAGATCGGGGGTGATAAGATTGGCCTCGACGATGGGTCAACCAGATCCAGCCCTTTCTCCTGCCTGAGGCTTCCTATGACGCAAACCCTTTCTCAACGCCCGCTCAGCCCTGCCCTGCGCAACCCCCAGGTGGGCTTCAGCCGCTTGCGCTGCCGCGAATGCGGGGCCGAGTACGAGCCGGTTGCCAAGCACGTGTGCGACCTGTGTTTTGGCCCCCTCGAAGTGGTCTACGACTATGACTGGCTCAAGGGTGCCGTCAGCCGGCAGAGCATCCAGGCCGGGCCGCTGTCCATCTGGCGCTATCTGCCTTTTCTACCGGTGGTTTCGGAGCGGCCCATCGATGTGGGCACCGGCATGACCCCGCTGGTGAAGGCGGAGCGGCTGGGCCGGCGGTTGGGGTTGAAAAACCTCTACCTCAAAAACGATGCGGTCAACATGCCCACCCTCAGCTTTAAGGATCGGGTGGTGTCGGTGGCCCTAACCCGCGCCAGGGAGCTGGGCTTTACCACCGTTTCCTGCGCCAGCACGGGCAATCTGGCCAACTCCACCGCCGCCATTGCCGCCCACGCTGGCTTAGATTGTGTCATCTTCATCCCAGCGGACTTAGAAGCGGGCAAAGTGCTGGGATCCCTCATCTACAACCCCATCGTCATGGCGGTGGAGGGCAACTACGACCAGGTCAATCGCCTCTGCGCCGAGGTGGCCGATCGCTACGGCTGGGGCTTTGTCAACATCAACCTGCGCCCCTACTACGCAGAAGGCTCGAAAACCCTGGCCTACGAGGTGGTGGAGCAACTGGGGTGGCAACTGCCGGATCAGGTGGTGATCCCGCTGGCGTCCGGATCCCTGTACACCAAGATTTACAAAGGTTTTCAGGAGTTTGTGAAGGTGGGGCTGGTGGCGGAGAAGCCGGTTACCTTCCATGGCGCCCAGGCCCAGGGCTGTGCACCCATTGCCCAGGCCTTTCGCGAAGGACGGGATTTTGTTACTCCCGTTAAGCCCAACACCATTGCTAAGTCGATTGCCATCGGCAACCCTGCCGACGGCATCTACGCCTTGGAGATTGCCCGCAAGACCGGCGGCCAGATCGCGACGGCTACGGATCCTGAGATTATCGCTGGCATCAAGCTCCTGGCCGAGACCGAAGGTATCTTCACTGAGACGGCCGGCGGTACCACCATCGCCGTGCTCAAACACCTGGCCGAAGCTGGCCACCTCGATCCCGAGGCGGTTACGGTTGCCTACATTACCGGCAATGGCTTGAAGACCCAGGAGGCGGTGCAGGCGCAGGTGGGCCATCCGCTGGTGATCTCGCCCAAGCTGGAGAGCTTTGAACAGGCGCTGGAGCGGGCCCGTACGTTGGAGCGGCTGGACTGGCAGGAGGCTTCGGTTTAAAGCGAGGGGGATCCCCCTCCCAAACCCAACTGCTCAAGAGCTCTGCACCATGCCTCTTCGCCTTTGCCCCTTCCAATCTGGCCTTTGGGCAATTGCTGCCGGGCACTGGGGAGACGTGGTTGCAGCCGGCCAAGCGGGATCCTCCCTACCCCCTTGGCAGGGCTGCCGCTGGATCCATCCAATGGCAGCATCCGGGTCGAAGGGGCCAGCGTGAACTTACGGCGTGATTCACGGCAGCGATGGGGTGCTGCTACCCTAGTCTTCTAATGTTGGTCAATGGACAAAGCATTGGACTTATGGCGGTCAAGGTGTTAATTCCCACCACGCTGCGGGCGCTCACCCGGGATCAGGAGGTGGTCAGTTGCGAGGGATCCACCATTCGGGAGCTGCTGGAGGCCTTGGAGCAAAGCTATCCAGGCATCAAGGCGCGGCTGTGCGATGAAAAGGGGGAATTGCGCCGCTTTGTTAATCTCTATGTCAATAGCGAAGATATTCGCTTCCTTCAGGGATCCGACACGCCTCTTCAGGATGGGGATGAGGTGAGCATCGTCCCTGCTGTTGCCGGCGGCTGACGGCTGCCGAGCCTGCTGTGGATCCCAGGGACTGGTTAAGCCAGCCGGCGCCGCTGGTGGCACCGGCTTTGCTGGGCATGGTGCTGGTGCGGCAATTTGCCGATGGGCTGCAGGTGCGGGCCCAGATCGTGGAAACAGAAGCCTATACAGCTGGGGATCCGGCCTGCCACGCCTATCGCCGCAAAACCCGGCGCAACCAGGTGATGTTTGGGCCACCAGGGCATCTCTACGTCTATCGCATCTACGGCCTCTACCACTGTCTAAATATCGTCACTGGGGCCGAAGGGATCGCGTCAGCAGTACTGATCCGGGCAGCCCAGTTGGATTGCCTGCCGGAGTGGATCCCGGCCAATAAACGACGGAAACCGGCGCGGGTGGCGGCAGGGCCGGGCCTGCTCTGCCAGGCGCTGCGCATCGACGGATCCCACAACGGCTGGCGGCTGGAGCGGGTGGAAGCCGGTCAGGAAGGCATTTGGCTAGAGGGATCCCCCTCTGGGCCAGCCCAATGGACCATTGTCCAGACCACCCGCATCGGTATTACCCGCGGCGTGGAGCTCCCCTGGCGCTGGTACATTAAGGGGCACCCGGCAGTGTCGCGCTACTAGTGGGGGCAAGCAGAGCATGGGGGTTGCAAAAGGCTGGAGCGGTTGGCAGGGTCTGCTCGGGCTGGCTGGCGTGACTGTACTGCTTCTGCCGGCGTTGGCCCAGCCGGCTCCCACTTCCCCAGGACTCCTGGCAATGCAGGCCCAGATCCCCTCCACCTACCGCACTGGGTTGCAGCGCTGGCAGGCCCCCCAAGGCTTTCAGGACTGGTCAGCCCGCGGGATCCGGCTGAATGCCCAAGGGCAATTGGTTTTGGATCCAGAGGGCTGGCGCCAAGAAGTCAGCCTTGAAGGGCCTGAGTCGGCGTTTCAGGGCCGGCCTTTTTATCCCCCCGGCCGCTATTGGGTGGGAGAAGCCGTCAGCGCGGAGGTTCCCGCCAGCTTTCCTCTGGTGGAAGCGATCGTCTCCTGGAATGCCACCACGCCCCCCGGCACCTGGCTGGAAGTGGGGATCCGGGCCAAGCTTGCGGGGCGCTGGACGAAGTGGTATCACGCTGGGGTGTGGGCCGCCGATCCGGCCACCCTGGCCAGCCACTCCGTGGGCGGGCAGGCAGATGAGGACGGCAACCTCAACACGGATTTGTTGGTGCTCCAGGATACCCAAAGGGGGGCCGAAGCTTTTCAGGTCAGGGTGCGCCTGTTCACGCAAGAGCCAGGCCGTTCCCCCCTTGTGGATCAGGTGGCGGTTGCCTTTTCCAACCAGCCAGCCCAGCCCAGCCACCTCCCCCCTGGGGATCCCAGCCGCTGGGGCCAGGTCTTGGATCTGCCCTTGTGTTCCCAGATGGTCTACGCTGACGGGGGAGCAGCTTGGTGCAGCCCCACCGCTTTGGCCATGGTGATGGCCTACTGGCCGCGGGATCCCCGCCCCTGTGAGCCGTTGGTGCGCGCCGCGGTGGCTGGGGTGTACGACCGGGTTTACCAGGG